>CAINNR010000015.1 GCA_903851235.1 uncultured Candidatus Berkelbacteria bacterium | reverse complement strand
GAGATAGTGATTATACTCAAAAATCGATCAAAAAAGTTCCTAATCGCTTTTTTCATTCCCCTCACAGAGTTTAATCAGAGCTTATTTCCTGTTTGATTGTTACTAAGTTAAGTATATCAAATGGTAAAATCAAATACAAACATTGAGCCCGTTGAACAACTAACCTTCATCTTGTCTCTTCAATTTGGTATAATGTTAGTGTAGGACTAGCAAATACACTAAATTGGAGGGATAAAATGAATAAGAATGTCAGGTTCAAGAAACAAACTACAGATAGCTTCTTCGGAACGTTTCTGTATCAGCAAGTAATACCCAAAAATCATTTCTTGGTTAAAGCTAAAGAAATCATTGACTGGGAAGTATTTAGTCACAAATTGTTAAAATGGTATCGTATTTCTGAAAGCAAGGGAGGTGGTAATCTCCCGTATGATCCGGCTTTACTGCTTCGAATGCTGTTCCTATCCTATCTGTATAACATTTCAGAAAGACAGATAGAAGAAAGAGTGACTTTTGATTTAACTTTTAAATACTTCGTTGGTCTTGGGGTAGATGAAAAAGCTCCGGATCACTCGACGTTGACTTACTTTAAGGAAAGATTACTTCTGGGTGGCGGTAAATCTGCTTTTGATGAATTGTTACGCGAAATATTGAAACAGGCGCAAAACAAAGGCATTCAGTTTGGTTCAATCCAGATTATTGATGCTACTCACACTACCGCTGATGTTAACACTGATAAAGATAAACAACGAAAGAAAGGTGGTAAAAAAGATAAAGACGGCAACTCCCAAACTCCTACTTCTCCCCGTGATCCCGATGCTGCTTGGGGAGTTAAACATGTCAAAGAAGTTAAGAATATCGAAACCGGAAAGATGGAAAAACAGAAAGAATGTTTTCATGGCTACAAAAGTCACACCAGTATGAATGCGTCATCTTGTCTCATCACCTCAGTTGTTACTACTCCCGGTAATGAAACCGACGGCAAACAATTCATTAAAGTCGCCAATAAAAACAATCAAGTCAAAGGCATGGATCCGAATCGAACATACGGTGGTGATAGAGGTTATGACGATGGTAATATTCACGAATATCTTAAAGACAAGAATCTTGGTAACGCCATAAAGCTTAAGAAAACCAGAACCGCTCAGATGTGGCAAGATTTGAATAATGATCCGAAACACAGAGATGGACTGCGGGAACGTTACAAGGTTGAAAGAAAATTTGCAGAAGAAAAACAAGGTCACGAATTAAAGCGGTGCCGTTATCTAGGGCTAAAAAAATATCATGCCCAAACAGTGATGACGGCACTGGCAGTCAATCTAAAAGTCGTCGTGGCCTTTATGACTGGATCTACCCTTAAAGGGTATGTGTATTCTAATAACTGTGTCTGGTCAAATTCTACATAGCCAAGGGAGAAATGTGCCAAAAATGTTAAGGAACGAACAATCCCGAAGCTGAACAAGCCAACACTGGCACTGTTGGACAGCTTGTTACCGATCTTTGTCAGCCTGTTTGCTAAAACCATTTAACAAAGAGGCCTGTTAAAGAAAAACTATTGATTTTTCAACGGACTCAACATTAGTTGCAACAGGAGAAACCAGAGATAATTATCTATCAGACTGGTAAACTAAAGAGTCTATGTTTGGCAGATTGGTACGGGTGAGATATAAACTTCTGATGATCTTTTGGTTGGGGATCTAAGCGAGGAAGTATAAACATATAAAACATAGCAGTCTAATTTGATCGGTGTTTCAAGTGTCTGACAATAAACCACGCAATGGCCAAAACAATAACAATGACAATCGCCAAATCGAACTTATGAAAATACGGTCGAAGCCTGTCCCAGTTGTTGTTTAGTATTACGCCGGCATAAGCCAAAAAAGCCGTGAACGGGATGACGCCAGCCAAGGTATAAAGAATAAATTTTTTTATTTCCATTCTCGATATTCCAGCCGGCAAGGAGATAAATGTCCTAATAACCGGAAGAAGACGTGAAAAAAATACCGTGCTATCACCGTATTTTTTAAAGAAGCGGTCCGATGAATCCAAATCGCGATGAGAAAGCAAGATAAATTTGCCGTATTTTTCGATCAGTGGCCGACCACCACGATATCCAACCCAATAGGAAAAAAGTGAACCGGCTAAATTCCCCAGCGATCCGATAATCACCACGCCGATAAATCCAAATTGACCGCTGATGACCAAGAAACCGGCAAACGGCATGATCACCTCCGATGGGATCGGAATGCAAGCCGATTCAAGCCCCATCAAGAAAAAAATACCCAGGTAACCAAGGTGAGAAATTACAGTCGTCGCAAAATTTGCCAAAGCGTCAATAATCATAATTTTAACTGATAACTGATAACGGGTAAACCAAGAAGTCTAACTATTTGATAGTATCAAAAAACCCGCGCATTTGCACGGGAATTTTGATTATTTCAGAAAAATTATTTCTTTTCTTCTTTTTTTTCCTCACCGCATTTGCACGGATTGCAATGACACTTCGAACATTCGCAAGCTTCGGTTTCCTTAACTTTTGGCTCGGCAACACCGCAATCGTCACAATGGGTGCAACTGGAACAATCTGATCCCATATCTCTCCTTATCAAATTAATTATTAGCTAGTGAAATTATAACTCTAAGATCATGATTTTGTCAACCTATGGGATCCGTTAGAGGCATTATTCAATTAGTAGAAAAGACTCCTACCTGATTAAATTTATCACCAGTTTAACCAAATTTTCCTTGTCTCTCGGATCGCTGACAGCAACCAAAAGTGAAAGAGCTGTCAAGGTATTATCATTGATTTTTTGCTCACCGCTTGATTTGTAAAGATAACCATTTTTCTCCAAGAAATATAAGAACAAAATCGAGCCAATACGCTTGTTACCATCGAGAAACGGGTGATCTTTGATCACAAAGTAAAGCAAATTAGCGGCTTTTTCTTCAATGCTCGGATACAGGTCAGCACCGTCAAAGGTTTGATTTATTAATCAGATGACACCTGTGATTTTATCGCCGGCACTTTGACCGAAAAGGTCGGAAATCATCTTCTTTTTGACCAAACTTTGGCGCAAACTTTCTATTATCCTTAAACAATCGTCAGATTCCAGGCTGAATTTTAAATATTTGTTAACTCGACCGATCTCCAATTTACCTTGATCGTATTTTTCCAACAAATCAAAAGTTTTTGCATATTCGCCAATGATATCCAGAAGATTTTTTTCCTGCCCACTAAGTTCGGCAAACTTTGATTTTTCCTCGATCAAAAGTAAAGTATCTTTAATCTCCTGAAATTTATCATAGGCAACCGAAAGTTTTTTCCGGTCTAAAATATAACCACTAAGCAAATAATTTCCTAATTTTTCAGTTGCCCAAATCCGAAAATCAGTCGCTTTTTTTGAATTGACACGATAACCGACAGAAATTACTGCATCGAGACTGTATGATGTCACAGGTTTGTCTGAAAAAGCATTATGCATTTTTTGCATATTGCTTTTTTTATCCAACTCAGCGGAATTAAAAATATTATTGAGATGACGGCTGATAACAGATTGAGAGGTATTAAAAAGCTCTACCAACTGTTTTGTGTCAGCCAAAACGTTTCCTTTTCAAACTTAACTTTTATCTCTACTCCTCTCTTTCCGGAGTAGATTTCAATTTCGTTTTTCATAATGGATTTTTAATGCCAATATTTACTTGGGCCAAGTTGAAATCATGATTGATTCGGCCAAATTGGGCGTAAATTCTCGCAACTCCTGCCAAACGGCCTCGGTCACAAACGGCGCGAACGGATGAAGCATGATCAAACTTTCCGAGAGTATTTTTATCAGAATTTTTTTGGTGTTGTCTTTAATTTTTTCGTCATCTAACTGTAACTTTGATTTTTCGATATATTGGTCACAAAAAGTATGCCAGAAAAAATTGTAAAGAGACTCTCCAGCTAATGAAAATTCGAATTTGTTTAAATGCTTTGTGACTTGATCTTTAGCAGTTTTGTACAAAACCAGAATCTCACGGTCGTCTTTGGTCAACAATTTTTCATCAATATTCAGATCGGAAATTTTACTTTCTCCCTGCTCCCCGCTTTGTAAATCACCATCGGTCACCCGCAGTGAGACAAAACGCGAAGCATTCCAAATTTTATTGGTAAAGTTGCGATAACCCCTAATTTTACTTTCGCCGATGGCAACATCTTGACCCGGTGTTGAACCGATAATCAGGCCCATTCGCAGTGCATCGGTGCCGTATTTGGCGATCAGATCTAGCGGATCCAAAGCGTTGCCAAGCGATTTTGACATCTTTCGATTATGCTCATCGCGAACCAAACCGTGCAAATAGACCGTTTTGAAGGGAATTTTCCCCGTAAGTTCTTGCCCCATCATAATCATTCTGGCAACCCAGAAAAATAGGATGTCGTAGCCGGTTTCCATCACTGTTGTCGGGTAAAACCGCTGATAATCTTCTGATGATCCATTGGGCCAGCCCAAAGTTGAAAACGGCCACAGCGCCGAGGAAAACCAGGTATCCAAGACGTCTTCATCTTGAATGTAGCCCTCCGGCGGATTTTCTCCAACATAAATTTTCTCCTCCGACAATTCTGAGTCCGAATACCATACCGGTATCTGATGTCCCCACCAAAGCTGGCGAGAGACGCACCAGTCGCGAATGTTATCGAGCCAATGAAAATAGACTTTTTCAAATCTTTTCGGGATAATTTCGATTTCGCCGGACTCGACGGCCTGCCGGGCTTTCTCCGCCAACGGTTTCATTTTCACAAACCACTGTTTTGAAGGAATCGGCTCGATTTGGCCGCCACAGCGATAACAAACCGCAATATTGTGTTCATAATTTTCATCGACGTGATCGATCAGTCCAAGCTTCATCATATCGGCGACAATCTCCTCGCGCGCTTCCTTGGTTGTCATGCCGGCGTATTTGCCGCTGTTTTCCATCATTCGGCCACGATCGTCGATCACCTGTTTGATCGGGATATTATGTCGCTGGGAAATTTCAAAATCGATTATCGAGTGCGCCGGTGTCACCTTGACTGCGCCGCTACCGAAATTCGGATCGACGGCGTTGTCAGCGACAACCTCAACTTCAAAATCGCCCAGAACTCCGGGAATCATATATTTTTTGCCGACCATATCTTTGTATCTCTTGTCACCCGGATGGACGGCAACAGCGGTATCGCCGAGCTTGGTTTCCGGACGCGAAGTCGCCAATATAAAAGGACCGTATTTAATCCAATAAAATTTTCCGATCTCCTTTTTGTATTCGACTTCGTCATCGGCGATCGCCGTGTGACATTTCGGGCACCAGTTTACCGTTCGCAAACCTCGATAGATCAAATCTTTTTCATAAAGATGAATGAATGCTTGGCGAACGGCGTCCGATAATCCAGCATCCAATGTGAAGCGTTCACGATCCCAATCACAGGACGCGCCGATCGCTCGCAACTGTTGCAAAATTTTTCCACCCGACTCCTCTTTCCACTTCCAAACTTCTTCGACGAATTTCTCTCGACCGATGTCATTTTTGTTAATGCCCTCTTTGCGCAATTTTTTATCAACGACAGCCTGGGTCGCAATGCCGGCGTGATCCATACCGGGAATATAAAGTGAGGCGTCACCGAGCAAACGATGATAACGAATCATTAAATCCTGTAAAGTCGTTCCATAGGCGTGACCGATGTGCAATTTGCCGGTAACATTCGGCGGCGGAATGGCAATAACGAACGGTTTATTAGCTGACAGCTGATCGCTACCGGCTGATAGCTTTTGCGAAATTTCCGGCTTAAAATAGCCGGATTGCTCCCAGTTATTGTAAAGTTTGGATTCGATTTCCAAGTGTTGCCAATTTTTATTGAAGGTTTTTTTCATCGCTTGCAAGATTAATAAGAAGCTGAACATTACCATAGCTAGTGTAGCAAAGACCAGCCACCTTTTCCAGTGGAGTAGAAATTTTTTAGCAATGTCCGCTTAGTTGCTTTTTTTCACAATTTTTGTTATAAACAGTTTACGACAAACTTCGGGAGGGATTACTGTGGCTGACGTCTTGATCATTTTTCCATTCCGAATGGGTGGCAAGGAATCTTTAGTTAGACATGCAAGGGCGCAAGGATTGTCGGTTGAAGTCTCAGGCATATTTTCAAACACATTTGAAAAATCAATTCAAGCGATTATTAATGGGCTGAAGAACCACCGACTGGTATTAACCGAAGTCGCGCCACGAGAATCCGGCATCGGTCCGGAGTGGTTATCCGCCTTGGCCGAGCTTCCGACTCAGTTGAAAAATCGCATTGTCATCGAAGATTTCGGTCAGCACAAAGAGGAGCTAGAACAGGCCGGTTTCCAATGGATCTTAACAGCTCCATCGACAGGAACCGTAGGATACTTGCAACAAATTCTCGCCGATCCGCCGTAGCCCGGCGGATTTTTATAATGAAATTAGTTTGAACGATGATTGTGATTGTGATATATTTTTGTCGATGGCCTAACTCCGCGCGAAGAAGGTGATAATTATGGCCAAAAGGCAACTTTTCGACAGTAAAGATCGGAAAACAATTCTCGATTTGGCTGGCGAGTCCTATGACCAAGGCTACCACCAGGAGGAAAGCACCCTGGAGCACGACGGTGATGGCATCGTTGTGGTGCCAAGTCGGGGCGGTGGCAAGTCAGTGACCGAAGCCATCGCCGATCTGCAAGCAGATCGGGCAACCGTTGTCGCAATCGGGCAACAGAAGCGAGGAGCTCCAACCGACACCGGATGATGTTTCATCCGGTTTTTTTTATAGACTCAGGTTTGAGTCAACAGTCGTGCCAAAAAGTTCGGGAATGTTATTCTTGACAATCCGATAGTAAGCGGCAATTCCGATCATCGCCGCATTGTCGCCGGTCATACCAACCCCGGGAGTAAAAAAATTTAATTGATGTTTTTCTTCGACTTCCAAATTATATTTTTCAATTCGATTTCTGAGTTCTTGCTGCAATCGACGGTTCGCCGCAACGCCACCGGCAAGAATTATTGCTTTTGGTCGACACTTTCGTGCCGCCTTGATCGCTTTGGTGCAAAGGACATCAACTGCCGCTTCCTCAAAAGCCCAGCAGATCTGCTCTTTTTGCTCAGTCGTAAGTTGTAAATCGAAAGTCATAAGTTTTTTAACTTGAGTCAGTACCGCAGTTTTTAAGCCGGAAAACGAAAAGTTAAAATTCGGCTGGTTGATCAACGGCCGGGGAAATTCGATTTCTTCGTTTTGATTCTTGGATTTTGATTTTTGAACTTTATTTCGATATTGTTCCGCTAATTTCGAAACTTCCGGTCCACCCGGATACCCCAGCCCAAGCAGCTTTGCCACCTTGTCGAAAGCTTCACCGGCGGCGTCATCAATTGTTTCGCCTTGAGTTTGATACTTGCCATGGTCAGACATCAAAGTTAAAGATGTGTGTCCGCCGGAAACGGTCAACGCCAAGATCGGAAATTCGATACCAAAGTTATTCGTCATCAGTTTTTCCCTATTTGTTCCCGCAAAGGCGGAGTAAATGTGTCCTTCAATATGGTTGATCGAAATGAATGGCAAATTTCTGGCATAGGCGATAGTTTTCGCCGCATTAAAACCGACCAACAACGAACCAATAAGTCCCGGCCCATTTGTGACAGCAATGTGGGTTATACCTTCCAACAAATCCCCACTCCGCAATTTTGAATTTGCTTGTTGAAGAGCTTGCTCAACTACGGGCAATATCGCTTCCATCTGTGCTCGACTGGCAACTTCCGGCACGATTCCAGCGGTTTTGGCGTGCAAATCTGCCGACGAACTGATAACATTCGACAGAATTAACGGCGCATTATTGGTAATTTCGCTCTCGGTTTTATTTGTAAATTCGTAAGGAGCGACAATAACTGCCGCCGCCGTTTCATCACAACTGGTTTCAATCGCCAAAATTATAATTTCATCTTTTTTCATTTCTGATTGATTTTAGCAGAAAATCCGTTGACTTTCCATACAACTTAAATTATTATTTTTCTTGATAGGAGGTGTGAAATGACTGCCAACGATTCGGATACACTCCGCCGAGCGGCGAATGATTTCGCAGAGCTTGCCGCTCAGGTCACGAACGGGTCAAAGCCGGAGATTGAAGTAATCACCATCACCAACACGGGAATTACCCGCGATCCCAGATGTCCTGATCTGGTCAACAAACAGCTCGCCCGACGACGAAAACAGTGATTCCATAGCGGTGTCAAAAGCACCGCTTTTTTTATTCAATAGAACTTTTAATCAATTTTTTTCAGCGCTGGATTGATATTTTTATCATTTGGTGGTAGATTCTGATTATTCTGCCACTCCGAAAGGGTGAGAGGAATGCCAGTGCCGGTGCCGAAGATCCTAGTTGTCTTTGGTATGGGAGTAAGCGGTAATCAATTGGGCGTCGACACCATTGCCAACCTCAAAACTGCAAAAGCTGTCAGTAATGATCACGGCGCCGTCATCTTTTCCGGTGGTGTTTTCGCGCCGGGTCAGACTACCCCGGTAGCAAAACTGATGGAAAAATGGTGGGGAGATAACTGCCCGGAGTGGAACGGCAGAATCTTCACTGAAACCATGTCATTGATCACTCGCCAGAATGTGATTAATGTTATCAGAATCATCGAGAAAAACTGCTTGAATTTTGACTTGATTGGAATCACCATTGTGAGCGAACGCTGGCACCTACTTGGCATCAAGACATTGTTCTTTCGACTTCGCAGAAAGTTCGTTAAAGTCCAATGTTCCGATTATCAGTTGCCAATTCGGGAAATTCCCGGTCGGCTCGCCCGAATTCCGCTTTATCTTCTCGACCCACTCGGCAAGGGTCGACTGACCCGGCGGGTAGTTTTGCAACGAACTCAGTGATTTTACAGCGGTACCAAGAGTGCCGCTTTTTTTTATTCAACAAATTTGCTAGATTAAATGAGGAACAAGAATTTCCAGTCCTCAATTTAAAATGGATTCCAAATGATTCAATGATTTAAATATATAAAATTTGTCTGATGGCGACAATTTTCCAAACAGCCGAATGGGAGAAATTCAAATTAAAAACCGGTTGGCAAAAAAGCTGGCGGGTTTTTGACATTCTTGTCCTGGAAAGGAAAATTCCACTACTGGGCTCGATGCTTTACTCGCCAATGATGAGCCGCGACCAAACAAAATTGGCAATGCAAAAAATTTTTCTTGATCAAATCAAAAAAATCGCTATCGAGGAAAAATCACTTTTTTATCGGATGGAATCGAACGATGAAGTCGCCGGTGACATCTTGCCGGGAAAATCGGGATTTGCCAAAGCTTTTGAGGAAATGCAACCGGAGCACACATTGCTGATAAATTTGACAAAATCCGAAGATGACATATTGAAAGAGATGAAACAGAAGGGCCGATATAATATTAAAATTGCCGAGAAAAATCAGCTTGCGATTGAGAAAGGCAGTGTTGAGGATTTTTATCAGTTATATCAGCAGATGGCAAAACGACAGAAAATTTCCTATCGAAGTCTGAGCTATTTTCAGGCGCTTATTGACAACCTGTCGCCAAAGGATTATGTTCAGGTGTTCACGGCTAAAGCTCGCGACCAAATTACCGATGAATCCCGAAATTACGAACCAAACAACAACACTGTAGTCCAGCATGATTCAGTTTTAGCCTCGGCAATTATCATTTTTTACAAAGACAGTTGTATTTATCTTTTTGGCGGATCGAGCGATGAGCAGAGAGAGAAAATGGCACCCTACAAACTTCATTGGGAGGTGATGCGCGAGGCAAAACGCCGCGGTTGCAAATTCTATGATATGTTCGGAATTGCGCCGACCGATGATGAAAAACATCCATGGGCCGGCATAACCAGATTCAAAAAACAGTTTGGCGGTGAAGAATTTCAATCGCTTGGAAGTTGGGATCTGGTATTTTCAACGGCAAAATACAAATTGTTTAAGACAGTGGAAAAGATGAGACGAAAATAAATCCAAAGTTCAAAGCCAAAATTATTTAAGCATTTTATCATTTGGGTTTAACAAACAATATTATGAAGCGTTACATTTCAAAACTTATCTCTCAGTCTAGTAAAAACAAATACCATAAGCTTCAAGCCAATTGGTCGAATTTTTCCGCCGGCAATCCGTCAAAAAAGATAAAAATTATCGGCGTCACCGGTACCAAGGGCAAAACCACAATCGCAAATTTAGTGGCGGCGGTTTTGGATGCTACGGGCGAAAAATCGGCGATGGAAACAACAATCAATACTAAAATCGGCGACAAAGTCACTATGCACAGTGATAAATCCCGTTGGGTAACGACACCGCCAACGGCTGTGATCAATAGTTTTCTTAAAAAAGCCATCAGCGCCGGTTGCAAATACGCCGTTTTGGAAGTCACATCTCAGGCGATCGATCAACACCGCGTTTGGGGCATCAACTTTGATATTTTGGTCTTCTCCAACATTTCACACGACCACATTGAATACCACGGATCGCGCGAAAAATATATCGACGCCAAACTCAAAGTTTTCAAGGATAACCCCAACGCGACGGCAATAATCAACATCGATGACAGTGTGGCACAAACATTTATTGAAGCGAAAAACAAACGCCAGATTTTCTTTTCAGTCAAAAAGCCGGTTGAAAACGGTTTGGTCGCCAGAAAAATCTTGGAAAGTCCGACCGGTTCAATTTTCACCGCCGTCTACGCCGGTAATCAAACGACGATTGACCTGCAAATCCCCGGGATGTTCAATATTTCGAACGCGCTGGCGGCGGTCGCTGTCGGCATCGCCTGCGAAATTCCTTTCGATAAGATTAAAACCGGACTGGAAAAAGTTTCCGGCGTACCCGGTCGAATGGAGCGAATAATAGTTTCGGCAAAACAGGATTTTGAGGTTATAGTTGACTACGCCCACAACGCCGATTCGTTGAAAAATGTTTATGAAACGATTCGGCAATCGATGGCAAAACGCGGCGGGAAAATCATCGCTGTCCTCGGCGCCACCGGCCGACGCGATAAAACCAAGCGGCCGATTATGGGCGCCTTGGCGGGAAAGTTCGCTGATTTTGTTATCGTCACGAACGAGGATCCGTATGACGAAGACCCAAGCGAGATAATTGACGTTGTTGCCGCCGGCGTGCTTAAGGGCAAAAAAGGCAAGTGGCGCTTAAACACTAATTATTGGAAAATTCTCGATCGTCACGAAGCAATCGCCAAAGCGATCAGTATGGCAACGCGAAGTGATATCGTCATTATTACCGGTAAAGGCGCAGAGGAAGTAATGGCGGTTGGCGAAAATAAGTTCGAACCGTTCTCCGATCGACGGGTTGTTAAATACGAACTGGCAAAACGTTTCAAAATGTCAATCTCAGAAGAATAAGACCTCTGGTAACCAAGCTAAAATTGATTTTTAGATGTTATTTTGATAATCTCGTAGTGTAAAGAAAACTAAGGGGGCCAAAGATGAGATCTGAACGGAAGAGTATGAACCCCGAGCAGTTGGAGGCCTACGACCCGGACGGAACCGCTGACGCCCAGCTCCGCGCGGCAATAAAAGATGCTGACGGAATGGCGTTCCGCGCAAAATACAAACTGGTTACCGGCCAGCCATGGTCGGAGTCAGCAACGAAAGTCGCTCGGCGCAACTAGCGCCGATTTTTTGTTGGCGATGCAAATGATTTGCTATAATATTATGCGACATGAAAGATCTTTGGAGTCTAAAACGCGAGTTTCTCGAATATTGCGAACTGGAAAAAGGCCAGTCGCTTTTAACCATTTCAAATTATGATCGTTACCTGACAAAATTTATTACTTGGTTCGACGATTTCAAACGACAGAATAATCCCGCCGATAAAGAACCATTGACTGCCGACGCAATCACTTCCGATGCTGTCAAAGAGTATCGTCTGTATTTAAATCGCTTGTCCGATAAAATGGGACGGCCGCTTAAACGTTCGACACAAAATTATCATATTATTACTCTCCGGGCATTTTTGGGGTTTCTTGCCGGTCGCGGGATCGTCTCGCTTGCACCGCAGAAAGTTGCCTTGGCAAAAAGTCAGGAGCGGAAAGTTGAATTTTTAGAGGCCAAGGATATCGTCCTGCTGATAAAAATGCCAAATATTGCCAGTTTCAAAGGGCTAAGAGATCGTTTAATTTTGGAACTTTTGTTTTCGACCGGACTTCGGGTTTCCGAACTGGCAAACTTGAACATCGGCGATATCAATTTGGAGCGCAACGAAATTCCCGTCCGCGGTAAAGGTGGCAAAGTCCGAGTGGTTTTTTTGTCTGATTCCGCTCACCAAATTTTGGAAACCTATATCAAATTGATCGGTGACAGTGAAGAGTTGATACTAAACAAAATTGCCGGCAGTAGATTAACCGTCAGGTCAATTGAACGAATCGTAGCCAAATACGCCAAGGCCGCCGGAATCAGCAAAAAAGTTTCACCGCACACACTGCGCCACACATTCGCCACCGATCTTTTAATCAATGGCGCCGATCTGAGAAGCGTCCAATCACTTCTCGGCCACGCCAACGTCTCAACAACCCAAATTTACACTCATGTCACCGACCAACACTTGCGCGATGTTCACAAAGCCTTTCATGGGAAACGAACCGAGGAAAAATCCAGTTAGCCCGATTGGACAAATGCGCCTAATTAGACTAAAATTTTATTTGAAATGGACCAAATTTTTGACAACTTGCGACAATTGAACTACAGCAGTTTTTTTTATTTGAATGATTTCGCCAAACAGTCAAGTTTTTGGTCGAATCTGATTTTTTGGTTCGCCGACTACGGAATCGTTTTGATAATCGTCGGTTTGATTTATCTGATTGTCTGCGAGCGAATAAACGCTCTCTTTGCCGCCGTCCTGTCATCAATTTTTTCTGTTGCGCTTGGTTTTATTCTCTGGCTTTTCTGGTATTCACAGTCGGCAACCGGCTACTCTACGGGACCAATTATTGCCAACAGTTTTCCCTCAATCCAGATATATTTATCTTTCGCTATCGCCACAACGCTAATTCTCTACGGCAACAAAAAAATCGGTTTGGCGACGTTGTTTGTCGCGCTCTGTATCTCCGTCGCCCGCGTCGCTAATGGCTTCCATTATCCGTCGGCAATTTTATTCGGAGCGGTTATTGGCATTTTTGCCGGAACACTGGCATATTGGTTTATGGAACACTTTGAGGATTTCTGGGCAAATAATTCAGCAGAGTAATACCAAAAGGATTCTATGACAATTTTACACGCCATCATTCTCGGCATCATTCAAGGAATCAGTGAATTTTTACCGATTTCCTCTTCCGGTCACTTGGTAGTTATTCCCTATATTTTTAACTGGCATTATCAGGGGCTGGATTTTGATGTCGCTCTTCACTTCGGCACGGCGATCGCAATTATCGCTTTCTTTTGGCACGATTGGATTTCAATAATCGGCGATGGGTTAAACCCGCACGGCAAGCCACAAACCAAATATCCTCACAACCTTTTCTGGATTATTGTCGTCTCGACAATTCCGGCGGCACTCG
The DNA here is from genome assembly GCA_903851235.1 of uncultured Candidatus Berkelbacteria bacterium. GTDB lineage: Bacteria > Patescibacteriota > UBA1384 > XYA2-FULL-43-10 > CAINNR01 > CAINNR01. Next base: position 63,434 of record CAINNR010000015.1, on the reverse strand, counting down.
GCGGCTACTTTCTTGATAAATTGGCCCAAACAGCATTCCGAAATGAGCTTCTAATCGCCATCACACTGGCGTTCTTCGGTCTGCTTCTGTGGCTGGCGGATTCAATCACCAACGGCAAGGATCAAATTAAAGATATCGGTTATCTCAAAGGTTTTATCGTCGGTGTCGCTCAAATTTTGGCCATCGTTCCCGGCGTTTCCAGAAGCGGCATCACAACTACCGCCGGCTTGTTTTTGAACATGGATCGCCAGTCGGCAACTCGTTTCAGTTTCCTGCTAGCAACCCCGACGCTGCTCGGTGCCTTTCTTTTGACGCTAAAAGATTACTCTTGGTCATCATTCAATTTAGCGTTTTTCATCGCCATTTTGGTCAGCGCCATAACCGGATTCTTCGCCATTAAATTTCTGCTCCGCTACATTGAAAAACACGGCTACTCACTTTTTGCCATTTATCGCCTAATCATCGCCGCAATTGTAGCAATAATATATTTTACGAGATAAATGCCTAAACAGCTCTATTGTTAAAAACAAAGAATCGGCGATCGCTTAAGTGCAATGCACAGTCTTGCAGGTCGGCGACCCAGCCGATTATTACCAATAATTTTGGCAATAGCGACAGACTTTATGAAAGTTACTGAAAACAAAAACCTAAAAACTGTATTTTGGATTATCATCGGGCTGATCCTATTTTTTGCTCTCGCCATTCCCTGGCGAAATTATGTCTACAAAAAAAATCTCTCCGATGGTAAAAATTTACTTGCCGAGCGAAATTACACTCTGGCATTGGTAAAATTTCAAAAAGCCCAAACACTTGAGCCACAAAATACCGATGCAAAAAATCTGGAAAAAACCACCCGTGATTCAGCGGCGAACATTTTGGTGCTGCGAAGTTTTTTGCTTGACGAGAAAAATAATGATTTACTTAAGATCATTGATCGTGCCGATTCCAAAATTTGTGATCTGGACTTTGATAAAAATCTAATTGAAAACAGTATGTCGGATGTCGCCGTCGTCAACCTCGAATTTTGTGCCAACAATGGTCCAGGGGATTATCAAAGCTGGGTTTTTCTCGGATTGGCAAACGCAAAATTGGCCGACAACGACCAGGTGTTTAGTGAATTAAAACCAGGCTTCCGGCAGAAAGCAGCCGACGCTTTCGCCAAAGCCTATACCGTTGATCCAATAAATAAAACGGCGATCGAGGACTCAATTTCGATCGAAAAATTAATTGGCGATAAAGAAAAAGTTGATTATTGGCAGAAATTGTTAGATAATCTTAATAGGATATCGAAATAACCTTAGGAGGGTCACAGTGCGGCTGACGAAGATCTTCTTGGTCGCAGTCATAATCGCCGGAATTGTTTTTAATTCGTTCGGCCAGATTTTTGTTGTCCAAAAAGCCAGGGCAGTCAGCCCACCAGCGCCCGGTTCGGTATCACTTTCGTTTCAATTCACCAGCAGTGACATCACAGAAACAAGTGTAACAATGAAGCAAGGAGACACGTCCGTTCAATACCTTTTCGATGATGTGGGCCCTATAACTCCAGATCAAATAAATGCAGATGATATCCCTACCACATCAGACGGTACAAAAGCTACTTCATTCGATCAAATTTATCTCCAGAAATTGGTAAATCCGAGCAGCGCGGTTTGCAGCGCTAAAACATCACTAATCTCCAGTTGGTCTTCTCCAATTTATCTGATAGTTTGGAATCCGGCAGGAACCGGACTCTGGGTTGTGGGTAACGCATATACTACAGACCTGAACAATTCAAATTCTTACAGAAAGATTACCCCTGGAGATTTTACTGCAGCAGACAATAGTCTATGTGCCGGATTAAACACATCAAATCCTGATTTGGCAACTATGGTCAAAGCCATAAGCTCCGGCACTTGGAATGGAACAAAAGTTTTTTATACCCTAAATACTAGCGATAAAACTGCGGTTTGTACTGATATGTCAACTAAATGGGAATCACTGAAAGGTGATGTTCGAACATTGCTAACTATTGCACCACAATCAGGGACATACTGGAAAGATAATGGAACTTCAGCACTCACAGGAGTCGTTAATTTAGCAGCCCTGAATTTAGCACTCGGTGGAACTGCCGGCGCAAAAGTCGGCGGTTTAGTTGGAGCCGGCATCGGTCTCATAGCCGGAGCATCATTGACCGCTTTTGAGACAAAATGGGGTGGTGATACAACCTCTAGCGTCAAATGGGTCCTAAATGATGCTGGAAACCAAGTAATGGGCACTTTGTATTCCGACGCCCAACAATTACAAAAAGATATCGCTCAACTCAACGATGGAACCAATGGTGGCAAATGGCCTTGCACAGATAAAATGAAAATTTTTAAATACGATAAAGCGCTTGAAGATAAACCTGATGCTGAAGTTTACCTGTCACTCGATGCTTTTTCTAGTGCTGTAAATGAAACCGTCAAAAATTTTGAGAAAATCAAAGGAATTATTGAAACCCCAACGGTTGTCGGACCGGACAAGGAAAGCTCCTGTGGCGGTTTGGGTAGCGCCGGTACAAACATCGTTGGTATTATGAACAGCATGGGTTGTGGGTTGGCACAACTAATTCACGACGCGGCGGCTTGGGGCATGACCGAAGCTCGGCTTTTGCTAACAAGTTTTATCGGGTTGAAAATCAACTTTGCCAACGTTGATACAACAACTGTCAGTCCAGCCAACACCGGAACGGCACCGGCAACAACGCCAGCGGCAACAACGCCAGCAGGTGGCACAGACACTTCCACAGCTGTCGCATCGGCAACCAGCAATTCGCCAAGTGAATTTCGCGGCGTTCTGACACTTTCTGCCAGTGACTTCAGTAAGGCAAACTCACTGGTTAACAAACCATTGGATGGCAACATTTTTGTCTGGGACTCAACAACAAACGGCGGAAGTGGAAATCAGCAAAGTTATCCAGAAAAAATAGTGTTCTACGAACCGGACTCAACCAATAAAAAAATCAAAGTGAAAGTCACTTGTTCAGACAGCGCTTACCTCGCTAAAATCAGTAAAAATAGCTCTCCGGAAATTGAAGTTTTTGACAATGAAACAGTAATTACAATTGTAGTTACAAAGGCAAACCTAACAGCCAAATGGAGTGCCACCGGCAGTCCGCCTAATTTTTCTGTCAAGAAAATATTATGAAATCGGTTGCAAATATGAATAAAAAAATCAAAAACCTAATTTTTCTTCACAAAACGCTAATTTTTTCAGTAACGATTTTTCTATTCAGCTTTTTTGTTTTCTTTTCTCCGCTCAAAGCTCAAGCCGCATTGCCAACGGTCGAACCGATTTATCAAGTTATGATGCCAAAAGATGGTTGCGATTCGACTGTCAAAGCCGCAACCGGCACTGTCAAAGACGCTTCGTTGTGCTTTACCGGCATGGGCGCGACCACGGTCACAATTTGGTACACAATCATGAAAGTTGTGGATTCCTTGGTTCTTGCCGTTCTGATTTGGGTCGCCTTTATGAATATCTTGCGAATTCAGCTGGATTCGTACGCGGTCAAAAAATTCCTACCAACATTTATTATCGCTATAATTCTGGCAAATTTCAGCTTCTTAATCGCTAGAATGTTGTTGGATATTGGCAATGTAGCAATCTCCGCCTTCTTAACCGGTGACAACGCCGGCAATGTCACCGGAGCATTTAATGGTTTGATAAAACAATCGCCAACAGGTCCGGCCGGTTTTACCGGCAATTACCCAGGATACATTCTCGTCTACATTCTAAAACAAATTTTCGTCGCAGTCGGCGCCGTTTTAGTCGCAATTTTGGCCTTCATCTTTTTAATCCGAAATTATTTCCTGTATTTTCTAATTTGCATTTCTCCGGCGGCTTTTATGGCAATGATTTTGCCGATTACCAAAAAATACTTTCAACAGTGGTGGAGTCAATTCTTAAAATGGGTTTTTATGCCGGTAATTTCCGTTTTCTGGCTCTGGCTGGCAGGCGAGTTTCTAAATACTATCGGACCTGATGGATCATGGGTTTTGCAAATGGGTTTTGCCGGTCTTTGCTTGTATATGGCGATCACTTCGCCGTTTAAAGCCGGTGGTGCCGCCGTCGGCGCTTGGGCAAACTTCGGCAAAAAAGCCTGGTCCAAAACCGGCGGAGCAGCTTGGAACGCAACTGGAGGAGTCGGAGTTAAAGCCGCAAAAGATTATGTCAGTTTTCAATACGGCGTTGGAAAAAACTGGGCAAGAGAAGGCGCGAGAAAATTGCCTGTCGTGCGATCAATAGACCGGGCAATTGGTAAGGGCACGGTCACAAGAGATCTGTACGCTAGAAAGATAAAAAAACAAGAAGAAATCAGGAAAAAAATTAATATCATGAACTTCTTGGAAGACAAAGGGCCAAAGTGGTTGGAAGATGTCCGGGCTAAAGACCCAGTCACCAAGGGACGGCTAAAAGCTGTGTTTGGCGATCTTGGCGCAGAAGAATCCGGTCCAAATTACAAAGACCAGTTTAAACTTAAAGATCTTGCCGAAAGACAGTTGTATCACAGGAACGCCGATGGAACCAGAGAACGGGCAGATGTTTATAGAGTTTCAACCGAACCTGAATATAGAAAAGGTATTGAGGATTATTTCAAGGTAAATTTAATGAAATCAAAGGATCAGGGTGGCAAGGGCGTCAACCTAAATGATCCAGAAAAAAGAGGAGACGAAATTGCCGCCTACATTGCATCAACTCAGGAAGCCAGAAGAAGAGTAAATAACAAACGATTGGCAGAACTGGAAGACGGAAGTATGCCGGAAGGTGAAGTTAAAACAATTGAGGAATTTTTTCGCAAACCGGGCGAAGGTGGCTATATGGTGACAGACCATCGTGACGTAAGTGTTGATAGAGGCGCAAGAGTTCCTCAATCTAATGCAGAACGTCAAGCAGCACAAAGGGCTCGACAACGAGCAGAACGACAACCCGCTGGTGCGGGTGATGATTATGACGCCGAGGAGGAAGAGGAGGAAAGCCGGGCATCTTCCGCAGTCCCAGTAGATATGGCCGGGATTGAAAGTCGCCTGGATGATATCAATGAAACATTGAAAAACAAAGGTGAGGGAGGTATCGATAGTGCAAAAACCATGGCCGACATGTTTAAGCCAACCAGTGTTGGCTTTGGAATAGGGCATGTTCCAGAACTCGATGTTCAAATAAAAGGAATTACTCCAGCAGCTGCTGAACAACTCAAAATCCTCCAGACTCGTGTTGCAAGATCTACCGGTGTGCAAGCAATCAGGATGGCTGAAAGACAGGAAGCCACACTTCAATTCGTCGCTCAGGAGCTAAAAAACGGCGGCGACCCAAATGAACTTGAGCGATTAGCCAAAGCCGGTCAAGAAAGTGTTGCTCGTGACGATTTACTCACTGCCAGAGAGATTGCTTTGAAAATTGACCCATCTGCTAAATTTGAAACGGAGGAAAAATAAATGGCTGACGAACTGAAAAACAAATTAAAAAAAATCTTTGACGACGCTGAAAAGGCGGTGACGATTATCAGAAATCATCCCGGTCAAAGTTTTGAGCAGATAAAAAAGACCGTTAATTTAAATATCACTGCTCATGTTGTGGCGGGAAATCACGTCGGGCTTTTTGTATATAACGTTTTGCACCAAAAAGGCGATTTAAAAACTTTGGCTGATGCCGCCGCCAAGCGAATTGTACTTTCCGATCCGCGAATCGAGACAGCGTTTGTTGGATTGTCAGTTGCCGACAAGACGGCGACAGCCGAGAAAATTTATAACCTTATTTTGGCCGATTTGGTTTCCTATTTTGAAAATTTAAAGGGCAAAAAGCTTGACCAAAGTACCATCACCGAAGAGTTAACTATAAATGTGACAAAGAAAATCGCCAGCATATTAAATCAATTTTAATAATTATGCGGAAATATGAGAATTGAAATTGATCAGAGTGGTAAAATCGAAAACACCAATAAACCAAAGGTTATTGCGTTTACTGGTGATAAAAATAAGTCGTTGATAATTTTCGCAGGTGAAAAACAAAAACTGCAAAAACATTTTCGCCGCATCGGCAAACAATCTTCAGCTCATATTTACGCCATAGGATCTTATCGCATTAAAAAAGCTGATATAAAAATTAAAGATGCTGAAATTCTGGAATTCTTAGCAAAAACAAAATCGGGTGTTTAATGATCGCTTAAGTGCAATTTACAGTCTTGCAGGTCGGCGACCCACCCGATCGTTAACTATATTTTAGCAAACGCCTATAATTTGTCAATAGAAAGATTGAAATTATGCCCAAATTACCATCGGATTTAATTGATTCTAGCGCCGAAACTCCCACTCCGGTTGAGTTGCCGAAGACTGACGAGGCCAAGCCCGAAGCCAAACCGGACCCGCAAAAGGAAGCTCAAATTAAAACACTTATCGACAAAGAAAATCGACGACTTGAACAACGATCCGGAATCGAGTCTTTTTTGCGAATAAAACAAACCGGAGTCTTAAGTGATGAGGAAATTGTTAATTGTACGAAAGGTTGGGCCGAGGGCGTCGATCTGAGTGAGAAAAATTTATCTGAGACGTTAAAATATTTTGAGATGGTGGAGCCAATACTTTACGGAAATTTTTCGCCCGAGGAGAAAGTCGAGGTCACCTGTGCTTTGGCTGAATTGGTCGCCAACGGAACTTTGGACGCCGAAACTTTGCAGGCGCTGGCATTTCGCATTGTTCGCCGCGAATCCGGCGGCGGAGTGGATAAGGTTTGCGAGTATGATAAAAACTATCCGGTGATTATAATTTATGATGAATTGTTTCAAAAGGTTGATGGCGTGCCACAAAATATCGTCCACATTTTAAAGCACGAAATCGCCCACGGGCTTTCGCGCAACGGAGTCGGTCAGAGCGGTGAAATGCGAGCAAAAATCGGCGGCTTAGTGACTGACGGCGGAGATCTCAGTCTGAGAGAATCATATCGATCGGTTAACGCCCTCAATCAATATTCAGCGGCAATAAGTCGTCCGGAAGCAACCGATGAAGATAAGGCGGAAAAAATGGTCTGGCTTTCGGAGGAAATTTTGGCCGAGAAAATCGCCGCTTATCTGCAATCCGGCGGTGAATTTAATGGTTTTTTAAATTCAATTTGGCGGGTAATGCCAGCGGAAAATCAGCGAAATCTGATGAAGAATAAATCGGCTCTGAACGCTTGGATTGAAGAAAGTCATTTCTTTTTTGATCAAATTAAGAGCCAAATGGCGAACAAAACAGCGCTAAAAGAAAGGGTTTTGATATCGACAGCCACCGCAACCACCAATTTGAGCGCGAGGGATTCCGATGATGAAAACAATTGGGATTCCCTCCTCCAAGACGGTATTGGTGAACCGGCGATGCCGGATAATTCAAAATCTACCGATGGAAATGGTGAAAGTTTGTGGGGCATTCTGAATAGTATAGTTGATATTTATAAAGCTGCGGATCCGGAGATCGCCGCTGTTTCACCGGTTGAAGCAATTAATAAAGCCGCCTAATTTATCTATTGCGGAAAAATTTGATACAATAGTTGAAGATACAAGTTACAAGCGGCAATAACCAAACAATATTCAAATTCCAATTTTCAAGATATTAAACCGTTTGGATATTGGATTTAATAATTTGGGATTTGTTTGTATCTTGTTTCTTGTGTCTCAATTGAATTTTATTCGTAATTTCGGGAAATTATTCGCCTGTGGGGTCACCTTCGGTAGACTCCGAAAGATCATTTAGCAAGGAACCGTAAAACAATGCAGTTCAAAGTGCCACAAAAAATCGATATCGAGGATAAAATTTTGGGACCACTTTCGATGGTCCAGTTTGTCTATGCCGTTCTCGGTGGCGGCGCCGGTTATATCGCCATTAGTTCACTTCCATCCCCGATCAACTGGGTTCTGGCTTTGCCGATTTTTATCCTGACATTTTGCATCTGTTTCGTTAAAGTCAATGGTCGCTCCTTTGGTCAGTTTCTGAAAAACGCCATGGCCTATGCCGCCAACCCGAAAACCAGACTTTGGCATAAAAGCGAAAATAATGTCCGGGTTGAGATTTATCAGCCGAAAGTTGAGAGAGTTGCCGATCCGTACGCCAACAAACGATATTCGCGTGCCGATATTGAAAAGCTGGCAAGTGTAATAGATAAACGCGGACGGACTAGTCCAAATTAGACTGATTTGATTAGCTAAGGAGGGGATTCTGGCTTCAAGCAAAACAAAACTTGCCGCATCGACGCAGGAGAATCTGGAGATTGCCGGCGTTGAGGACGGAATTGTCATCCTAAAGGACGGTTCGTACCGCCTGATTCTTGATGTCACCGCGATCAATTTCGGCTTGAAAAGCGAGCGGGAACAGAACTCAATAATTTTTCAATTTCAAGGTTTCTTAAATTCACTCCACTTCCCGATCCAAATTTTGGTTCAGTCGCGAAAACTTGACCTGACCCCGTATCTGGCCAAACTTCGAAAAAGAGCGGCGGAACAGACCATCGAACTTTTAAAAGCCCAAACAGCTGACTATGTTGACTTTATTTCCGAGCTGATCAACATGGCGAATATTATGAAAAAACGTTTTTATGTTGTCATTGGCTGGGAGAATATTGAGCTTCAAAATCTGTCTTTTGTCGATAAATTGCTAAATCGCGGTAATTCGGTTTCGCTGCTGAAAATTTCCGAGAAGGTTTTCACAACTCACGGCAACGAACTGCGAGAGCGAGCCGGTGTCATCGCCTCCGGACTCGGATCAATCGGCCTTCACTGCAAACAGTTAACAACCGGCGAATTGATTGAACTTTTTTACAATTTTTATAATCCCGGCATCGCCGACAAAGAACGGCTGGGTGATTTGGAAACGCTTCAGGCGAATATTGTCAGCCGTAGGGAAACACCAACTGAACTGGATATTGAAAAGCCGGTCAACACTGTTGACGAAACACCGGTGATTGATAATACCGAATACGTTCGCGAACAGGACAAAATGAAAAAACAGGCCGAAGCGGCCGAGAAGGCAATCGCGCCGACAACGACAGCGGAAACACCGGCCACAAATGCTGATAATAAAACGGGGGCTGTAACGGCAACTGTAGCAAGTCCACCCGTTGATAAAACAAATTTGACTAATTAGATCAACTTGAAATGGCCCAAACAAACCAAAATTTAATTCCCGATACTCCGCCAGCAAGTACTCCAATCAACGCAACACCTGCTGCTACTTTTGGCGCGCCGGTGAATTCGGCAAATCCGGTACAGCCGACTAACGACTCGGCTGATTTTTGGCAAGCCGATCAAGTGAAAAAGACAGGTAACAAAACCGGTCTTTCGGATCAGGCGAATGTGACGACAAAATTCAAATTGCCGCCACAAGTCGCCATTCCGGTCCAGTCGCTGACGCCCAAACCAGATTTGTCCAGTGAGACCAATGGTTCGACTCCGCTCGCCACAAGTAAACCCAATTTGACCGATCAGCCAACTGCGATCAGCACCGATCCTCGCACCATTGCTCAAGAGAATCTTGAGGTCAGGGAAGCGCAAAAAATCTTCCAGGAGGGAATGTTAACTGTTCGAGACATTATTGCGCCGGCGGCCTTCGTCCTTAATCCAAATTATTTGCAACTCGGTGACACATTTTGTAAAACACTTTTCGTCTACACCTATCCGCGTTATCTTGACGCCAATTGGCTTTCACCGCTAATTAATTATGACATTACAATGGACATCGGCATGCACATCCATCCGCTGGAAACCACTAATGTTATGAAAGATCTGAAAAGCCAAGTGGGCAAAATTCAGTCATCACTTATGATTGCCCAAGAAAAGGGCCAACCGCGCGACCCGGAGTTGGAAACTGCGCTTGGTGATGTTGAATCATTGCGTGATGTCTTGCAACGCGGTGAGGTTCGACTCTTCCAATTGGGATTATACTTTACGATTTACGCTCACACACTCGAGGAGTTAAACACTGTAACTAAACAGTTAGAATCAACTTTGGGTGGAATGTTAATTTACACCAAAGAAACGCTGTTACAAATGTCAGAGGGATTTATCTCCACCGCACCGATGATGCGCGACTCAATTTCCGTTCTGCGAAATTTGGACACCGGCTCAGTCTCATCAATCTTCCCCTTCACCTCATCGGAGTTGACCCAGGAGGATGGAATTTTATACGGTATTAATCGCCACAATAATTCATTGATCATTTTCGACCGCTTCTCGCTGGAAAATGCCAACTCGGTCGTCTTTGCCAAGTCCGGTTCGGGTAAATCTTACATGATCAAATTGGAAGCCTTGCGAAGTTTGATGTTCGGCACCGATATTATTATTGTCGATCCGGAATCGGAGTACAAAAATCTTTGCGATGCCGTCGGTGGCAGTTATTTACGCTATTCGCTAAATTCCCAGCAGCGAATTAATCCCTTTGATTTGCCGCGCGGACTCGATCCAGAGAAAGAGTCAGGCGAGGATGTTCTGCGATCGAATATCTCTTCGGTTCACGGTTTGATCAATTTGATGGTTGCCGGTTTAACACCGGAGGAGGATTCATTGGTTGAAAAAGGTCTGTACGAAGCATATGCCCTAAAGGATATAACCACCGATCCGGAGAGCCAGAAAAACGAACCGCCGATTATGCAGGATTTTTACAACGTTCTCTCCAACATGAACGGCACCGAAAGTATCACCAGGAGGCTGTCAAAGTACGTTGAGGGAACATTTGCCGGACTGTTCAATGCTCCGACCAACTTTGAACTAAAACCCGGTTTTGTCGTCTTCTCCGTCCGTGATTTGGAGGAAGCACTCCGACCGGTGGCAATGTACACGATTCTAAATTATATTTGGACCAAAATTCGGATGGATATGCGTCGCCGGTTGATGATTATTGATGAAGCTTGGTGGATGATGCAGTACGAAGACTCGGCCAAATTCCTCCACGGCTTGGCGAAACGCGCCAGAAAATACTATTTGGGATTAACGATCATCAGCCAAGATGTCGAGGATTTCCTCTCATCACGATATGGAAAATCAATTGTTTCCAACTCATCAATGCAAATTCTTTTGAAACAATCGACGGCGTCAGTTGATATCATCGCCGAAACTTTCGGCTTAACCGAGGGTGAAAAATATCTTCTCCTGGAAAGCGATGTCGGCGAAGGCTTGTTTTTTGCCGGCTTGAATCATGTGGCGATCAAAGTCATAGCTTCCTACTCCGAGGATCAGGTAATCACCACCAATCCGGAGCAACTTCTGGCCCAATCCGGCCAAACCCCCGGCGACCAAGAAAGTATGTAGAAAAATATGATTATGAAAATAAAAAATGTCAGGGTTTCGACAACAGTATCCTTAATTGTGGTTGCCTGCGTATTATTCGTAATCGCGATATTTTTTCTCGCTTTTATTAAAGCCGATCAACTTAACAGCGCAGTCTTTAAAGGAAAAGTTTTTGAGAGTTTGGATGCCGTCAACTATAGTTTGGAAAGCGCCATCTATGGCAAAGTTGCGATCGGAGTTACCGTCACACTGGTAGATTGTAGCGATAAAAGTTATTCGGCAACAACTGATTCATCCGGTAATTACAGTATTAGCGTTCCGAGCCCCAACTCATGCAGTTACGCCGTCTATCTCTCCGGTGGAAAATACAACGCAAAAAGAGCCGCCGATGTTCACCTTAAGAGCCCAACCGGAACAGCGGTAATTTCAACCTTACTGACAAACGGCGGAAGCGTGCAAAATAATTATTTTGTCGATCGCGAAACTGATTTGATGTACAGTCTTTATAATTGGGGCGCTTACGCTGCCGGCTACCAAGGTTTTTATCATTTGAGCAAAAATGACGTCCATTATCTGCGCAATTATATTTCATTAAGCCAAGTACAAAATAAACAAATCCCGTCAACCGCAACTTTTACCGTGCCGATAAAACTTGGAAATAGTTGGATAATTAGCGGTGGAACCAGCGCAGTGCCAAAAGCCGATGTCTATTTTGATGTTTATGCCGTGTCCGAAAATTGGTCCGGCGCCAAACAGATTGCATCTTCAGGCAAAAGTTTGCAGACTATTAAACTTCCACTTGAATCGGTCATCAAGACAACTTCGTTAAAATTCGATCCGGATTTATCCGGTTTGTCTGATGATGCCAAATACCAAAGTTGGATCAACGGTTTCGCTGTGAAAACCCGTATCGTTCCGCTCATTCCAGGGCGAGGTGATCTAAACCCGGATATTCTGGTACCACGAAGCGAAGATCGAAGTTATAATGTTGTCTCCCCAATTACTTATTCCGGGCTCAAAAGTTTCCCAGCAACTTTTGTCTGCGCTTGCCAAGACTTAATTCGAACAAATATTCGGACAACTCAGTTCGGTGGTTGTGGCAAAGATGGAAAGTGCGCTGACAATGGTGATCCGTGCTACGCCGGTGGCAGTCACATTTCTACCGGTTGCGATGGTCCAACCCAATATTTCGCCTCTTTGCCATACGGAGCAGTCGCACAACAGTGCAACGGCGATATAAATAAATGTATGCGGATTAAAGTTACAAACCCGGCAAATGGAAAATCGGTGATCCTGGCGGTTGTTGACAGCGGTCCGTGCAATACCGTCGATAAGAGTTATATTTGTGGACCGGATCGACCATCGGTCGAAAGTGGGATAAATGTCGGCGGCTGTTCACCACAAAAAAGCAATCCGGCCGGCTTGGACATCAGTCCGACCGCGATGACATATTTGGGCGGCGATCCCAAAATCATTGATAGATTTAATTGGCAATTTGTCAGCGGTACAACGGTTGGACCGGTTCGATAATATTATTATGAATAAATTAAATTAATTTTGGGGAGATTATGAAACGATCAAAAGTTTTCTTGTTTGTCGGTTTGTCGGTAGTTTTTTTGGGATTAATTGCTCTGGGAATATACATTTATCTCAATAAAATCGCCGCCGATACATTGTCCCCAAGTACAAATGCCGGAAACATTCAGTTGATTGTTGTGGCCATAAATCCTCAAACAGGCGAGGGTGCGCTAACTGGCTATAATAGCAGCGGTCCCATTATTATCACTCCGGTTAATGTCGGCACTTCGCCAACAAAAATTAAAGAAAGTATTTATCAACCAAGTATTGCCGGATGCGGAACATCAGGAGCTCCTACTGATGCCACTTGTATGACATCGTTGGGTGTCTACAGCGCCGCGGATTGGACCAAACCTCTGACCGGAGCTTTAAGTGGAGAATGGTTCTTAAACTTAGACGGCAACCCAACTTTTGGCGGTGATCCGGTTTGCCCCGCTAATCAAGAAACTAAGGACGGGAAAAAGTGTCGCCATTTAGGTATTCATTTTTCTTCTGGCGCTACTCACGGTTGTATTGGCATCCCAATGTCAGGGAAATGCACGCAGTTAAAAGACGCTGTTCCCGATAACTCCGGCATAAAAGTAATTGTCACCGATTATGCGGTTCGCGGCACGGTCGCTCCAGTCGACCCGGAAAGTTACGACGCCAATTTTAAAAACCCTAACAAAATTGACAAAGGACATTTTATTTCCGCCAGCAACGCAACTGGCGGCATATCAGCTGTAAAGAAAACTTATAATTTCGGCAATTATTGGGTGGCTGAAGTTGCCGCACCGAACGGAAAATATACCGTAAGTTCTAGCGCTTCCGGTTACAAAACCAATGTAAATTCTATTGATATCACCCGTGGCGCCGACCATAAAGTAACCGCGGTTAACGGACAAAGCACGCAACTTTACACCGAAATGACCTGTATCTTGGCGCTGGACAAAGTAATGATGGCGATGAATTCGACTTACATGAACAACACTTTTTACAAAGATGGTTATTTGGGATATTTTCGCGCCAGCGGTTATGATAAAACTTCGATGACCGTAAGTGGCAATACACTGAATATTACGATCGGCGATGCCTACCCGAGTCCAAAAGGTTTGTCCAAAGTGAATGGGGCAACACCAAAGGTCAATGCCAAAACTGAATTCGGTGTCGTTATCAATGCCACTCCGTGGCACGACCTGGGTTACGGCGGTTATTTTAAGTCGCCGCTGACATTCAAGGAAGTTGGTTCGTTTATTATTGATTATGACAATCTACCAAAAACTCTATCCATCCCGCTAAATACCGCCGGTCTGACCGACGACGACAAAGCCAGACTTTACAAATGGGGTGTGTCGATTTACAAAAAAAGAGCAATTGGTCACGGTTATAACGACTACATTGGACTGGTCAATATTAAGAGTGGGGCAGCAAAAACCACCGCCAGCGTCTCAACCACGACAACGTCGCCGGTTGCTCAACCTGGGCTGATGGATCCCAGTTCTCCAACCTCCGGTAGCACTTTGTCGCCATCAGCGACTGGGACAACTTTGGTCCAGTCGTCAACCAGCCAAGCGGCCACAACAACTCCATCGTCAACCAGCCAAACAGTTTGGTATAACCCTCTCACATGGTTTGGCTCAACCGGTAACCCGACGCTTGAGCAATGCCAGATAATTTGGACAAATTACACCAATCAAAAACCGGATCTTTCCAAAATTCCTATCTGGGATTTGGTGGCAAGAACGCAGACCAATTCGTTAACCCAGCAAAAAGCCAAATGTGATTCGCTTTACCCGAATAATTAATTTTTCAAAATCATTTCGAGATTATCAGAAATCTATCATATATATTTTATATTTTGATTGAAAGTAATTGGTAAATTTTATGCCTGATGAAACAACAGAACAAAACGAAACGCCAAATGCCACCACTGGTGGCCAATCCTCGAACCCAATTGATAAAGTCAAAAACTTTTTCACCATAGGTGGTGATAAGAATAAGTGGCGAAAAGCAATAATCGTCTCGATTCTTGTTGTTCTTTTTATGGGTCTGTCGGCAGCCGCCGCTTGGGGTTCTGCAATCGCTTTTTACGTTCGCTCAATCGGCGATCCAAATGGCAACAGCGCCCAAGCTTGCATGAACAGTGGTTTGTCCGGAACAGTTGCAATTCCCGCTGGCGCTACAACCGATTGGCATGAAAACATAGTGACAACAACCTTTGGCGGCAAATGTGATAAATCCCAACATAACCGAGATATGAAGTATAAATGGTGCCATAAAGACTCAACGGCATTATCATCAGCTAAAGACATGGAGGAGTGTATGACATGCACCGATGATGTCGACAACTGCGTCGGCAGAAGCGGTCTTCCAACCGGCTGTAGTCGACCGACCGAATACTTTGCTGCGCTTCCCCTAACAAGCATACCAGTCGCCTGCCATGGAAATGTTAACCAGTGCCCAAGAATTGAAGTTGAATATAACGGGAAAACTGTGGTGCTGGCAGTCATCGACTCCGGACCATATGTCTATACTGACTCGGGATATGTCTTGAATAATGCACGACCGGCTAATAGGGTTGGTCTTGACATATCGCAAATCGCAATGACAAGTTTGGGCGCCGAGAGCGACGCAAAAACGAGATGGCGATTTACTACAGCCGCCGGTTCCGGTGCAACCGGAGGGTCTGATAATTGTGGTGCCACCTCCGGCTCCAACTCCTCAATGGATTTTCGTACCGTCGGAACCAGTTTGGGGCAATATGACCAAGTTGGAATTTGGAAAAATATTACAGATGTTCAGAATGCCGTCGGCACCCCGGGAAAAAATATTGTTTCTTACTCGTTCATGGGTCACAACATCTCCGGTGGAGTCAACAAAGCAATAACCTCGGCGCTTGATAAAGTTCAGGCCGATTTGAAAGCCGCTGGTGTAACTTACAATTTTAGCGACGTTCAAGGAACTAGTGTTAGAGAAAATACCAATCGCAAAGGCACAATCAGCCCACATGGATTCGGGACAGCAATTGATATAAACCCTAACCAAAACCCAAACAATAAACGAAGTTCAATCTCCGGCGGTCAAGCAAGGGATAGTTCTAGCTGCTCGACTAATATACCAAAAACTGTTAGTGATATTTTCCAAAAAGACGGTTTCTTTTGGGGTGGAAAATTTTTCTGCACTTGCGACACAATGCACTTCCAATACGGTGGAAATTATGATACCAGTCAGATATCTTGGCCAGATTTCAAATTATTACCAGCAGATACAACTCCCGGATGCCCGAAGTAAATATTATGGGAAAGATAAAACAAAAACAACAAACTCTAATATTCCGGATGGTTTTGATCGGATTTTTTATTTTCCTTGCTGCGCTGATTTATTTTCTCTTTTTCATCCACGCCAAAGTCTCGGTTGAAGTCGCACCGACAAACGCCATCGTCACACTGGACAATTCACCGGCCCAGCTGTTGAACGGCTCGGCCAGTTTCGTCACCGGTTTGGGTAAACACACTTTGCGCGTCGACGCCGATAATTACGTCGGCTTCAAAGAGGAAATCACATTATCACGCGGACAAAATTATTCAAAAAAAATTGATTTAGTCAAAGCGCCGGAGCCGAATAAAATCGCTGACTCAGCCGCTCACATCGCGATTTCCGATAACAAGGTTTTTTATCAGAGCCTTAGCAATAATTTATTCTATTTATCAACTCTGGATATTGATAATTCCGGCGGTGCGACAGTTGCTACTAACCAGCAAATCACCTCGACACCGATCGACCCGAAATCAAAGATAATCTGGTCGCCGGACAAAAATTTGATTTTGGTAAAAACCGGCACAACAGTTAATTTATTGGATTTCAAAAAGTACGATTTTATCAATCAAAGCGAGACGCTTTTCAGTAACAATGTCGGCGACATAGTTTGGGCCCCCGATGGTTCGCGCCTCGCCTATTATTACGCCCCGCCCGGTGGTGAGCGATCACTGATTTTTTCCGATGCCAGTAATCAAAACATTTACCGAGCGGCAAATTTGGCCGAGCTTAACATCGAGAACCCCTACCTCGCCTTTTCACCCGATTCACAATATCTGCTGATTATTCCAAGAAACGCTGATTTCAATCAAAACAAAATTTATCTGATGGATGTCTATACCAAAGTAGTCACGCCACTAAACACAGCCGGCAACCAAAAAGAAGCGGTTTTTAGCTCTGACAGCAAAAAAATTATTTACTCGACATTTTCCAACAATCCGCAAAATCCGCTGAGACAAACTCTTTCGGTAATAAACTCAGATGGCAGTAATAATCGTGATTTGGGAATCGCCGCTCGCGCTTCGGATGTCAAATTATGGAAAAATCCGGATCAAATTTTCTTGCCAATCGATTCCGCGGAGAGTAAAATGATAGTTGTAGGTTTAATTGATGGGAAAACTTCCGATTTTTACTTTGCCGGTCAAGGCAATTCAACGGTCAGCGAAGTTTCTTTGAGTGATGACAAATCTGGAGCGGTTTTCACTTCGGCCGGAAAATTGTATTTTGTTAAATTAATTTCAAATTAGTCCAATTGGTCCGATTAGACTCATTCGACTAATTTGAAACGGAGGGATCAGTGGCTGAGTCGCCAGATCAGTACAAACGGAGGGTCGCCGACGATATTAAACGGGCTCAAATTAATGTTCCGACGGAAACTTCGGCCGATTTTGATATTGATGAAGAAGAAATCGAAGATGCTCATCAACCGAAAACCGATGATAATGCAAATGAAACAGCAAAGGTAAAATCGGGCACGCCTGAGGAGCAAATTCAGCAAGCCGAGGTGCCGGAATTTAAATCGGATGATGTTTTTACGCCAGCAGCGGTCAAGGAGGCTCAACCCGGTGGTCCGGCGGTACAGCCGCGCGAAACGGCGCAAGAAAAAGCCAAAGAACAAGCCGAAGATGAGAAAAAAACAGCGACTAAACGCGCCGCAAAACCGCTAGCCGATGTCGCTGGCGATGCGGTGAAAAAAGCCGTTGGATCAGCAACAAAATGGGCGGCTCAAATCGGAACTAAAATCGCCGCCACAACGGCCGGATATTGGTTACCGATTTTGCTCGCCATCGTCGGAATAGTTATCATTGTCGTCGCACTGGTTTTCCTTATTCGCGCCCTCCAAACACCGAACGTCAACGGTTCAAGCCCAGTAGAAGCCACCGATATCTTGCATGATCGCCCATGGATTTCCAAAATTTTGGCATTGAGCGGAAACAGCGATGTCACCAAGTCATTAACAGCCGATGTCCTCTCCGGATTGCAAGGTGACTTGGCGGCAATGAAAAATGATCTGAATTCGCCGCCTCTAAGCAACTATGACTCTACAACCAAAGCAAAAATTTCAGCAAAGATTGATGAAATTGTCGGACTAGTCAAAGCTTTTCAAACGCTGCCGCAAGGCGATGCGAAAGAAAATGCCGCCGGCCTGAAAATCGTCACCGCCGTCGGGCAACTTTTGGATATCTTCGCCACGGTTCCTTTTCACTTCAGCGGAGAAACCGCCTATCCAATCAGTCCAAAAGATGTAAAGGGATTTAACAGCACATTGCATGGTGGATCGTTTATGAGATGCGAATCGGTTCCCGGACATGGCACATTCATCAACAATAACAAATGCACCAATGACGCCACTGATATTGGCGATTCGGGTGGCACACCGGTTTACGCCGCCTTCTCCGGTCATATTACAAAGCGCGGGAACCACTCCGGCGACTACATATATATTGAAGGCAAAGACAGCGTCGGTAAAACCTTTAGAGCGGTGTACGCCCATATGCAAAGTGTAACCAGCAGTGACGATGTAACCGTCGGTCAAAAAATTGGCGCAAGTTGGACCGGTCTGAATCACCCTCACCTTCACTTCGAACTTCTTTGTGATAATCACGCCGTTACCACAACCGCCGAAGACGTAGCCAATTTTCACAGCAGTAATAAAAAATACAATGTTATCGGCGAGTATTTATACGTCCGTGATTTGAGCGTTTTAAATAAAACTCCGTAATTATGAAACCTTTTCTGAAAAAAAGTTTAGTCATCTTCAACATTTTGGCGATTATTTTGCCGCTGAATTTAATTGTGTATATTCAAAGTGCTCACGCCGATCCGGTTGATTCTCCCGCCGTGTCCAATGATAATCAAGACCAAAACCCGATAGAAGCAATTGATAGTGAAGGTGACCAAGTTGGTGGGATTGATGTTGGAATAAATGTACCAACGATCAATGATAATTTGCCAGCATCGGTTAAGTCACTAATGCAATTTACCAGCAACAACTACCTGGAGGGCGAAAATGGTGGCATCGGTGGGTTTCTCTGGGCGACAGAAAACATTTCCTCCTCACCTAAACTGGTTTTCAACCCCTCGGATTTGCAGGATATTCGAACATTATCCTGTTTAGGAAATGTTATTCCTGACTTTGCCAATCATGATGATTCACTGGCAGCGGCGAGCGGTAAAACGATTGCTGATATTGCAACAATGAAAACCGCCGACCCGACCGGCTACCAAAATTTGATAACCACGGCCCAGAATACTGCGCGAACCAACATCGTTTCGAATCTGAAAAATGATCTGCCGAATTTCGCCTGCATCGCCGGTGTCGATCAAAATCAAGCCGCCGACATGCTGAAATACGACCAAACTTCAGTCAATGCGATAATTGATAACGCCCAAAATAAAGTTGTAATTGATCGCCGTGTTCTGGAACTTTTGGTTAATCTGGTTACACCAAAGGATCAAGGTGGCGCCGGTCACGAATTGATCAAGGTTTTGCGAATTCGTAACGGTTACAACCGCGATGCCAAACAAACTTCAAGAGAATCAACGGCAATTTATCAACAGATCGCTCAGAACACCAGCTCAAGTAAATCCTCGCTGACCACAGTTAGCGATGTCTCCAGCGCAGATAAGAATGCTCTCAGCGCCGATCCAACAATCGCTTCAGCGACCGGACAAGCCGAGGTTATCGATTCCGCCGGAGCCAGTCAGGGCGATTTGGTTTTCTCCGACGCCGAAACCGCCAGTAATCTCTCCGCTCATTATAAGGGTGAAGCGGTTGACATTTCCGCCGTAGACAATATTAAGTGCACACTGATAAAGAAGAAACGAATCGGCTCTGATGATAAAACAAAATTACCGGCGACACCAATAAGTCTTGCCTGGCAAACCTCCTCCGGCTATGATACCTCGCCACCACCAGACTATTCCAGCCTAAATGCCAATCTTCGACAACTGGCAAGTGGAAATTACATCGATTTACTCGATCAGTTGGGAATATCCGTTGATTCGACGACCGATTTATCGAAAGCCGGCTTCTCCGACATCGTCGGTTTAATCGGAAAATCGCTGATCGGCGAAATGTTAAATTCTCCGAATATGGCGATTTCCGGCACGGACTTTGCCGACACAATCAAAAAAATCGGCGGCATGGCGCTGGCCGATGATTTGAATTTACCGCGGCAAGCTTTTATCAATGCCAATTTGGCCGACGTAAATGACTTGGAAGCCAAAATCGGCGAAGCCCAACTGGAGAAGAAGTTAAATCTGCCTTGGGGCTCAATTCAGGGCAATAATTTGAATGAAATTTTGATTAATACCGGCGAACGCCATGTCGAGTCGGCGCTCAATCTGCCGACCAACACGCTGTCATCTTCAATCACTGATCCGACGAGTTTGAGGTTGGTAATTGGACGGCGAACGATTGAAAATGATTTGGCTTTGCCGGCAGGAGCGTTCGGCACCGATACTAATTTTAAAAAACTTGAAACCGTCGCCGGTCAGCGAAAAATTGATTTGGTTTATCAAAATCCGACCAGTGTTGATGAAAAACTTGGACTGGGGTTAAATAATTACTCCGCTCAGTACAAATCCGGCGCTCTACCACCGGATGCCTATGCGACGCTGGTTGCCAACAAGATTTTGGCTGATAGTGTTTACTCTTTCGCCTCATCAACCGCCGCCGCCAATGCCGCCAGACTATCAGTCGATAGTACATCAAACAGTATCACCACCGCCAGCGCCAACGCCCGAATGACCGACATTTTGGCCGGCACAAACTTGGCATCGAACTTTCAACAGATCGGCGCCGACACCTTGGCCCAAGCTTTCAATGGCGACAGTGATGTTCGGGCCGCATTAGTACAGTGGTTTAATAACAAACTTACCAGTAGCGATTGCGCCGTTCCATCAGTGGCAACAGTAACCATCACCATCGCCGGAACGACAACGACGAAAGTCGTGACTTTGCCGGAAAGTCAATTCATGACAACTTACGGTCTTTCACGTGGTGATTTTTTCCGCCTATTCGGCTGCTCGAATGTCAATCCGCAACCGGTGCTGAAAAGTCTTGGCCAGACCGCGCTCTACAACGGAATCGCAAATTCTTCGGCGGTAAAACAAGCTGAAGCCTCTTATTTGGCCCAGCACCCGGAGATTACCTCAGCTCTGAAAACTGTCGATTTTTACAAAACCAGAATCCAGTTGATTCAGACAAAAACAGCAAAAATTCAAAGTGATTGGGCCGGTGTTACCAGCAGCGATGCCAATATCGGGATTTTCAAAACCAACATCGCTAGTGCCAAATCAGAGGTGGAAAAAGCTGACACCAATGGCCTATCATCCGGGATTCAAGCAATTAGTGTCACTAGAAACTCGGCGGTTAATTTCGACCAGGCCTCAGGCGCTCTGAAAAACTCTGTCGCCGCCAACCAAAGTTTAAAAGATAAAGCCAACACCACCGCGCTTGATTTTGCCGATATTGCCCAGGCAGTCGAGGAAATTTTGACCGGTAAACCGCAATCCTCTATTTCATCGCTCCAACTCTCCGATCTCGGCAGCATCGGCGTTCAAAATACCAACGATTCAACCTCGGCCAGCTCCGGCACCCAGATCTCAGCCGCCTCTTTAGCTCTGATGCTGGCCGGCAAGATGACACCGGAGAATTTTCTAATTTCGATCGGTGCCAACAAAATTGAAAGTTCACTCGACCTGCCGAAAAATTCAATTTACTATTACGCCACTTTTATTAAAAATAAAACCGACTCGTCAAATATTGATGGGCAAGACGCCTTCTTCCAATCTATCGGTCAAGCCCAACTGGAGGAAACCTTACATCTGCCGCCAAACTTCTTTCAGGGTGGCACTCCGGGCACACTGGCAACACTTTCCGACGTTCGCGATCATGTAAGCAAGGTTTGGGGCATCTCCTCGGCCGAAGCCGGGGCCCAAGTTATGAGAGCGCTTAATTTGCCGGCTGATATTTCTTCAATCACCGGTGCCAGCTCATTCGCTAGCGGTTCGCAGGTGGCGCTGGCCGCCGGCAATCTAGATACTTCATTGGCACTACCGGCCGGAACAAGTTTGAAATTTCTCTCCGGACAGTCAGTTTCAACCGATACTTTGGGCAGCTCCGACGCCGAGCTGATCGCCGGACGATTAAATTTACCCCAAAATGTCATCGACACTTTCACTCGGGTCAAAACCAGCGCTCAAAGTTTGACTAATGGCTTGAATCAAAATTACGCTAACCTGATAACATATAACGCCCATAACGGCTTCACTTCGCAGATCGCCAGCCCGACGACTACCGGCAGTTGCCCGGTCGGTTTCAGTTATACAAAACAAAACGGTATTACTTTCTCTGTCAGCAGTCAGATAGTCGATAACTCCTATGTTTATGCCGACGCCAGTGGCACTCACGCATTTCCGAGCATCAATGAAGCCAGAAGTTACGCCGAAAGCAACGCGAGCTCGCAAGTCGACTTTGTCAAAGCCTTGTCCCAGGGTTTGGCTTCCAACCCGGCCGTTCCAAACTCTTTTGATGCCGCAACAGCCGCAACTTATCAGAGCGAGTTGAACAGTTTTCTCTCCACTCCATCAAAAGCGGCGGCGTTTTCAAGTGATGAACTAGCAAATATCAGCAACAAATTAAACATCCCCGTCACTACGCTGCAAAACCTTTTCAACCGCAAAGATCTACTCGCCAATTTGAGTCAGAAACCGATCAATCCGTATTTGGAGACAATCGGCAAGCGAACGGCTGAAAGCCGAATTACGACTGCAGTCTTCGCCGGCATGGGTGTCACCGTTGCCGGAATGAAAATTGATGCTAGCGATATTTTCGATCTGCTCTCCGGAAACGGCACCCTAGCGGTTGATAAAATCGGCTCAAAATATCTCGAGAGTCAACTTGGAGTCGGCTCGAATCAGGTTATTAATATAATTCAATCAACGTCGTCAATTATTCGTAACTGTTCGCTGGCGAATTTGGGTGCCAATTTTGTCGGCGGTATGCTCGGTCTCGGCACTGTTTCTCTCTCAGGAAACATTTATGAAAATATCGGTGGGGCGAAAATCGAGAAGGTTCTCAACTTGCCGTCAAACTCCTTCCGCGGCTCAACCTTGCAGGAGTTGATGGATAATATTGGCCCGGTGGCCTTCGCTCGGGCATTCCAATTGCCACCGTCGGAAATTCTGACCCCGGATGCGATTACAAATTTATCGTTGGCCGCTTCAATCGCCGAGCAATCAATCGCCAGCCAATATCAACTGGCCGAAAGTCACGTTAACTATCCCGCCAGCACCGCTAATATCGCCCCGATCGCCCTGACGAATCCGGCGCTTGAAAAAAATATCACTTCAACACTAAATTTAGCTTTTAACGGTAGTTCAGCCGACGCATTTTCCACCTCAAACCCGACACAAAGTATTACTCTCTATCAAACGACCAACTTTTTAAATCAGGTCAGTGGCATCGACTCCCAGCTCGGACTTCCGGCCGGAACGACTCAGCAACTTCTGACTTCAAAAATAACTCCCGACGACTACCGCCACGATGTCGCCAACACCGTGATCGGCTTAACACCGACAGGCATCGATACGTGGGGCAAACTACTGGGAATCGATTCCGCAACGCTGGGCAAGATTGATGGTTTTACAAACACCTTCCAGCGAATCAAAGCCTGCGGCAGCAAGACAATAATTGGGACTTCGGCCGCCACTTCATGTGATTACGGCGCAATCTTTAATAACTTCTCCCAAGTTTTTGGCATTGATCTTGACAGCAAACTCGGGCTTTCCGCCGGCACAATCGGCCGAATTATTACCAATCCGGAGCAAGCTGCCGCATCGTTGTTGCTCTCCGGTATTGAGAAACTCGATAATTCACTCGGTCTTGATCCAACCGCCGGCGCCTCATTTACCGCCGCCTACATCGGCCTCGGTGGGCCTCTTCCATATTCCGACGGTTGGAAAACCGGCCTGACAACTTTTCGCGCTAGTGACTCAATACCGACCACCGGTCATTTTGGTGCCATATCAATAAGCTCTAGTGCCGACCGCTGGGAGTATTATGGGCAACAGATCGGCGAGCAATTGGTCGGCGATTACCTGTCGAAAATCGGTATCATCGCCACCCCAAGTCCGGGCAGTGGAAATTACGCCGGTATGCCGAAAACACAGGACTTGATTTTGCAAAGCACCAACATGTTGGTTCATGGCGATTTGCGAGTTTTGGAGATCACGGCTGCGGTTAAATCGGCGGAAGCCCTGCACATTTACAACGGTTCAACCACCGCCAATCTACCGGCATATTTTCGCATTACATATGAAGATATCTATTATTCGATCATGGGTAACCCGACGTTAGAAAAATCTTACGTTGACAGCGCAACCAACAACTATCTGACAAATTTGAACAAAGCGAACCCGATCGCGTCGGTAACCGAGACGGCAGAGATGGCCGGTTCACCGGCGACAACCTTATATGCCAGTCAGTGCGCCCCCGGATCAACGGCAATGGGGAATACTTGTTATGACCCGACCAACCCAACAGCTTCGAGTTATTCGACTTATGCTGCCTACGATGCTGCAAGCACCGGCTTTGCCCAAGACTATCCGGCGAATCCGACGGTTGATCCGGTGGCGATGATGGCGGCGGTACAAAAAAATTCTCAATCAATTGAGGATTTAAACAGCGTACAGGAAGCGGCTCGAAAACAGGCCGACACTGTAACAAAAAACAATCTGCTCTGGCGAATGGCTGATGCCAAACTTTACCAAGTTGATCAAAATATCCCCGCCGGCTTCGTTAAAACCATGTACTCCGGCAACGGTGTCCAGCGAACAGCAATGTTGATGAGTTACGCAAAAAATGCTCTCGGCACTCTATCGTTTAACGGTGTCAGTTACAATAAGCTTGATCTTGGAATTGATCTGTATAACTCACTGACATCATTTTTCCAGAATCCAAAGGGTTTTGATCTCGATACAATGGTCAAAAACGGCAAAATGGCGAATCTTGACAGTTGGATCGATGGCAAACTCGGCAATTTACTCGGGTTTCAGCTCCAACCGGGAACTTTCACCGCCCTGGCTTACGGCTTGAAAAACGGCAATTTCACCGCCGATATCACCATCCCGGGAGTCGGCACGCCGATAAAAAGCCTGGAAAATATTTACAAAGATTGGGGCATCAGCAAGATCACCGGTTGGGCCGATAAAGCGCTCGGTCTGCCATCGGGCACAGCATTCACTATTTATACGACCTACCGAGAAATTGTTGCCGCCAACGCCGCTATCTCCAGTGCCAATATGGCTGTAGCCGGTGCCGCAGATGCTGCAACCGGGGGCGCTGCAGAAGCGAAAAACCTCGTGACAGCAAATAAACAATTAGCTGACGCCAAGGGGAACCTGTCAAATGTTGAATCCGCCGGCATCGCTTTCGTCGTCAATTTGGTTTTCTCAAAACAGATCGGCCAATTTGAAACCGCTGTCGGCTTGGTTCCCGGCACCGGTTCGATGTTGGTTTCAATGCTTATCACCGGCTTTAATCCGATTTCGGTCGCAATCTTTGTCCTAATGAATTTATTCGGTGTTTACAAGACCGAGGTCACCTGTACCGCCGACGGTTACTATCCCGGGGTTGATGCCAAACCCGATCCTTCTGTTTCCGACAACGGGAATCTCGGCACCTTTAATGGCTTGGATCCGACGGCGAAAAAGTCCGGCTATATTACCGCCGCCCAGTACAAGGCGAAAACTTTGGCCGGTGATGTGTTGGCATTATCGGAACGAACCGGCGACGCCTTGGCGATTCCGTCGCAAATTATGACCGGCCGCCAAGAGGATGTTGATTACTGGCAATATAAGGTGGATGATGTTATCTGTTCCAAAGTCGGCGGTTGCAGTGGCTCCCGCGCCGGACTCTGGGTCAATCCGCAAACAACAAATTATACCCATATCGGATTCTAACACAGCAATGTATACCACACCTTAGTGTGTTTAATTGAAATGAAAAAAGCGCTCCCGGACATGATCTGTCGGGGAGCGCTTGTGTTCTTACGGCTGATATACCGGTGCCGTGGCCGGTGCTGGCACAGGAGAGGGGGTGGCGACGACAATGATATCGTCTCCGCGATTTGCGCCACCACGCAATACGTCGCAGAGAGAGGTGGCTCCGTTGGATGTAACAACAACCAACGACCCCTGCTCCCTCCTATACAGCGGCTGCAAAGTGTTCGGGTCCGTCACCCACTCGCCCTCCACCGTCAGCTGGGTCCCCGGCCGATAGGGCCGGTTGACGATCATGCGGTTGCCCTGCGACTCGACAACGCAGGGCACGTCGTAACGACCGGTGTGACCAATACCGCCGTACCCCGGCAACTGGCAAACGGGATCCTGCAACACCGGTCCGTACACCGGCGTCTGGTAGACAGGCAGGCACGGTGCCGGCATATACTCCGGCACGCAGCGATCAATACGCGACAGCAGGTACAAACCCGCTGCCGCGCCCAGGACACTGCCCAGCGTGATCGCCGGACGTCCATGGTGCTCTCCACCGCCGCGTTTGTCCCCTCCTCCGTTGTGCCCGCGATCCTTCGCGAGCGCTGGAACGGCCAGTACGGCAAGAACCAGTATAACAACCAAAGTCTTTTTCATTATTCGATCAGTCCTTTTCAATCGTACTGTTTGGTGATTGCCTCGCGCAACTTCACCATAACGCCCAATTATAGCATATGAGAA
The DNA here is from genome assembly GCA_903851235.1 of uncultured Candidatus Berkelbacteria bacterium. Taxonomy (GTDB): domain Bacteria; phylum Patescibacteriota; class UBA1384; order XYA2-FULL-43-10; family CAINNR01; genus CAINNR01. Next base: position 36,556 of record CAINNR010000015.1, on the reverse strand, counting down.
CTAAAAAGTCAATAGCTTGATAGTAGACACAAGCTTCATTGGACGCATTATTCGATTAGAGAAGACTTAGCTACGATGAGTTCACTATTCTTATCCTTGAAACTATTTCTCTCCCGATTTTTTCATTAACATGAGTAATTATTTCCTCACTCATCATTTGCACCTCGCCGGCGTCAATTGAATCAGCACAGGAAAGCTTTAGAACGCCCTTAGAAAACGAAGTTGCAACAAAACTACCTTTGCCATATTCAGAGGCATAAAAGCAAATCTGAGCCGCTACCGCCGCCCCACCGAGCCCCTTCTTGGCCATTACCGGCATCAATATTTTGTCAATTCTGTCCATATCCTGATAATAGCACTTTGGGCAACAAAAAATCACCATTGATATAATCTCAGGTGATTTTTTAGAACTTATCCCTCCATATTTTTTAAAAGAGGATGGTTCCGTAAACGGTGCCTACCGCAACTGCTAAAATGGCGACAACACTCATTGTAATTGCTTGAACGAGCGTAAGATCCGGCTTGCGCTTGACCCTACTCTCATCGGCAATAACTTGAGCTTCTGGCTCTTTTTCAGTCATTTCCGCTCCTTTGTCCCGCAATATTACACTGCGGGGCTTTGTTAAGTTGCTTATTTAATTATAGCAGAAAAAAAATTCTTTGTCCAGTGCCATAATCCATTATTTCACTTCTACGACAGTGGCATTTGTCAAGAGCAGGGGCGACAAGTGTTCACGGTCGGTAGTAGTCAGAACGGTTTGATAATTTTTAATCAACTGGTACAAATGTCGGCGGTGATCGCCATCAAATTCAGAAAAAATGTCATCTAAAAGCAGTATCGGTTTAACACCATGTTCCAAATATTTCAGCTCGGCCATTTTCAGCGATAAAACAATGCTTCTTAATTCCCCTCTCGAGGCATATTTTTCCGCTTCCAGATTATTTAAGATAAATTGCAGGTCATCACGGTGCGGGCCCGATGTTGTCAGCCCGGCGGCGATATCAATTCCCCTTTTTGTCTTTAATTTGGCCGCGAAATCAGCACCGGCTTTGGCAAAATAAATAATTTCAATTGAGGCTTTTTTTTGGCCGGAAATTGTTCGATAGAACCGAACTAAGTGCTGTGAAAAATCGCTGATTGCTTGATCTCTGCCGTCGGTAATAATTTTTGCCGCCGCAACCAATTCTTTGTCCCAAAAATCGAGTTGGTCAGCACTCGCTCGCCCGTCGGAGATCAATTTAAGCAGATTGTTTCGCTGAGACAAGACTTTTTTATAATCCTGTAGTCCACGAAGATATTTGTGATCCTTTTGACAGATCACGATATCCAAAAATCGTCGTCGTTCCTTTGGTTCGCCGGTAATAATTGCCAAACTCTCCGGTGAAAAAACCACCGATGGTAGAGTGCCGACAAAATCGGCGACCTTGCGCTTGATTCCCCTGTCTTTGACCTGAAAAATCAAGCGCGGTGTTCGCTGAATAAAGATTTCCAGATCATCAGCGACAACCCTGGTGTAATCATTATCAAATTTAATCAACTCCAGCCGATTGTCGCCGCGAAAAGATCGACATGATGAAAGCAAGCCGATCGATTCCAAGATATTTGTCTTGCCTATTCCATTTTTGCCGACTAAAACAGTAATCTCGGACAAATCGAGATCAAATTTTGAGTGATTGCGATAGTTGATGAGAGTCAAATGATGAAGCATAAGTTCAAATTTCAAAAATCGAATGCTGAATGAAATTCAAATGACAAATATTTAAAATTTTTATATTATAAGCTTCGTTTGACATTTGAACTCTCCTGTTTATTAAGTTACTCTTCCACTCTAAGTGGCATGATGATGTAAACAAAATCCTTAGCTTTTTCCGGTCGGATTGCGCCGGCGGAAAACTTGTCATTGACCTCAAATAGGAGTTTTTTGTCCGGCAAAACTTGCAAAATATCAGCGATGTATTTGGCATTGAAGGTGATCTCCTCGGAATCGGCGGACGATTTTGCCGGTACTTTGGAGATATTGTCACCAACTTGGTCGGCAACACTGGTGATAATGGCTTCGGCAGCGATAAATTTAATTTTGACGTTGTTTCCACCCTGCCTGGCAAAAAGTGAGGCCATTTTGATTGCGGAGGAAAAATCATGAAGATCGATTTCCGCCGATGATTTGTAGGCTGAAGGAATTATTTGTTTATAGTTTGGAAACGCGCCTTCGATCAGCCTTGACACCACTTGTGTGCCGGCGATATTAAAAGAGACCTGATTTTCAGTCGCCGATATTGCAATCTTCTCCGGGTTTTCAACTGAAGATGATATACGGAGAATCTCTTGCATAGTCCTGGCTGGGACGATAAATTCCTTGTTAATATTTAAGCCGGGAACATCGATTTTTTTCTCCGCCAAACGATAACTGTCGGTGGCGACAAGATATAGTGTGTCGGTGTCAAATTTAAAGTAGATGCCGGCCAGAACCGGGCGAGTATCATCGGTGGCGCAAGCGACAACAACCTCGGAAATCGCTCCGGTAAAGTCAGCAACCGCCAGTTCAACAAGTGAGTCCTTTGACACCTCGGGCAAAACCGGATATTCAGAGGAGTCGATTCCCTTTATATTCGCTTCGTACCTTTGGCTTTTAAGATGAAGTGTCGTCGCTTTTGACTCCAATTCCAGATTTTCATCTGAGTTGGCAGCGATAAAATCTGAGATTAGCCGAGCCGGAACCGTTAATGAGCCTTCTTCGTCAACCTTGGCACCGATTGAAGTTGTAACACCGATTTCAAGGTCGGTGGCCGATAGTTTCAGTTGGCCATCCTTGGCCTCCAAATATATATTTGATAAAACCGGTAATGTTGTCCTGGTTCCGACGATTCTTGAGACGATTGACAGACCCTTATTTAGCTTTGCCTGCGTGCATGATATTTTCATAATTCTCCTTTTTAGATAAATAATGAAGTTAAAATATTAAATAGCAATGATTAAATGATTTGTTAATAATTATTTCCGCTATTATAATTTAATATTTTACAATCTATAATTTATTATCTTGTTGATAACTTTTGCAATAAATTACCACTGATTCCCTAATCAAATAGTGTAGTTATCCACAGAGTTATTAACAGCCCTGTTGATAACTTTGGTAGTTATCCACAGTCTATACTATACTACCATCAATTTAACTATTTATTTTAAAAGTTATTAACAACCTACCGGGTAATTAACAGCTTTGTTAACCGTTTTATTAACAGTTTATCAACCACAGACACTAGTTATTTGGGATTAAATTTACTGTTATCCAGTTATCAACAGCCCTTATTATTATGATTATTGTATATTTAAAGACTAATAGTTTAAAAAGCCATGTGAATAACTATTCAAAAATTATCTCCTTCAACATTTCAACCTCATCTTTAAACTGTTTTGAATTATTCATATCCTTATTAACCGTCTTACAACCATGCATAACTGTCGAGTGGTTTTTACCGCCAAGTTCGCGACCAACCTCTGGATATGATAAACCGACGATATTATACAGTATATACATTGCTACGTGACGCGGCCGGATGATCTCTTTATTTCTTTTTTGAGAAACAATATCATCAATCGAAACATTGTAAAATTTCTGGACCGCTTTTAATACTTTTTCAGCCGAAACCACCTGTCTCTTTGTATTTTGGGAAATTGAATCAGATAAAATATCCTGGGCCATAACCAAAGATGGTTCCTTATTGATTAATTCAATATGAGCGAAAAGCTTGTTGAGCGCGCCCTCAAGCTCGCGAATATTCGAATCGATATTTTTGGCGATAAATTCAAGGATATCATCACTTACCAGCTTTTTATGTTCATGACACTTGTTTTTCAGAATTGCCAAGCGCATTTCGTAATCCGGTGTTTGAATATCAGCCACCATCCCCCACTCAAAACGACTGATCAAGCGTTTCTCCAAACCCTTTATCTCCTTTGGCGGTCGATCGGAAGTTAGGACTATCTGCTTATTTTTCTGATGTAGGTGATTGAAGGTGTGGAAAAACTCCTCTTTGGTTCCCTCCTTGTTACCAAGAAATTGGACATCATCAATAATTAAAATATCAACATTTCGATAATGATCTTTAAAATCTTTGGCTTTACCGCCACGAACCGAGTCGATGTATTCATTGGTAAAGGTTTCACAAGAAGCATAAACAACCTTGGTTTTAGGTTTTTGACTGATGGCAAAATTTCCAATTGCTTGTGCCAAATGAGTTTTACCAAGTCCCGGATCACCGTAGATAAACAGTGGATTATAGCTCTTGCCCGGTTTTTGCGCCGATGCTCGGGCTGCGGCATTGGCTAATTGATTTGATGAGCCGACAATAAAATTTTCAAAAGTGTAAGTTTCTTTTAAAGAATCATTTCCTGAGTTATTAACAGGGTTTTCAACCTGTGAATAACTGTCAGAGTTATCCACAGGCCTGTGGATAACTACCGGAATTTTAGCCGGAGTTTCTGTTTGATTGGCGGGGGAGGCGGTCTTAAATTTTATCTCCTCAATCGGTTTGTCAACCTGTTTTTGCAACGCTGCCCGAATCTCTTTTGTAAAGCGTTTTTTTAAGGTGTCTTCAAAGAAAAAAGATCGCACCCCAATTGTAAAAACAGCATTTTTGTAGTCGATAATAAATGTGTCTTTAAACCAGGTGGTGAAGTTCGGTTTCGACAAAACAACTTCCAATTCACCAAGTGCCGTTTTCCAGATTTTCTCCAAATCTTTGTCCATTTTTTCCTTAAATTTAATCTACACAAAACATAGCAAGTTATCCACAGGCTATGCAAGCGGTGGCCACAATTTTCAATTCTCTTTTTTCAATTTGCAAACATTGGAATAGCTATTTTAAAATTAAAGTCTTGCTTTTTATCTTCGTTTTTGATAATATCTCATTGTTATGAAAAGAACCTATCAGCCGAACAATCGAAGACGACATAAAAACCACGGTTTTCTGACCAGGATGAAAACAGCCGATGGTGTTGCTGTTATTGCCCGACGACGAAAAAAAGGTCGCAAACTACTTTCCGTCGCCTAGATTTTTATCATCCAATAAAAAAATAGAGTCCAAGAGGCTCTTTTTTAGTTGACAAAAGTATATACTTTTGCTATAATGCCCATACACAGTCATATCCGGTCGCTTGGTACCAAAAAACCAAGCAGAGGGAGGCGTTTCCAGTATGATGCAACGCACCGCTGTTCTGTTCGTCGCCTTGATGATGTTGGTTCTGTCGTCCGCCGTCGCCCACGCAGATGGCACGCTCCTTGGGCGTGTGGACATGCCCCGAGGTGGGCACGCTGGTCTGACCAGCGCTTGGCTCGATGCCAGCGGCTGGGAGCTGTGGTCTTTCTCTCAGCCGGACTTCCCGGTCTACGAAGCAGGCCGCCTTTGGCCTGTGAAGGCCGGCAAGAGTGACACACTGCTGCTGGGTGGCTATGTCTCATGGTGGGACAAGTCGTCCCAGCTCTTCGCGGAGCCGTTCTGGGTGTACAACCACGAGCTGGGATCGGACTGGAAGTTTGAGTCCGCAGGTGGTGCCTATATTCCCCTCAACAACGGCCCCTGGGTGCTGTACACGAACCAGGTGGCCGTCAGTCATCCGGTCCGCCACAATGTCCGAGTCGGCGTTGCCGTCTCGAACTGTTGGCAGGAAGGGACCGGGAATACACTGGGCGTCGGTCCGAAAGTCGAGATCAGCGGCCCCGGTGGTAGCTCGTTGTCGCTCCGCTACCTGTGGGGGGTGAACAATAAGACTACTGACACCGCCCGTATCGAGGGCAGCCTCAAGATCAACTTCTAGATTCCGACATTCACAAATGTAACAAGCGTCTGGCCTTCGGGTCAGGCGCCTTTTTTTGTTCGTAAAATAGTGCTATCATCAGTTCAATGCTGAATAATATCAATCGGCTTAGAAAATCAAATGAGATTCAAAGAGTTTTCAAATTCGGCAAATCGATTCGGTCGGTCAATTTTTCTATACGTTATGCGCCAAATCGCCTGGGCGCTATCCGTTTCGCTGTCGTTGTCGGTACCAAGGTTGATAAAAGGGCGACTCGAAGAAACGCCTTAAAACGCCGCCTGCGAGAAGTTATTCGCCTAGAGTTACAAACTTTGCCGAAAGGCTTTGATGCTGTTCTGACCGCCCACAAATTGCCAAATTGGCCGTTAAAACTTGCCGACGTCCAGACAGAATTATCCGATTTATTAAAAAAGATCGGGTAAATATCCAATACTCTCAAATAGTTTAGTCATTTCAATGTTATTGTTTGAAATGACTATGAAAATTCATGAAAAAATTTCTTATAAAAATTATCGAACTATATCAAAAAACCCTGTCGCCTGACCACGGCTGGTTTTCCAGCCGTTATCCTGCTGGTTACTGTAAGTATCAGCCGGATTGCTCCGAATATTGCAAGTTAGCAATTGAGAAGCGGGGAGTAATCAGGGGCATTGCGCTTGGGGCTTGGCGTGTGCTACGATGTAATCCATGGAGTCATGGGGGATGTGACCCGCTGGAATAAGCCCAAAACTCAAAGCTCAAATATCAAATGAAGCTCACCCGTCTCACCTTCGGCAAGTCGAGGTTAAAAAACTGAATTTTTTGAACATTTGTCGCAAGTATTTCATTTGAAATTTGGATTTTGACATTTTGATTTTAACTTAAGGAGTTTATGGCTCATTTTTTTACCACAATTCTCTATATTCCGTTTTATAACATGCTGATGTATTTCGTTGCCGTTATTCCCGGGCATCAGGTCGCCTTGGCGATTATTCTTTTGACTATAATTATACGGATAATTTTGTTGCCGACGTCACTTAAAGCCTCAAAATCGACAATCGAAATGCAAAAAATTCAACCGTTGTTAAATCAAGTTCGAGCGAAATACAAAACCGATCAGTTGAAAATGTCGCAGGAGATGCAAAGATTATTTAAAGAACACAAAGTTTCGCCCTACGGCAGTTGTTTGCCACTGATCGTTCAAATGGTGGTCTTAATTGTTTTTTACCGAGTGATTTTGATCGGTTTCAATCTTGATCACCTAAATCTTCTTTATCATTTCATTCCAAAACCGTCGGGAATTAATCTGAATTTTCTCGGAATTAATGTTTCCAAACCGGATCTTTGGATTTTGCCGATTGTTGCCGGCGCTCTGCAATTTGTCCAAACTAAGATGATGCCGCAACCACCGCAATCGAAGGGCACGAACGATCCGATGGCGATGATGAACAAGCAGATAATCTACTTTTTCCCATTAATCACAATTTTTATCGCCCGACAGCTTCCCTCCGGCCTGGCAATATACTGGGTGATCACATCGCTGGTGATGATTCTTCAGCAGTGGTATATCAACTGGCATTACAAACTTGGCTTTTGGGGCAAATTTCCCGATGTGCCGATTTCCGAACTTCCGGAGTACACAATTGATAATTCAGCCGCTGATGATGGAACCGAGCTTCACCCGGAGCATCAAAAAATGATCGAGTCAGACGAAAAGCGCGAACGAGCTAAAGGGGTGGAAATCACGGTGAGAAAGAGAAAATAATCATTGTCAGATTACTGAACTATCACACTGTATTTATAGTTATTGACACAAAGTTTATCTTAAGTTAAACTTTGTGTATGGAAAAAATAATCGGTCTAAAAGAATTAAGAGAAAATTTGCCTGCTTACGAAAAGAAAATTGCTGCCGGCGATTGTTTTTTGGTGGTAAAAAAATCCAAACCGGTTTTTCGTATCTGTCCCATTAACCACGACGAGGAAGAATTATGGGAAGAAGTGATTGACTTTACTAAAATTCAAAAAGGCGGAGTTGCAATCGAGGATTTGCTGAGCCGATTATAGGAAAAAAAAATGGATAAAATTGAAAAGGCACTGGCAAAATTATCGGAGAAAGAGCGAAAGAATATCAAGAGTGTGTTATCAAAACTTTTTTCAAATAATCTTGTAGGACTGGACATTAAAAAACTTAAGAACAGGGGCGATGTTTTTCGCCTTCGACTGGGTGACCAGCGTATTATATATCGTATTGACGAGGGGAAAATTACTGTGTTGACAATTTCACGAAGAAATGAAAACACTTACAAATAGAATTTTTATTAAAAAATCCGCATTAATCTGAGGATTTTTTTTATTGAAACTTATCAAACTATCAGCTATAATCCAAGCGTAGCCAAGTTAAATCGATCAAGAAATTATATGAAATATTTTGTCTACATGATAGAAAACTCCAAACGACGTCATTATGTTGGAATAACAACCGACCAGAATCGCAGATTGGCTGAACATAACCATGGTGGAGCGAAATCAACCAAACCGTTTAGACCATGGAAGTTGATTTATTCCGAATCGTTCGATTCCCGATCGGAAGCTTGCAAAAGAGAGTGGTATTTAAAACATTCGGCTGGGCGGAAAGAAAAATTGGAGATAATAAAAAAGTTTGGAGAGGTCGCATAGTTGGTCTAGTGCGCTTGTTTCGAAAACAAGTAGGGTCGCAAGGCCCTCGCGGGTTCGAATCCCGCCCTCTCCGCCAAGTGAGATAAACACCATGTTTGAGTAATGAAAAAAGAGTCTTTTTTACAGTTTTTCTTGTTTATGTAAAATAATACTACAGGTTGGATGTGTTCGAATCTTGTCGTCAAACAAAAATTAACAATTCTAGTTAGTGAAAATTAAGCTTCAATTGATGTTAACTATCTCAGGTTGTTGTGTAAATCCATAGTTTAACTATTACTTGCATAGTTTTATGACAAACTTGCATAGTTTAACATCTCGTGTTAATATATTTACAGAGGTAAATTATGGAAGAACAACTACTTACAATTTCTCAAGCATCAAAAATACTTGGTGTTTCAATTGACACACTCCGCCGCTGGGACAGTAGTGGAAAGCTTGTCGCGATCAGAAAACAAGGGGGAGTACACAGATTTTATAGAGAAAATGATCTTGAAATATTTTCAAGTGACAATGTTAAGCTTGCTCATAATTGGGCGAAAGAGGGCTCGGAATTCCCTTCCGCATTTTACTGTAGTAATAGCGCAGTTTTTCAAGTTAGGCTATCAAGGCTGGAATTATTGTTGATGGAGCAACCTGGTTTTGAGAAATTGTTTTCAGTTATCATTGCTATTACTGGTGAAATAGGAAACAATTCCTTTGATCACAATCTTGGGAAGTGGCCGGATGTGCCGGGTATTTTTTTCGGATATGATATTAACAAAAAGCAGATTGTGCTTGCTGACCGTGGTCTTGGTATTTTGGAGACACTTCGTCAGGTACGCCCTACATTAAAAAATCACACTGAAGCAGTTAAGGTTGCCTTTACAGAGATCCTCTCGGGACGATCTCCGGAAAAACGCGGAAATGGATTAAAGTTTGTTCGAGAAGTTACCACAACTCAGCCAATTGACCTATTCTTTGAGAGTGGAGATGCCGAAGTTCGAATTAAGTCGCCTGGTAGGGAGTTTCGTCTTACCCGCGGGCAAGAGATGTTCAGGGGTTGTTCCGCTATAATCCAATTCTAATATTAATCATAAAATAATTAAGGACAAATCTATGTTAATAGAACTAAAAAAATTTGGGACAACACTTATTTCTCGCCAAGCCGGACTTGAAGCTTTCAAGGCTTTTCAACCGGCATTCAAAGGCATTAAGCCAAATGAAAATTTGGAAATTGATTTCTCCGGCGTTTTGACTTTTTCCCCTTCTTGGGGGGACGAATTTTTAGGCCCCTTATTTGAGCAACTTGGAGATAAATTAGTATTATTACCAAGCGATAACATGTCGGTACAGGCAACATTAAAGATTCTACAAGAGATCAATAAACGATCTTTCGTCATTCGTGAACAATGAACCAAAATAATCGGAACAATTAAAGACTGAAGGACGCAGGACAGCAAATTCAGAGAATGTTGAAAATCTGTCTTAATTGGTCAAACCAGACTAAAAGGTATTCGAAGGAAATTGTTTCAGCCCGCCAAATGAGACAAGACCAGGTTTCATCGGCTGCAAGTCCAAAATTGCTCTGTAAAATGGACTAAAAATAAGGCTTAATAGCAAAATATGGGGTCTGAAAATGGCTGTTTAGTAAGTCCTGTAAATCCTTCTAAGCCATTTAATTACAAGTTTCTGCAAATAAATGATCAATTATCTACTACTGATGCATCAAAACCCGGTAATTTAGCCCCCCGAATTTGATATTATGCCAAAATTGAGACAAAGAGCCGGTGACTATTGACAAATTTAATTTGATAATATACAATATAGGTAATCATTATTGATAACTTATATATGACATCAGCTAATAAAATAGACCCAATTGTTTTGCTTTATCGAAGCCAAAAAACCGTCTTTTCGATTAAAGACCTAAGTTTAATTTGGCGGATTGACAAAGATGACTATCTTAAAACAAAGATTAACCGCTTGATCAAATCGCAAAAACTCTTCCTCATTCGCAAGGGATTTTACGCTCTTGGTAAAAACTATGACAAGATTGAACTGGCCAATAAAATGATTACCCCGTCTTATTTCGGCCTGTATTCTGCTCTAGCGCAAAATGGAATCAATTTTCAATATGATTCAAGGATATATTCGGTTTCAAACCAAAGCCGGTCGATTACAGTTGGAAATACGGAATATGTATATAAAAAAATTAAAGGTCCAATCCTTCTCAATCCGGCTGGAATACACTTTCTTGGCAATAAAACCGTGGCTTCCAAGGAAAGGTCGATTGTCGACACTCTCTATCTCTCGCCAGATTTTGTTTTTGATCAATTGACCGATATCGACTGGGATTTGTGTCTTCGGATCGCACGGGCTTATTCTAATAAACGACTTTTATCACAAATTAAAAGACTAAAGGAAAATTATGCTTGATCGAGCCGTGCATGAAAATTTTATGACAAAAATACTATTTGATATTTACAGTGAACCGAGTTTAAGCCAAAAGCTCGGGTTTAAAGGTGGCACGGCGGCTTATCTTTTTTACAATCTGCCAAGATTCTCGACAGATTTGGACTTTGATCTTTTATCTCAAGACAATAACCAACAAATCTTCGATCAAGTTAAATCTATTGCCATAAAGTATGGGGATATCAAAGATGAAATGATCAAACAAAATACGATCTTTTTCCGCCTCTCATACAAAAACGGTGATCACAGCATAAAAATCGAAATTTCAAAAAGGGTAAATACGGAAAATACCTATAACATTCAAGAATATTATGGTCTGCCGATTATAGTCATGGACAAAGACTGTCTTGCGGCCAATAAATTAGTTGCTATCTTTGATCGTAAAATAATGGTGAATCGTGACTGGTTCGACTGTTGGTTTTTTCTCAACAATGATTGGCCGATTAAAAAAGAAATCATTTTAAGTCGAACAGGGATGGAATTACCGGCATACTTCAGTAAGATGGCCGGTTACCTCGAAAAAAATAAAGGGACGCTAAATATTCTACAAGGTTTAGGTGAAATTCTAGATATCAAGCAAAAAAACTACGTTAAAACAAAAATGATTTCCGACCTGCTTTTTCGCTTAAAGCTTTATGCTGACAAACCAGGGTTAATAAACGAAAGTAATTAATTTGACGCAGACAAAATTATCTGTGGTGTGATTTAGCAAATGTTATCGGAATCGTATGTCTTCCTTAACTGGTCAAGCCAGACAAAAAGGTATTCGAAGTGAAGTGCATCCAGTCCGCCAGAAAATACAACCAAATGGACAAACTCAAATTTCCCAAATACTTTCTTTTGGGGACAGCGACTATCTTTTCTGCCGAGAATTCCTTATTCGAGTGATTTGTACAATAAGTATTTGTGCTGGGGTTTGCTGGTGATTGCATTGAGATACCCTGACTATGCCATATTTAGCCTAAATCCAATTTCACATTCTGATCTCCTATGGAGTAATTACCCGTAGAGTGCCTATTGACACAAAATCATCTGACGGGTAAAGTATACTTATGAGAATATTTTTATCAAATCAAGGGAATCTGCGAAATTTTCGACAATTTGTAGAATCTCTTGACCTTTCAAACCCAAGAAAACTAGAGATAACAACTCATAATAAATGGATTACTGTTCATCCAGCTAATCTTGTTTTGGTAGTTGCACTGGCGATCAAAGTTGGTATGAAAAACACAGAAATTATTGGCGACATTCCTGACACAGGACGATATTTAGACAGAATGGGGCTTTTTAACTTTGTAAAAACATCTTCACCATTTCATTATCATAAAAAAGAAGAATCCGGACGATTCCTGCCTATTAAAATTATTAAAACAGCTGAAGAACAATCTCATTTTATTACCGATATGATTCCACTTCTACATCTATCAGAAAAAAACGCGACAGTGATTAAATATATTTTTGGTGAGTTAGTAAGAAACGTTCTGGAACACTCTTTTGCAAAGAGCGGCGCCGTCGTCGCTGCTCAATATTACAAAAAAACCAATCGGGTCAGTATCGGAATTTGCGATACCGGTATCGGTATTTGGAAAAGTTTACAAACTCACTGGCATCCCAAAACACATATCGAAGCCATAAAATTGGCTTTAACACCAGGAATTACGGGCACAACGAGACGCGAAGGAGGTACTGCTGAAAATGCCGGCGCCGGATTGTTCTTTGTTAAGTCGATAGCGAAAATTACCCGTAATTACTTTGCTATTTATAGTGGTAGTGCCGAATATACTCTTCATAAGCATAACAAACGAATCAAGGGGGTGCCAAGATTATATGCCGACCCAAGTAGAGATCCGCATGGCGAAATAAATAATGCGCCAAGTTTTCAGGGAACATTGGTAGCGGTGGATATTTCGCTTGACGAAACTCCAGAATTTAATGAATTATTGACTGGCATCGGTGTAGTTTATGACAAAGCTATCCGTGAACGCAAACGCGAGAAATACAGGAGACCAAGATTTATATGAAAAATCTTATTAAAATTAAAAGAATGGCCGGAGATTTTGCTGAAAACAAGGACATTGCCAAAAGAATAAGGATAGAACAGCTTATGCCGGCATTATTGAAGCAAAATGAAGTCATTATCGATTTTGGTGGTGTAAATGGGGCAACGCAATCTTTCATTCATGCCCTAATCAGTGACCCAATTCGTGAATTTAAAAATATTGCTTTTGACAATTTAATATATAAAAATGTCAACGGCGATATCCGCGAAATTATTTCAATCGTTTATCGTTATATGCAAGAAAGCATTGATAGCGATAACATATAATTCCCAGTCAACAATCCTGTCATCCCGGCAATATAAAAATCAAATGCATAAACTCAAATTTCCAAAAAACTTCCTATTTGGTGCCGCGACTGCGGCACACCAAATAGAAGGTCATTTAAATAACGATTGGGCGCGCTGGGAAAAAATTCCCGGCAATGTTTCAGATCACAGAACATCAGAAATTTCAGCCGATAGTTGGAACAAATGGCGCCAAGACATCCGACTACTGAAAAATACTTCGCAAAACGCCTATCGATTTTCCATCGAATGGTCGCGAATCGAGCCAACGCCAGGTTTTTTTGACAAAAAAGTTATCGGTCGCTATCGGGAAATGATCGACGAACTGAATAAAAATAATATCACGCCGATGGTGACGTTATTTCACTTCACTCTTCCACTTTGGGTCGCCGACATCGGTGGATTTACCAACAGAAAAACCATCGACTATTTTGCTCGCTTTGCCGGCCGGATGGCGCAGGAGTTCGGGCGATCGGTTGAATTATGGTCGGTATTAAATGAGCCGAATGTCTATATCAACAAAGGCTATTTTATTGCTGATTGGTGCCCAGGAAAGAAGAGTTATATCCTTGGGGTCAAGGCATTTTTTAACCAAATTTCCGCTCATAAACAAGCATACATTAGTATGAAAAAGGCCAATCCAAGGGTCAAGGTAGGAATTGCGATGAATATGACCGCGTTTTTACCGGCCGGACGAAATATTTTTGATCGAATCTTGAGCCGATTGGCAAGATGGATAGTCAATGAATATTTTATCGGCCGAATCCGAAAGCAACTTGATTTTCTCGGTATTAACTCCTACGCCTCATACAAAGTTCAAGCGAAAAAGCCGATTCTAAGCGGAAAAATTGCCGACAGTCTATATCAGCTGCTAATCGAGGCCAAGCGCTGGAGATTACCGATCTACCTAACAGAAAACGGCACGCCGGCCGCTGACGTCGATCGCCAAAAATTTATTCAAGGCAATCTTTCGCAATTATCTCGTGCCATCGCCGATGGCACCGATCTTCGAGGCTACTTTTACTGGTCTCTGATTGACAATTTTGAATGGTCGAGTGGGTACACAATGAAATTCGGTCTGCATGATATTAATCGCCAGCCGCGCAAAAGCGCCAAGGTTTATAAGAAAATAATCGAAGAAAATAGCAAATAAAAAAGGTCGCGCACTGGGCGAGACCATAGGTTCTATCTCTCAGTAACCAATCTTTTTCGTAATGATTCTCTAGCTCGGAATATTCTTGTCCGGACTGATGTCGGTGAAATACCCAGATATTCCGCTGCAAATTGATTACTAAAACCGTAAACTACAACTAACGAAAGCGCTCGATAATTCGTATTGTGGTGTTCCCTTAGCCAAGCGAGTGAATTGCGAATTGTTTCCAAATCGTGAAATCTCCCTATTGATGGCATAGGGTCGTAATGACCGTCGCCGAGCAAAACGTCGACAAAATCGATATCCTCTGTTGTGCCACCAATTGAGGCATCAAGCGACAAACACTCCTCTTTTTTCAGCTTTTTCAGCTTGTTGATCGCTTGGTTGGTAGCGATTCGATGGACCCAAGTCTCAAATGAACTCTCAGCTCTGAATTTATCCAACCTACCGGCGATGTGGAAAATGATATCTTCGACCAGATCTTCAATTGCTGATGGATATCTGGACAGAACTCCCCAGCAGGCTTTCCTAATGTTGTTCCGCTGCTTGACAACATCTTTGATGGTCATCTGTTACCCTCCAATCGTCGGGTGTCTACGAGGTGACTTGATTATTACCGATTTTTTCCGATAATACAATAGCCGACAGAAAAAAACGCCCCGATGCGGTATCGGGGCAGCGTGTTTATGCTATTCGGCAACTTCAACTTTTACCGGCTTGGAGAGAATTTGTTGATATTTTGTCGCCAGTTCGGGTGGAAGCGTTGTGGCAAGTTCAAGCGCAAGAGTCCGCCCATCTGAAGCGTCGCGGAAGCAAATATGAGAGGCAATCAACATCTCAGTAGCCCAAATCTTATCCGACGGTCGGAATACCGGCAACATAGAATGGGCATAATCTATTTGCTGGCGTTTGTTACAGGCTTCGCGGAAGAGCCGGTGAAGCCGTCTTTGATCACGAACCCAACCAAGATCGGCGCTGAAATCGTTAATCTTCTGATAGGTATAGTCTATTCGCTGGTTTTCTTCCAGATACATGTCATGTTCCAATAATGAGAAAAACAGTGATTCAAGAATTTGGTGGCGAATACGCTTACTGCCGATGTGTCGTGTGGCTTTTAAAATTTCATCGGAATTTAGGTATCGGAGTTGGTAAAGTGTCGCCTTTGCTTGTTCCATTTCCGATTTCCGAAGAGTAAAAATCATTCTGCGAGCGTTAATAAAGCTTCCGGATGCTCTGGTCTGCATGTGATTGGGAATCCAGACCAAAATCTCTTTTTTTGTCAGAGGCCGACCAAGTTCACTTAGGTCGTTTACGATGTCTTCGTACCAAGCGCCGCCTGAGACAATTTCCTCCACCGCTTTTTCCAACGATCCACGGCGCTTTTCTGCCGGTAGAAGCGGAATGGCAGTTTTCAGCGCTACTCGAATGTGACCGTTGGTTGCCAATCGATCAACAACCAAAGAGATTATCTGCTCTTGCACTTCGGCTTTTTCGCCGCAGAAACAGCGACGATATTCATGCTGGAAAACTTCTTTCTCCCAAAGATTTCGGTCGCTACACAGTATCAAACAGTAAAGTCGGTGGATCGGGCTGATCGTTACTCTCAAAAAACTTGCGATATCGTCCGCCGAGCTGAGATAACCGCCGTTGATTGCCAATGACAAGATCCGGCACCCGATCCGTTTTCTCCGTCGAACGTCGGTAATCATATGACACCAATAAATCGCATCCGACAGATATCGACCCGCTGAATCAATCCCAAACATTTGTTCGCAGGTGTCGCAAAATGCATTGCAGATTTTCTCATACAACTCATTTGCCTGCGACCCGAGTAGATTGGCTACGTCGGATATCAGCCCATTAACGATTGTGCCGCTGGGTTCGGTCGGCATTAAATCATCAGAGCCGTTTTTTATCGCCCAGCGAATTAAGCGATTAGCCGTCAGAAACAGCTCGCGATTTGTTAAGTTGCGTCCCATTTCCTGTTGTGCTAATCTGACCGCGGCTTGAACGTCACCGGAAACCAACAATGCCTGTAACAGCGCTCTCGGTCTCATCTCGTCGTCCCTTCGCCGGATTGTATTTGTCTAGAGCACAATCTTTATATCATCAATCATCGGACAAATCAAGAAAAATGATTTTTGTGGTAAAATATATACAAGATTAATATTTGAAGGAGAAACTATGAAATGGGCTGAAATTTTAAGGAAAACATTCGGCTATATTAAAAAATACCGCGCGCTTTGGTATTTGGGAATTTTGGCCGCCTTGGCCGAGGGTGGAGGCGGTGTCGGTAATTACTATAATTCCAGCAGCAGTTTTTCCAACACTTCGAATACAATGCAATCATCGATGAACAAGCTGGCTGATTGGGTCTCCGGTAATCGAGCGGAATTTACGGTAATTGTCCTGGCGATTTTTATCATCTCGTTAATTCTACTTTTTGTTTCATATTCGGCCAAAGCCGGCTTGATTTATAGTATCGGCAAAGCTGAATCGGAGGATGAAAAACCGGAATTTCACAGCGCGTTTCACACCGGCCAAAACTATTTTTGGCGCTTCGTCGGATTAACATTACTTGTAGCGCTGATGATTTTTGCAATTGTGTTCGTTCTTGCCGGGCTGGTTGCAACTTTAATCATCTTGGTTGCGTCAGTCAGTCTTTGGTTTTTAATCATCGTCATTCCGGTCGGACTATTGTTGATTTTGGGAATCATCGTTATGGCGGCATATCTTAGCTGGATACTGCAATTCGGTTATCGGGAAATTGTGATCAAAAACAAAAAAATTATCGCGGCGTTTTCGGCCGCCAGAGAGTTGGTTCATCACCACTTCGCCAATGTGATTCTTGCCTGGTTGATTCAAGCGGCGCTGAGTTTAGCGGCCGGAATCGGGTTAGCACTCATCGCTTTAATCGTCGGCGGAGTGTTATTTGCCATTGGTGTCGGAATTTATTTCGCCGGCGGTTTCGCTGCCGTTATCGCCTTTGGCGCGCCAGCCGCTTTGGCATACATTGCGCTGATATTACTGATCAGCGGCATAATCAACGCCTATTTTTCGACTTACTGGACACTGATTTACAACAAACTGGCAAATCAATAACCGATAATCGAATTAGAAATTGCAAACATTTGTATCTCTTGTCTTATAACTTCCCGGAGGGTTGATGGTTGATATTGATCAAAAATTGTTTAATTTGCGTCGGCAGGATGAAGAGGAACTGACGCAAAGTTTAGCCGGGAAGCTCGGCATGCCGTACATCGATTTGGTCGGCTATCCATTTGCTTCCGAGCTTTATTTACTGTTTCCGGCGGAAAAAATGTCGGAATTCAACTTTGTGCCGTATTTGAAAATCGGTAAGGAAATTAAGCTTGCGGTCATCAGTTCCGTTAATGATCGGTTACAAAATTACCTTGAAGAGTATTCGCGGACGAATAATTCAAAGTTCATCTTCTCGTTGGTTTCGAAAACCGGCCTGCTTTTTGCCATTGACTCTTTCCGCCAGCTACAGGAACGCCAGCAAAAGAAAGCCCTAAATGTTTCTCAGCGGCAGGAGGATTTGATTGATCAGGTCAAGACGATTGCCGACATCACCGAGGCGGCGAAAAAGGTGACAACGACGGAACTTCTTGACTTGATATTATTTGCGGCAGCGAAAATGGATGCCTCCGACATTCACATCGAGCCCGGTGCCGACGATTTTTTGGCCCGATATCGAATTGATGGTGTCTTACAGGATGTTTTGCGAATGAACACCCAGACTTACAAATTTCTATTATCCCGGATAAAATTTCTGGCAAAATTAAAGATGGATGTCACAGCTGAACCGCAAGATGGACGTTTTTCGATTAAGCGCGGATCAAACGGAATCGACCTCCGTGTCTCAACCTTGCCTTCGGCCTACGGCGAAAGCCTCGTCCTTCGGCTCCTGGGTCAGGAGATGTCGATTCAAAAGCTGGCCGATTTGGGTTTCCGACCGGATGCAGTAAAAATAATCGAGTCGGCGATTTCCAAACCGCACGGTATGATACTAAATACCGGCCCGACCGGCTCGGGAAAATCGACGACGCTTTATGCGATGATAATGGAGCTTAAAAAACCTGGAATTAAAATTATCTCGCTTGAGGACCCGATTGAATACCGAATTTCCGGCGTCGAACAAAGCCAGGTTGATCCGGAGGCCAACTATACTTTTGCCGATGGTCTGCGAGCCGCACTGCGCCAGGATCCGGACATTTTAATGGTTGGTGAGATACGCGACAAGGAAACAGCGGAAATCGGCGTCCAGGCGGCGCTGACGGGCCATCTCTTATTATCCACACTTCACTCAAACACCGCTGCCGCCGCGCTACCGCGACTTTTGGAAATCGGTGTTCGGCCGTTTCTTTTGGCCGGTTCAATCAATTTAATTATGGGCCAGCGGCTGGTGCGAAAAGTTTGTCCCAAATGTGCCGAGGAGTTTTCGCCGACCGAACCGGTTTGGGAAGAAATAAAGAATATTCTCTCTCCGATTAAGGAGCGGATTGAACCGCAAATTGCCGCAATGCTCGATTTGCCGATCAATCAAATAAAACTCAAGCGCGGTGCCGGTTGCACGGTTTGCAACAAATCCGGTTACTCCGGCCGCCAAGTTATCGCCGAAGTTTTGGTGCCGTCGGCGGAGATGGAAGCGCTTATCGGCCGGCAAGCAACCATCGCCGAGTTTACAAAAACCGCCCTCTCAGAGGGAATGATCACAATGGAGCAGGATGGTTTGATTCAAGTTCTAAAAGGTGTGACAACAACAACCGAAGTTTGGCGTGTAACAAAAGACTAATTGTCATTGCGAGGATTCGTGCCGTGGCAATCTTCAATTAGATAGATTGCCTCGCAATGACGAAACGGATGATTTTTGTGTTATAATATGCTCAACATGAACGACAAAGAGTTGGAACAATTAAAAATCTCTGTAACGCCAATTTTAAAAAAGTATGGTGTCATCCGTGCCGGAGTTTTTGGTTCCTTTGCCCGCGGAGAAGCAACGGAAAAAAGCGACATTGATTTTTATGTTATTTATCCCGATGGCACATCATTGTTCGATATGGGCGGACTTTATTCTGACTTAGAAGAAAAAATCGGCAAGAAAATTGATTTGGCTGATGGGAAAATGTTGCGCAAAGAATTTAAGCCATATATTTTAAAAGATTTAAAAATTTTTTATGAAAAAACTAAATAAACCATATCTGAACGACATAATTGAATGCATTTAAAAAATTGAAGAATATACTTCAAAGATAAGTTTTAATCAATTTGACAACGATGGCAAAACTCAAGATGCGGTTTTTCGAAACATTGAGGTAATTGGAGAAGCGACAAAAAACTGTCAGATGATTTTATTGAAAAATATCCGGAACTGGAAACCCACAAAGTTACCGGTATGAGAAACCGCTTAATTCATGGCTATAACGATATCGACCTAAAAATAGTTTGGGATGTAGCAAAAATTGATTTACCGGTTCTGAAAAAACAAGTAAAAAAGATTTTGGCCAAATAGTTCGAAGCCAATTTCCAATTCAATCTAATTATTTTAATTGATTCAAGTTCCAAAGGGTGTGACCACCACAACCGAAGTCTGGCGCGTAACGAAAGATTAGTATTAAAATGCTTGTTTTTGGTCATAATTTATGGAGTGGTACTCCATAAATTTGACTTAATTTATGGAGTGTGATATCATTGATTTATGATAAAAAGATATTATGACAACTTGGACAAATATTTAAAGCAAGGTAAAGCCCTAATTATTTTGGGTCCTCGTCGCGTAGGCAAAACCACACTTTTGCAAAATTATTTGGACAAAAGCAAATTAAAATACAAACTTGATTCCGGTGACAACATTCGAACCCAACAAATTCTCGGCTCAGAAGATTTTAAACAAATTTTAGAATATATTAAAGGATATGAACTTTTAGCCATCGACGAGGCGCAACGGATTCCTGGAATCGGGCAAGGATTAAAAATTCTTGTTGACCAACTACCTGGACTTCGAATTATCGCCACCGGATCATCATCTTTTGATTTGGCAAACCAAGTTGGCGAGCCGTTAACCGGTCGCAAAACCACTTTGAAACTTTTTCCGATCGCAGAGACCGAACTATCGGATTCAAAAAACACTTTTGAATTAAAAGAAGAATTAACTGAATTGATGATTTTTGGCAGTTATCCGGAAGTTTTGCTTGCAAAAAGTAAAGCGGAAAAGATTAATATATTGGAAGAAACAACCAACTCTTATCTTTTTAAGGATATTTTAGCCTTTGATAAAATCAAAAACCCTAAAATGCTGTTTGATCTTTTGAAACTTTTGGCCTTTCAAATTGGTAAAGAGGTGTCTTTAAATGAACTTTCTAATCAACTATCAATTGATGTCAAAACCGTTGCTCGTTATCTGGATTTATTGGAAAAATCATTTGTAATATTTCGACTCAATGGTTACAGTGGCAATCTTCGGTCTGAAGTGACGAGTAAAAGCAAATATTTTTTTCTTGACAACGGTATTCGCAACGCAGTGATATCACAATTTAATTCGCTTAATGACAGAAATGATGTCGGGCAATTGTGGGAAAATTTTGTAATTGCCGAACGATTGAAAAAGAGAACTTACTTGGGTATTTATGGTAATTCCTATTTTTGGCGAACTTATGGCGGGCAAGAGATTGATTTGGTTGAAGAGCGCGACGGTCGGCTTTTTGGTTTTGAATGCAAATGGTCTCCGTTAAAAAAAGTTTTGCCGCCGAGCGATTGGTCTGCTTACAAAAATGCGACATTTAAAATTATTAACAGAGAAAACTATTTGGACTTTATCTCCTGAATAAAATCTAATTGATCTAAACAAAAAACCGCCTCGATTTATTGGATAGTTCCAACAAGTCAAGACGGTTTTTGATTGTTTTTTGGACGAGTACTGGAAGCACTACTAAGGAGTTGTTGCAGTGCCAGCGAAGTGAGCGATTGTTGTGGCCAGAAAGTAGGCTATAGTGATAATGACAATTCCGATAATGGCATTGATAATACCTTGTTGACCTTTTTTGGCGGAATCTGGATTCCCCCCGGCTGTGATATAGAGGATGCCGGAATAAATAAGAAATAGAACAGCTAATATACCCGCGATAAGTGATGCCCAAGTAATTATTTTGTCAGCAATGCTCGTGAGTCCAGTTGTACCAGTTCCCCCGGCGGTCTCGCTAACCGTAAGAAAATTCCATGTCATCGCCGCATGTGCTTTTGGAACCAACCAATTCATAATCGTCGAAATCATCATTCCTCCTCAAATTTTATTTAATTTATTGCTTAATTATATTCTAGTATCATTGCTAAAAGGTTGTCAAGTTTTTTGGAATTTCGTGAAAACTTCCTCCTACTTAATCATCTTCCGGAGTCTACCGAAGGTGATCTTGCGGGCCAATGAATCTCGAAAGTACGGACAAAATCAGCCAAAAAATTATGACAGTACATTGCCGAAAATGCCGAGCAAGACATTGGCGGAAATTATGAAAGCCATGCCGATAACCGCCCAAATGATGGTTTTTTTGGCGCTCTCGGCCTTGCTGTCATCACCAAATGAAGTGATGTACAAAAAGCTGGCATACAAAATGTAAAAGACGGCAACGAATTCGGCGTAATAAACCGCTAGAGTAATTACCTGCCAAATAAATCCATATGGGGGATCTTTGTGACCGATAATGTCCATAACGCTGGCGTTCGGCCCGCCACCCATACCCGATAACAACCCCGTCCCGCTGTTAGGATTCAACGCGCTAGTGTCCAATTTGTTACCAACGATTTTTTGAACTTCGGAAATGGTCAGTTGGACCAACTCGACGCAAAGAACGGTTGCGATAATCCCGTAGACCGAATAGAGCAGGGCTTTTTTGCCCGATTCGGATTTTTTCTGATCGCCGGAGGAGGAAATATATTTCATTCCAGCAATAATTATTGCCAGTACGGCGAGAAAACCGAGGATATAAAGGGTGAACGGCCCGAGCTTCTTAAGTAGAGTCTCGATGTTCGTGATGGATACCGATTTGGCGAGACTTGTAGCCCAACCTGGCTTAACATACCCACTACCGGTGTCAACTGAAGTTCCGGAGCCACCACCACTCCCTGCATTTCCGGTTGCATCGGTTTTACCGGTGCCGGTGATATCAGTGGCGGAGACGGCGGAGACGACACCTTCCTTGTTAACCGTGACCAAATTACCGACAACACTGCTTGCCGGATCAGCAGCGGAGCAAGGATTTTTATCGGAGACACCGACAGCGATAATTCGGTGTTCGCCGCTCTGGTCCAATGTTACCGGAATTGCTTGGTCGCGAACACCGGCGGAGAAATCGGCTATGCCATGGAGACAAAGTGTGCAACTAGTGGTTGCGTCATTGGCATTGGCAGCTTTGCAAATCCCGGCGTTATCAATTGAATCATAACCGCCATCGCCGGTTTTAGCGACAAAAAGCGAAACGTGGTCGATTTTCGGATTTGTGCTTTGTACTCGAACCAAAAATTGTGTACCGACGGTGACTGGGTTGTTAAAAGAAACTGTCAAATCGGCACCGGACTCAACCACACCTTTATAAACATTGATTAACTGCGATCCGTCAAGAACTGACCAGCCTAAAACATTTGCCGAAGCGCAAGCGGTTTTTGTATTCGATTTCATCGCAACGGCAAAAATTTGATGGGCGCCGGTGGAGCTTGGCGCAGTGAAATTAACACTGCCGCAATTTCCACTGGCGTCGCAAGTTGTTTCGCCCAAAAGGTTCGATAGTGGTGCGGTTGGCGGCTTGGTATTGGCATCGGTGCAAATTGCCTGTTTTCCGGCATCATCAACGGTTGGTGTAAATGTGGTGGCGGATGTGGTGGCGAAAACCGAAACATGATTTATCAGTTTTGAATCAATTCGTGACGGATTGATTGAAATTTTTATTGGCACGACGGTTTTGCCGTCAGCGGGAACGCTGTTGACTGACGGCCTGACATAAACAGAGGCGTTAGTCAAAGTTGTCGGGCTGGCGGCATCGCCATATTTAGTTCTGGCGGTATCAATTTCGCTGGCTTGATCGGTTGTTGCAACTGATTCGGCATAAGTCAGAAGCTTGTAAGTTGCTGAATCAAGGCTGGCGCCCCCGTTTTTTGAATAATCATAACTAGTCAAAGGCAAAATCGCCATCCGATGTGTCGTGCCACCTACTTGGAAATTGATGGCATAAGTTGGTGGCTGTTTTGTGTTGTTACCTAATGCCGCATCGACAGTTGTCTTGTCATAAACCTCCAAAAAGTCGCGCATTACGCCGTTGATGTCAGGAACATTTTTTCTAATCACATAAGTTTTGGGAATATCACTGGCCAAATTAAATTTTGGTTGCGGATAAGAAACGGTAAAGCTCGGGTCGGTGACATAAAGGTTGTCGGCCGATGCGAGCCAAATTTGCCAGCTTATTAAAATTGTCGCTCCCAGAATAACAAAACCGAACAATGAAATTAAGACATTTGTTATCATTCGAGTTGAAATAGGTTTTTTTTCTGACATAATAATTATTTAGTTTTCGAGTGAACAGGATTTATCTGCATTGGGACTTAAGAGCCAATTTTCGGTCTTAAGTCCGGCGATGTTGGCGATAAGAACTACCAACATTAAAAGTGCCACGCCCATTAAAGTGCTGACTAAAATATCCTTGGCCTCATTAATCGAACCGGAGTCGCCGCGGCTGGTCAGGTATTTATAGCCGGCGTAAACGATCATTAAAATTGACAGGGCGACTGCAGCTTTCATCCCAAAACTGTAGAGTAGACAAATGTACTGGGTATAAGTGTAACTGCCGCCGCTTTTGATAACATTCGAATTTGCACCACCGGGGTAACTGACACCGACACCGACACCGGCGGCGGTAGTCGATGTTGTTGCAGGGGTAGTTGTTGTTGCCGGTGTCGTGGCTGCATAAGCAAAATTCAGAAAAAAACAAAAAACGAAAAACACAGTAAAAACAGTGAAAGCAATTTTTTTGAATATCAGTGTCATAATTATTTCCGCTTGTCATCCTGAATTTGATTCAGGATTCATAAACTAATCGGATAAATTCCGCACTACCAAGTTGTTTTTCGTAAAAGCTCAGTGACATTTGACGCCGCGGTATCAAGCGATGCTTGCGAGGTTTGGGCGTGAGAATTGACTCGATCGATCGCTTGTTTTAACTGCGTATCGATATCAACCGGATAACGACCCTTGTTCCAACTCTGGGCGGTTTTGATCTGATCCTGCGTTGGCGCGCCATCACCACGATTTTTCAGCACAACATCAGTTTCAACTTTTTTCGAAGAAATTTCCTTTGTCGCCGATTTGTAAGTTGAAGCTTCGTCGGTTGAAAGCGAGGTGATAAACTCCCAAGCGGTTGAAGCGTTTGGCGATGCTTCAGGCACAACGTAGGAAGTGTAATGGGCATAATCGACAATATTATTGATGTCGCCGACCTGCGGCATTAGCGCTTGCTGAAATTGAAAGTTCGGGTAAACTTGGCGCAGATAGGTCGCCAAATCCGAGTAGCCGAAGATCATCGCCGCCTTATTCTGGACAAAAGCGTCGACATCATTCGGCATTGAGGGGTTCCAAGTGTAGTTTGCTGCTGCCGGATTTGAATAGCTCGAGTAAAAATCAACGGCGTTTTTGCCGGGATAAACATCGGCGCCGGCGGTATTTTTAACCGGTAAATTGAATGTTGCCTGTGATAGATCGTCCGACAGCATTTTTGTTTGGTTTTGCAACATTAACAGCGACAAAATATCTTGTGAGTGGCTGACGTTGTTGGTTGTGCCGATCGCCGCGCCGGCGGTTGTAATCGTGCCACCGTTTTTGCTAGTCAGATAGGGGATAATTTGATTAAATTCCCCCCAGGTGATCGGAAATTTGCTCAAAATTTGATTTAATGAGGTTTGCGCCGTCGGGTTTGTTTGGCCTAGAGTTTTGTTGATTGTCGTTCTGGCGGAATCGAAAATTGTCGGGTTGTAATAGACGTGGAGAACGTCAATCGTCGGCGATAAACCGTAAATTTGATTATCAAAAACATTGTCCTGCATCACAACATCGGCAAAATAATCCTTGGCGACGATTTTTTGGCTGGTTAGCATTGTCGGCGGCATCGACGCCAGCTGATCTTTGTGGCGGTAAACCCAGTCATTTGGAATCGCCCAGACATCGGGACCCTGACCGGCGAGGATTGAATTTAGTGCGTTGTCTTCGTAGTTACCATCCAAGGTTTTCTTGTAATATTTAACATTAAGCCCTTTATGGGTGTTTTGAAAATCTTTAATAATCGGGCTAAAGACGTCTTCATCGACAAAACCCCAGATTACCAACTGATTGGCTTTGGTCGTCGTCGCTGTCGTGCCGCAGCCGGTTAAAGATAGCGCCATTGCGAGAGCCAAAGTCGAAGTGCCGATGATCTTTAAGATTTTTTTCATATACCCTCCCAGGTAGTAACAAATTGAATTACAAATTATAGGACAGAATTTTTTTCCATGATTTCGTACTCATGATTCATAATTCTTTTGAAATTTCTTTTAAATAATCTCTAAATTCCGCTCCAATATCTTGCCGTTTCAGCGCATGATCGATATTGGTTTTTAAGTAGCCCAAAACATTTCCGCAATCGTAATATTTGCCAGCCAATATTTCACAAGCATAAATCGGGCCACTGTCTTTTAATTTATTTATGCCGTCAACCAGCCAAATCTCCCCGCCTTTTCCCGGTGCCTGGTTTTTTAGCGCCTGAAAGATGTCCGGCGTTAAAATATAACATCCATGGACGGCCAAATCGGATGGCGCATCGGCGGGCGCCGGCTTCTCAATAATTTTTTTGATTTCAAAGATATTATCATGAATATGTTTGACATCAGCGATACCGTAGCGGGACAGGTCCTGTTTTTTCGGAATTCTGATGGCGGAAATCACCGGCCGGCCAAACTCGGCGAAAACCTCGGTGGTTTGTTTTAGCCTTGGTGGCGTGCCAGCAATAAATTCGTCGCCCCAAAGCACAGCAAACGGTTCATTTCCAATAAGATGTTCAGCATTCAAGACCGGTGTGCCGTTGCCATACTTTCCCTTTTGACGGATGTAAATAAAGTTGGCCATTTTGGCGATTTGCCGCACTTGATCGAGTTGGTCAAGTTTGCCGGCGGCCTCGAGGTATTTTTCCAACTCAAGATTATTGTCGAAGTGGTTCTCAATCGCGTCTTTGGTCGAAGTTGTGACAATAATTATATCCTCGATTCCCGACTCAACCGCTTCCTCAACAATATACTGAATTATCGGTTTGTCGACAATCGGCAACATCTCTTTTGGGATTGATTTCGTTACTGGTAAAAATCGGGTACCATAACCCGCAGCCGGAATAACAGCTTTCCTAATCTTAGGCATTAAAACCTCATAAATAGATGACTGATTAAATCAATGGCGAATAACTAATATCTCTATTCGTCACTCTTTTGTCATTATCCCGTTTCGATTTTCAGTGACTTGGTTTTTGATCTGGAGTCTTTTGGAATTGTAATTGAAAGCAAACCGTTTTTCATTTGAGCTTTGGCCTTCTCTGAATCAACGGCAATCGGCAAAACAAATGTTCGGCCGAATGGTCCCCAATAACACTCTTGAACGAAGTGCTGCTCCTCACCGGCTTTGTGACCGCTTTTTCTCTCACCGCGAATTGTTACGACTTCGTCGGTGATCTGAACATCAATATTGGCCGGCGCCGTGCCGGCGATTGGGGCAATGATATAAATATTCTCGTCGTCCTGATAAACATCAATTGCCAGTTGACCCTCGGTCTCCTCAGATTCATCAATTATTTCGTCAGCCATTTACCCTCCTTGAAATATTTTCACATATCCCATAACAACAAATATAAATCTGTATTACTTTAATTATAAGCTTATAAAAAAATGTCGTCAACTAATAAATTATCTGAATTTTTTTTGAGCTGATTTTTTTCAAACAATGCCTTGATTGCAGGAAATTTGGCAGTTTTTATTGTCCTGAATATTTGGCAAAAATCAAGCCGATATAAAAACCCCCAAATCAAATTTTAAAGAAAAGAACGAAGAGAAATTTTATTTAACGTTTTTTGCTCCGATAAATCGGAAAAATACCATAGCATTGAATATCCGCGTCGCAAATGTTAGAATCTGATAGGGTATGGAAAGGTGGCTGAGCGGTCGAAAGCAGCACACTGCTAATGTGCTGAGCTCGTAAGGGCTCCGCGGGTTCGAATCCCGCCCTTTCCGCCAAGGAGAGATGTCCGAGTGGTTGATGGAGCTAGTCTTGAAAACTAGTGTGGCAGTAATGTCACCGAGGGTTCGAATCCCTCTCTCTCCGCCAAATGAGACAAGATTAGACTTTTGGGGCTGTAAGTCCAAAATTGCTCTGTAAAATGGGCTTATTTCAGTGTTCGAATAGCCATTTCGGCCATATGGCATTCCAGAGGGGAATATCGAACACAGGAGCATTCTAATCTGTCCAAGATCCGGTTCAGGATCTTTTTTCATAGATGATTCGAAGGTCTTCGGTAGATCTGTAAGCTTAGTTTCAACAAATTTTGTAATAGGTTCAAGAGCATATTTATCAAGTAATTCATCGTTTTTAGTGAATTGGATATTCTTTATTTTTTTCTCTAGCATATTGTTTTGTTCCTTAAAGATCTCGTCAGAGTATATGCCGGTCAAGTTCTTATCGATTAATGCCTGGCGTGTTTCATATGACTTTTTGAGCTCATCATCGGCCTGCTCACGTCTTTTTTGTAGAGTTTTAGCCCTACTGAAATAAGTTCTTCGCAGAAAAGCGTTAAACAATTTGGCGGTTTTTTCTGTTAGGGATATTTTACCCAAATAGTCGGTGGTATCTTGGGTTATCTTTTCCGAAGCAACATTCGATTCTTTGCATCTGTTTCGGCAAAAGTAATAGCCATAGTATTCGCGCTTTCCCTTGCTTTTCCCTCCAGTAAAAGAAGTGCCACAAATTTCGCATTTGACGATACGGCGCAGAGGGAAATTCGGGTTATCCCGATGGCGCTTAGCTAACGGTCTTGAGATGTTGTGGTTTCTGCCGTCCAGAATCGCCTGAACTTTGTAGAATAATTCCTCTGTAACCATTGGCGGATGCTGACCTTGGACTTCCTGCCCGTATTTTTTAGAGATGACGTAACCGGCATAGAATTTATTGCGAAACATTCTGTTAACCTGTTGCGGAAGCATACGCCCGCCTTTATGCCGCTGGGCAACTCCTTGTTCAGTGAGGATATTAGCAATATCTCGCAGTGTTTTCGTCCCCGTGGAAAATAAATGCCAAGAAGCTTGAAGCTTATCAAATGTTTCGGGATTTTTTGTTGTATAACCGTTTTGATTATCATAGCCCATCGTTACATAACTGGTTAGGCCGGCCTGGAATCTGGCTCTAAGCCCATTTTTGGCTCGTTCGCTTCGGATATCGTTATCCATCTGGGCAAAGCCGGCCAGCATAGTTTCAACAAACTTTTCTGTCGGGCTGTTGCCGGTTGGCTCCGTGGCTGAAATTAGTTCTATTTCGCATTCCACCAGTTTTCTTCTAATTACCAAATAATCAGATGTTTGACGGGAAACTCGATCCAACCGGTAAACAATAACCGAACTGATTTCTCTTTTGTGTTTTCGACAATACTCGAGCATTTCAATTAGTGTTGGTCGTCCGGTAATCGTCTTAGCAGAACGTCCCTCTTCGCGAAAAACCTTCATAACCTCGAGCTTTCGTTTCTCGGCTTCTTTTCGGCAAATTTCTTCTTGAGTGCCCAGTGAATAGTTTTCGACTTGTTCCTCAGTCGATACTCGAATGTAAACGACCGCTTTTGCTGATTGCTCCCCTTTGCTTGGTGATGGAAAGTCCATTCATCCCTCCTTGTTAAATTAATTCTCTTAATGTCTTATTATTGAAAACTTGTTTTTCGTATTCGTCTAACCAGCAGTCAATCAGATATTGAAACTCGGTAAGAAAAACTTCTAAATCTTCATCTGATAAATCTTTGACATCGTCTCCCATAATTAGGCGCGCCTTTTGGATCCGTGTTTCCTCCTGTTTGCCTGGGAAGATACTATTCAAGGCACTCTCAAAGGTTTTGCTATGTGTAGCAATTAAGGCTTCTGGCCTTGGCCTCTCAACTTTAATATCAACAGAGGGATTGATTTCCACCGTAGAAAACAAGGTGTTTTTCTGGTCTATCAATTGAAGATGAGAAGTCCCCGTATACCCTCCTTATTGTGATTATATTCATAGTATACTATTGTTATAATCACAATGTCAAGAGGTGATTTTTCCTCAGTCGAACACCTATTTATAGAGTGGGAAAGGTATTAATGTTTGGTGAAGAAAAAGTTATTTTCATAAAGTTTTGTCATTATTCGAACTCTAAATTAGCCCGAGAATTGCATTCCGCGATAACATCTGATAGATTGTGCGTAGATTAACAAATGGAGGGAGGGAGAACATGTTTTGGCTCAACCAATCGACCCTCAAATTCCGAGAGGATTGATCCTTCCTTCATCAACTGCGATGCAAGGCGGTTTCTTGGCCTCCTATACGCCCTCTCCTCATGACGGCAAATTCGCCAGCGACCTCTTGTTTGCACTCCAGAATCACACTCCACTGACCTTTTTACAAAAGGTCTTTGTTTTTGTTGTGGCAGCTTTGCCAGGATCAATGGGCTGGAAGCTGGCGGTGTTTCAGTTCCTCTCAACTCTCTCGCTGGTTCATATTCTCATCTTCTTGGCCTCCATTTGCCTTGTTCTGGCGCTCGTGTCACTGCTCCGAAAATATGGCCGATATTTGATAACTAAGCAGCAAACCTTGGTATTTCTGGAATTAACCTTTCCCTCAATGACCAGTAAGACCGCCTATGCTACCGAGCAACTCTTTACGCTGCTTCATACTTTGGCGGGGCAACGTAAACTTGCTCACCGCATACTTGGGCACAAAAAGCAGTACTCGCTGGAGATCGTCGCTTCTCGCGAACAGGGTATCCGGTATATTCTGGCGGTAGATAGTGCCGATGCCCCAATCATCCAGAAGAATCTTTTGTCGTACCTCCCAGGGCTCAAGATCAAAGAAATCTCCGACCATCTGCCCTCTGACCTATGCTTAAAGAAAAAAGATCGCTCTCGGAATTACAAAGTCATCGAGCTAAAACAAGCCAGTGATTTTGTCTTGCCCTTGCAAGCTCATAAAACTTTAAACGAACATGACCCGATTGCTTACTTAACAGGTAATATGACCAAGCTAAAACCCGATGAACTGATTGTTTTCCAGGCAGTTGTCACTCCGCTATTACGATCAAGCCATCGAAGCTCGTTAAAACACCTGGGCAAGATTCAGCAACGGATCTATTTAAATCAAACCCTGGCTGATAAACTTTTTGCCGACCCCTGGCAAAAGATTCTTCTGGTACCTTGGGCAATTTTCAAGTTTCTTCTGAAATCGCTGGAGTTCTTAGCTAAGTTCATGGTTAGCATGATTATTGCCATCTGGGATACTAAAGGCGAGAATGTGCCGTTTTTCAAGCAGGAACAAAAAGTCCTGATCTCAAAGGGCGAAACGCAAAACCCCTATGAACAGCAACTCCAAGCCGAAGTCAAAGAAAAGATCGATCAGCCCTTGTTTGAAAGCTCATTGCGTCTCTTACTTTGTTCTATTGACCCAAAACAATCTAATTCTAGGATCTCCGGCTTCTTGGCCTCCTTTGGCTCACTGGGTAGCGCTTATCAATCACTGGTCCTAAGAGCGAGGAGTTTTATCTCGCTGTTGCCGTCGCCAAGATTGGCCTTTGCAACCAGGCAAGTATCATTTGCCGGTAACCCGATTCTCTCGGCTTCTGAGCTAACGGATATCTATCACTTCCCATATACTGAGACGACCAAAACCGAAGATATGGTTAAGGCTAAAAATCAACCATTGCCGGCCCCTCTATCTTTTAAGCAAACCGTAACTCAGTTTGATAATGTTTTTGCCACCAACAGCTACGGTGGGAGTGAGACAGCTATCGGCCAAACACTTCAAGAACGCCAGCGGCATACTTACATTTTAGGTGCCACAGGTTCAGGTAAAACAACTTTGCTTTCAAATATGATTTATCAAGACATTGTAAACGGTAAAGGTTTAGCTGTAATTGATCCACATGGTCAACTGGTAGAAAAATTACTTTCTGTAATTCCCAAAGATCGGATCAAGGATGTTGTTTGGTTTGCTCCCGATGACGACGCTTATCCGATCGCCTTGAATCTGCTTGAACTGCCAAAATCAGAGAATGGTCAATTTTCCGCTAGTCAATTACAGAAACAAAAGTCATTGGTGGCCAGCAGTCTTATCTCGGTTATGCAAAAATTCTATGACGCAAAATACTTTGGCCCAAGAATGGAATATGTGCTACGCAATGCTATTCTAACCGCTCTTGAAACCGAATCACCGACATTACTGACGATTCTGGATCTTCTGACCAAGAAAAGCTACCGCAAGGAAATTGTTAAGGGCTTGGAAAACAAAATATTAAAAGATTACTGGCTGAACGAATTTGAAAAACTGGGTAGCATGCAAAGAAACAATGTCATTTCTCCGATTACCAATAAGGTGGGAGGCATTTTAAGCTCACCTATTAACTACAATATACTCACACAACCGAAGGGCACTATTAATTTCGATCAGATCATGAATGAAGGAAAGATTCTACTTTGTGATTTGTCGAAAGGAAAAATTGGTGAAGACGAATCAAGCTTCTTCGGCTCTTTGATTATCGCCAAGATTCAGTTGGCCGCTTTGCGCCGGGCTTTAATTCCCGATGATAAGCGCCGAGACTTTTTTCTCTATGTCGACGAGTTCCAAAACTTTGCCACCACCACTTTTGCCGAACTGGTTTCCGAAGCCAGAAAGTACCACTTGGCAACCATACTCGCTCATCAGTCAATTTCTCAAATCGAAAACCGCGATATCATCAAAATAATTCTGGCTAATGTCGGCACCGTCATTTGCTTTAAAACCGCTAACCCCGAAGATGAACAATTTATCTTGCCGATCTTCTCGCCTGAAGTTTTGAAACACGAGATCGGCAACCTTCCGCTTTACAACTTCTATATGAAAGTTTCGGTCGGCCAGGCCGAAGATACTTTTCTGGCGGAAGCCGACAACTTCACAATTGCCGGAAATGAGAAAACTACAAAAACCGTGGTTGAACAGTCAAGAAAGACCTACGCCAATCCGATTGAAACTCCGGTTTTAGACCTGAGACAATCAACCGAAAAAGTGTCTCATTCAAACAAAACACCTGAGACACAAAACAGCCAAATTCAAGATCAAAAGTCTGATAATATTGTTACCTATCCTATACAGAGAAGGATTAAGGATGGGATTGGCAATAAAGAAAATATTAAACAAAATATACACAACAACTCAACAACAAAAACAAAATTACAAACAATCCCAATAACACCACAACAGCAACAAATCTTATCCCTCCTTTACCGTTTCCGATTCCTAGACAGAAGCCAAATACAACAATTCATGAATCATAAAAATCACAAAAGAATACTACTATGGCTAAATGATCTAAATGAGAAAAAATTGATAAAAACAGTTGAGTCAAAAAGCATAATGCATAACGTCAAATCTAAGATATATTACCTGACAAAAAACGCTATCCCGATACTGGCGTCCCAAGACATAATCGATAAGTCGTTACTGCAAAAACTTTATCGTGAAGATGATAGATCGGCTAATTTTGTTAACCAGTGCCAACTGGTTGCTAAGATTTATCTTGATTTACAAAACTTAACAACAAAAAATTACCGTTACCTAGTGTATGTGAAAAACGATTATTCAAACCATGAGTTTGCAACATTGCTATCCGAGCTTTCCCCACATGCCTACATTGAACAAACGAAATCTGGCAAAACCAAACAATACTTTCTTGAAATATTGCCCGACATTCCACTGGAGAGATTAAGACTGCGAATTAAAAAATATCTTTCATTTTACCAAAACAGTGAGTGGGAAGTAGAAACAAACCAGCCGTTTCCAAATGTTTTGATAGTTTGCTCAAACGAAACGGTATTGTTGAATCTGGCGGCATATGTGAAAAGAAAAATATACCAGATGGATGAGCCGGATCTTGTAATCAATTTCACCACAACCGACAAAGTGAAAGAATTCGGCATAACTGATGATCTTTGGAAGAGGTAAAAACATTATGCAATTACTTTTTTATTAGAAACTCATTACGATTTTGTAGCATCTGCGGGTGTCACCTCAAATTCTTTATAAATGTTTATGGAATATTTGAGCCCGCAGCTGCGTTCCAGACTTTGGTGCTGAGATTTGGGAATAGATAATAAAAAAAGGGGCGGATTGTGGTCCGTCCCTCTGCGGCTTCTCCTTCTTCTCCCGACTACTGATTGTGGGCTAACCCAGATGTTTTCATCAGCTCCTCAAATAGCGCAACATCGGGATCGGCATCCTTGAGCGAAGCCAGAGCCTCGCCGTCAGTCAACTCGCCACGTCGTACGCGATCAGCCAGATCGCAGAGCCCAGGTCGCATCTTCCGAATGAAGCCAATCCAGTCGGAGTTGTTGAGCCCAGCAATCGTCGTCATGCAAGTGATTACGAGGGCAATCTCGTCATCACCGGCTTCGGGCACGTCTTCGACAGCGACTGCGCGGACGAACTTGTCCGCCCATCGCCGAAGTTCTTTGTGGTCAGTTACTCCCCGCCAATCTAGGCGGCTGACCATTCTTTCTTCGGCTTGTTCCTGCAACTTCATTGCGATTTCCTGATTCATGATCGCCCGGCTCCTTTTTGCAGCCGAATACAAACTTGCGACTAGTATATTCTAAATTTTTCAGATAATCAATCATCTGCGCCAATAAAAAAAGCCCCCGAAGTGGACGAAACCTCAGGGGCTCTTTAGCCTAATACTCATCTGCTAACATGACTGTCATCACGCGCTTACACGTTGGCGATAGCGGATCTTCAAAGCAAGTTAACTTATCGTTGTAGTAGTCAATCTTCCAGAAGACCTTTTCGCTATGCCATTCTAGCTTACCCATATCATGCTCTCCATACGGATCGTTGTCCTCTGTAAAAGTGTTAAAGTCTCTAACCTTTTGCATTAACCCAATTACATCAGGCAAGTCTGCTGCTCCGCAAGTCATCGTAACCCCAAAGCCTAGCTTTCTAAACACATCGTTTTTGTGTGCTATCTCTGCATTCTTTACAATTTCCAATTCCATCTTATCCTCCTGTTATTATTAATACTCCATTGCAGGTCGACCTCCCGCCATCGAGTAGAGGCTAAGAACAAATGGACTGGGCGGGTCAAGGTGGAGCACACTACGATATGAACGACCTTGAGGCGAACAGGCTATTTGTTCTATAAGATGGGAAGATTGGCGGGAGAAACTCTTATAACTACGTAATTGCAATTTGGTGAAATATATTTTTTTATATGATAAAGTTGTAATAACGGAAAATAATGCTTTTCTTAACAATTTTAAGGAGAAAATGAGTAATCCTGAACATTATCAACCAACACCAGATGATTATAAGGCAGCTGAGGCTACAATAACCGGTGATCAATCAGAATTGAGTCAAACCCGAGAAAAACTATGGGATCGGGTTGAACCAGCGGTAAGGAAAT
This sequence comes from uncultured Candidatus Berkelbacteria bacterium, assembly GCA_903851235.1. GTDB lineage: Bacteria > Patescibacteriota > UBA1384 > XYA2-FULL-43-10 > CAINNR01 > CAINNR01. The sequence continues at coordinate 1,415 of CAINNR010000015.1, read as the reverse complement.
TGGAAGAAAATGGCGAAGCTGAATTAGCTAAAGATCAAGGTTTTGTTTCGTATAAACTCGGTCAGAAATTATTTGGTGGGTCCATGCAAGAACTTGCAGGTCAACCAAGGTATTCCGATGCTGAAGGTGATGCCGAATCTCTTTTTGAATCTCTGTATCTTGGCCAAAGCTTGCAGGAGGCTGTTATGGCGTCGAGGCTTGGCTACCAAGCGTATATTCATAATGCCCGGAATGAAGGCACATTATTTGAGCGTACTAGAAAGATGACCGATGAGGAGTTTGGAAAGGCATTGGAAAAAGTCAGTGATAACCCAATAAAGCAAGAATTACTTGAGATCCAAAGAACTGGAGTTGATAATTTATTAAGAGCTATTGAATTTGAATACCGATATCAGACAAATGACGATCGCACTAAGGGGCTTCCGGCTGACAGAGTTCAAGAAATTAAACAAAGAGCGATTCAAGCCAAGGAACTCGCCCTAGCAAAAGCAAATGAAATTATAGAAGAAAAAGAGAAAATGGCTCAAAAATAATCTAAATCTTTTACTTGGTCAGGTCAGAATCTTTTGATCTGCGAGCCAGTATCTTTTGCGTAATGCAATTGGAGTAAAAGTTGCTGAGCGAGCAATAATGTGCGGATGAATAAGCAAGCTCTCTCTGAAAGAGTGTGCGAAGCTTATGAAATTTGCACGACAATATTGGTATTGCTTCTGTTCAAAGGCAAGATTTCAAAACGAATAAGCGTCTATCGAGGTACGAGATTGTCGCGAAATGAGTTGCGGAAAGCGAGCCACTTTGCGCTGAAAAGCAACCGCTTCCAAACTCAACAGATTCGTGCTATGATTTTAGTGTTTAGCAAAGACTATCTTTGCCTTTTAAAGAACGCTTATGAATCAAGACCTAACGTTTATTACAAATGAAAATGACCAAAATCTAAAAACACGTTTCACTCAACTCATAAAAGATACGCGTCTTTTTGATTGTCTGGTAGGTTACTTTTATGCCAGTGGCTTCCATGCCATCTATAAATCTCTCGAAAATACCGAAAAGATCCGAATTTTAATAGGCATAAGCACAGATAAAAGAACCTATGATCTCATGCGACAAGCTCACCCCGCCGAGCAAGCTTCTTTTCAATTCTCAAATGCCGAGGCAAAACAAGAAGTCGAAAGTCTTGTCGAGCAAGAGATGGAGAATTCCGAGGACAACAAGAATACCGCCGATGGAGTCGTAAAATTTATTGAGTGGATTAAAGATAAGAAACTGGAAATCCGAGGCTTAATATCAAATTCTTGTTGCTAATTATTCAATAAATACTCAATTAGTTTGTTTGTGTTCTCTCTGGTTGACCCTCGGTGGATGCTGACTTTTTGTTTCAGATAACTGAAACTTCCATCCAGTGAATTTGTGGTGTT
>CAINNR010000014.1 GCA_903851235.1 uncultured Candidatus Berkelbacteria bacterium | reverse complement strand
TGTATCAGTTCAGATCATTCTGGACAAGTAGCCATTTTTAATTAAATAATCCACAGGCGATAATAAGTTTAGGCTCCAGTGCGGACGCTCGGTATTGTACCAAACAAGCCAATCTGACATTCTCCGATTAAACTCAGCCATATCGCTAAGCCAAATCTCATTCTGATCGATAAACTCCTCCTGAATGGTACGATTGAATTTTTCAACATGCCCATTGCGATATGGCCGTCCAGGATAGTTCCAATAATGTTTGATTTTCCTCTCTTTCAAATAATCAGCGAAATATTTGTGAAATTCCGAGCCATTGTCGGTTTGAACGGATACAACTGAGAACGGCAGAGCTACTTCCAGTTTCTTAAAAAAATCCTTGGCATTAATACTGTTCTGGCGATCATAGCACCAGGCAAAGGCTGGACGGCCATAGGTGTCAACGGCAGTCACGATATACTTTTTCATTCGTCCGACAAATCTAACAACCGTATCAATCTCCACTAATTCTCCGGGCGCTTCGCTCTGAAAATGATCAGGCTTACGTTCTTTTTTCTTCCGACTGATTGTTTTAATCTTTCCGAAATATGAATATTTCTGGCGATGATGATAGATCTTTTTGTCTTTGATTATCCGGCCAATCTTAGATTCCGAAATAACAGCCAACTTGTTCTTTCTACAAAATTTATCTAGAAATATTTTGACTTTGGTCTTGCCCATGTTTGGGCAAACTTCCAGCCGCAGTCTTCTGATTTCAGCGGTAATTGCCGGATAAACGAATCTTTTTCGTCGGTTCTTCGGGGCTTGAGAGCCAAAACTTAACCCTGACAACCCTTTTTCTCGCAAAACCTTTTGCCAGCCATATAGAGTTGACCTTTTAGCACCGTAGGCGGCTAAAGCCGCCTCAGCACCAAATTTCCACCAGAACTTAAGTATTTTATGCCTATCTTCCGCTGTTTTAGTAATCATACGCGTGTTTTGTTTACACGAGTAATCATACCATCGCCGAAAACCCTTTAAACCCGGCAAAGTATATATTGTTTTCATACATCTTAGACTGCTTCGCAGTCCAATATGTATCTGAACTTATTCACACTTTTTGGTAATGTGCACAAACATATTGCACTTTCTTCTAATCTAGGGGCATGATCGAACAATCGGCAAGATAATCAAAACCGAGGGATTGGTCAGAAAATATAGAATTAGAAAACTGGGTGATCTGACGGAAGAAAAAACGATCAGCAGAAAAGACTTTAACGGCTCGACTATTCAAAGGGTTGAGACCGAGATGCTCTACTGATATAAAAAAAGGTCTCTGAAGCCGAAGCTTGAGAGACCTAATAAAACAAATTGTATATATAACCTATTACTTTTTAGTGAAGCTGGCCAAGATTCAAGTTCCTTGCCATTACACCATTCGATAACCGAACTAACCTTAATCCATCTGAATGAGCGTTGTTCAAAATTTTTCTACCAAGAACATCATAAGAAGACGCAACGTAATTCTTGCGAGATAACACCGGATTATTTCTTATAACAGTTTTTGTATTAGTAGAAAAAAGTGCTGGGAGATAAATATACATCAAACTATCTCCACCGCCAACTTTACTATAGACAACATGAACTGGAATCTTTCCTTCCGCTGTTGCAAAGTTATACAAGCTAGAATCAAACCAGACACTATCGACTATAAAACCGTCGAGATAGCCGGAAAGTGTCGCCGATCTTCCCCCCAAAACCACTGTTCCTTCGCCCCAACTGCCATTATTAAAATATATTTTAGTAAGGACATAAGTTGCATGAGCAGGATAATATGCGTGCGTGCAAATCCTTTCATTCTTCAAAGCGGTAACAAATGATTTTGTTTTATAATTTCCGCCGTATAAGTGCACATTCCAAACAGTATCTAGAAGATAACCGTTTGTCCTTGAAGTTACTTTCACGAACACCGTCGATCCTGCAGTGGAAAAATTCGTGCTAGCAATCAAATCCAACAGCTCAATACCCTGAACAGAGTCCACAGCTTCGAAGATGATTTTTGTTGTTGAATCTCCAGTTTGAATATTTTTTGTGATGAAATGATTTTTGGTTTTCAGAAACACAATTTGTTTTTGTCCTAAATTGACAACAGCATTTCGGGGCA
>CAINNR010000013.1 GCA_903851235.1 uncultured Candidatus Berkelbacteria bacterium | reverse complement strand
ATACTTTTTAACCTTGTTTGAACCACATCTCTGACAGTTTTTTTAGCCATGATTACAATTCCTTGTAGATAAATACTTAATTATCATTTACAGGATATGATAATCAGCTACTTTTAGCAACAATTTTTTGCAATTAAGCCAAAAAATAAGTATAATTGTGTTGGTTGGCCTGGGCTGTGTCGCTGTAATAGGGATTACTATTACAGTCTATAAATTATATTTTTCTCCGGTTCAAGGTTATGACCACGTGAAAGAGGATACAGCTTGCTCTAAAGCACATGGTGGGGCGTTTTGTTGGTAGGGGATCTAGCGTTCACGATTTATAAAAACCAATGGCGGGTGGACTAATTTGTGAATCTGGGCTACAATTTTGGTATTCACTGCGACATATATGTCCTGTTGAATTTGGGCCTGTAGATCATTAGATAACAGCCTACAGGCAGGGAATACCTCGTTCGCATTGATGAGGTGTAAAGTTCGAGACCAGCCGACTCTATTGAATTAAATCTAGGTCTAGTTAGACTAATATTCAAACGGAGGAGTAATGGATAACCAAATTGAATCAAGGGATGGTGAATCGAGCAGCAAACTGCTGGAAATACGACAAAATTACAAACAAATGTATCTTTTCGCCGTTATTTCCGATGGAATATTATTAGTTATCTCCATATTACTGTATTTATCTGGCTATCGCTCTGTGTCAGAGATAGGGGCAATCTGCAAATTGAATGAAAGCGTGTCTGCGATTATAGCAATTTTTGTAGTAATCATCCTTTATATAATAAAAACGATTTATTGGTATAAACCCATGATTAGGGAGCAAAATCTGAGAAAAGAGATGGGAACGGCAGGGAAATTGCCACAATCGAAGAACATATTTTGGCTTATGGTGATTGTGTGTTTAATAGCGTTTTATGCTTATTTCTACAATCAAAAAATAGCTGACTCCGTGGTGTTTTACATATTACTATTTGGTGCCTCGTTTTCCATATTTCTTTCTATCTTATTGCGCACAAATAGGCAAATCAAACAAATATAGTGATGGGACTTTGAGTTTAGGAAAACTAGACGAAAGATTGCATTGTTTTTCCAAGGTAATATTTTGTGTCTTGGGTGGACTAATTTGTGAATCTAGGCTACAATTTTGATATTCAGGTTGGGTGTTTAAACTGTAAAATTTGGGCCTATAGTTAAACGGTATAATATGGCATTCGCATTGCTAAGTTCCGAGTTCAATTCTCGGTAGGTCCACCAAATCGTCATTTTCGGGGTCAATATACTCTTTTATATGGAATGGAAGCGACAAAATAGGTGTTCCAAATCCCGTATTTAAGCAGTATTTAGGATTCTCGGCAAATATCATATTATGGATGACGATTTTAAGCTGTTTACTCGAGTTTTTCCATGTTTCTGCCGGTGTTCCAAGGAATCTTAACATCAAATTTAACGCTGCGTTAACGTCGGGCGTTTTTTTGTTTTTGAACTCACTTTGCAGTTTCTTGATCTGCCTGTCTAATTCTTCGATTTTTTCCTCGTAACGGCTTCTGACACTTTCGGATTTGGCGGTAGCGACCAAATCGACATAATTATCGAGTGTCTTTTCCAAATCCTTTCTCTCGGCTTCTCGCTTCTCCAGACTCAAATTCAAGTCAACGGACTTTTGTTGCCAAATTCTTGTGCCCAAGGCCGCTCCCAATTCCAAAACTTCTCTTTCAACGCCGATGCTCTCAAGCATTTTTAGATAATCCTCCTCCAGCTTTGAAGCGAGGATATTTTTTGGATTTGCATTACACTCTTTATTGTTACAGGTATAGTGCGCATAGTATTTACTTTTGCCGCGGTTGACGCTACCGGTCATTTTCTTGCCACAAACCGAACAATTGACCAGTCGTCTTAGCGGGAACTCCAGACTGTCCGTTTCGCGCGATGTTCTCTCGGGTCGTTTTAACCGTTCTTGAATCTTCTCGTATGTTTGCAGGCTGATTATGGATTGCTGGAATCCCTTACGCCGTGACACGCCCCATTTCGGATACTGAATAATTCCAGCGTAAAGAAACTGAGTCAAGATCGTTTTTATGTGATCGAGCTTAAGCTTTTTGACACCGATTATTTCCTGAAAGTTTTTTGATTCGAAGAATTTGAGAACATCGACTTGGCTTGCCAAACGTTCTTCGGCAAAAGCGTTCAGCCCTTCGGACAAAATGGCGGTAATGGTCGGATCCGGAACAATTATCTTGCCATGCTCTTTGTCTTTCTTGTACTCGTAGCCAACAGGGGCCTGAAGACACCAATATCCTCGCTCAAGTCTTGCCTTCATCTTTTGGCAAACCTGTCTTCGATTTTGTTTTCGCTCAAGTTCATTCTGAGCTGCAAAAATCGTCTCGACAAATTCACCCTCGGCACTCTCATCAAAATTGTAATTCAGACAGCAAAGTTTCGCTTCTCGGCACCGCAACTCGGATCTGAGCCTTATATGAACTTCCACATCTCTGGCGAACCTTTTGAGGTCGTCGAAAACTACAAAGTATTTATTCTGCCAATGGTTATCAAGATATTTAATCAGTGCCTTCATCGCAGGTCGGTCAAAAAGTCCACCGGAAATGCCTTCATCGCGAAAAACATTTTCAACTTCAAGACCGAGCGTCTCTGCATAATTTCGGCAGCGATGCTCCTGACTGTCCAAGCCGTTTCCCTCCTTAACTTGCTTTTCAGAAGAAACCCGACAGTAGATGACGGCCTTGGTGTATTCTTTTTCAAGTGTTTTTTGTGAATTCATCGATATAACAATTAATGACACTATCGGAAATCGCGATAATGCTGTTTCTAATCAACAAAATTTTCTCATCCGATAAATTATATTTACCGAGAAATTTCTTGCACTCATCAAGAGAGAACGCCGCATCTGTAGAGTCTTGCGGTACATCAAAAGCTACTGAAGATCGAACATCTGATTGTTCTATATCGAGATCCATTTTCCCCTCCTAAACTATCCCTATACTGTTATTGTATATCCGTATAGGGATAATGTCAAGAGCCCATTTGAGCGTGCTCCTTTACAATCAGACATCAAGTGTGCTAAATAGTAAATGGGGATGTGATTATTTCAAACCAAAAAAGGAGGCGGGTAAGGAGCATGTGAATTTTAGTATCTCCAATTTGTCCCTCTTCCAAAGCATCAGCCGTATATTTTGGTCTCCTCAAATGGTTGACCACTACAGTCGCCTAGTCATTATAGTCCTCTACTCAATAGCCGCATGGCTATTTTTTGTAATTGTTTTCAGTCTGATCCGATTTATTCGTCACTTAAAAGAGCCATATACATTTCTGGAGATAACTCCGCCGGTTGATACCAAAATTCAAAATGTTTCTAATACTCAGTTATTTAACTTGATAATGGGTCTACTGGAACAAAGGTCATGGAAAGACAGGCTAACCTTTCGGCAGATCTCCGCATCGTTTGAAATTATCTCCAGAAAAGAAACAGGCATTCAATTTATTATTCGCACGCCAAAGTCATACGCTTCGACATTTGAAAAAACTTTGAGGGCATATACGCCGGATTTGAAGATCAAACAAATTAAAGAATATATACCTCAAACAATTTCTAGTAATGTAAAAGTTTTAGAGTTTGCCCAGCAAAAACATTTCTGCTTGCCGTTGAGTGAACAAGCAGATCTTAACAAGCATGATCCTTTGGCATATTTGACCTCCAACATGTCACGGCTTAAAGACGGCGAGCTTTTAGCGCTTCAAGTCGTGTTAAAACCTTTAGCCCATTCGAACAAAAGCAGTTTGCGACACGAAGCAAGCAGATTGCATAAAGTATTACGGCGTAATACTCATATTGATTGGTCGCAAAACACCCGAGCCCAAAGAACGGCAAATGTCTTTGTTCAAGTTTTAGAATTTGTCACACATGTAATTATGGTCCCGATTCTTTTTCTAGCCGAATTTGTTTCCGGCAATGAAGCAAAGTTTCCAATTACTCATACAAAATTTGAGCCGTCACCATCTGATATGGAATTCTCTGAATTGGCAAAGGGGAAACTGACTGCACCACTTTTTGAAGCAAGCATCCGAACTCTTCTAATAGTAAGCAAAGATCAAATGAGTGAACGAGAAAAAGGTTTGCGCTCGTCCTTTATGAGTTACCGCCACACTTGCGGACAAACTCTTACTGTTAGAAGAAATTACTTTGGGATTATCTCTCAACGAATTAAATTGTGGAAACTCAGAAATCGAGTAGGTGGATCGCTGGTCTTATCGTCTTCAGAAATTGGCGCGCTATATCATTTTCCTTTTAATACCGATGTTCACAGTGAAGATTTGTCCCGTGTCAGAAGTCGCGAGTTACCGGTTCCACTTTCTTTCAAAAAAGAGAATCCTGATTTGGATGTAATATTTGGCGTTAACGATTACGCCGGAAATGAAACAGAGATTGGCACAACTTTAGATCAACGACGAAAACATACTTACATTATTGGCAAGACAGGCACCGGTAAAACAACACTACTTAAAAGTGCAATCTATCAGGATATGGTAAATGGCAAAGGTTTAGCGGTATTTGATCCGCACGGCGATATGTTTCATGAACTCTTGGAAATTGTTCCGGAGAATCGCCGACAAGATGTAGTGGTTTTTGATCCGTCAGATAGAGCCTGGCCGATTGGCCTCAATATTCTTTCACCTGGCGTTAAGTTTCAAGACAAAGAAGACGAGGAAGAATGGATAACCAGTTCGGTCATAGGAGTATTTGCCAAGATAACAGCTAAAGAGTATTGGGGACCAAGGATGGAGCATATACTTAGAAATGCCACATTAACTGCTCTACAAACTGAAAACCCTAGTCTCTATACTCTGCAGAAGCTACTAACTGATAAAAGCTTTCAAAAGAAAACAGCTCAATCTCTTAAAGACCCTGTCTTGAAACAATTTTGGAATAAGGAATTTGCCTTGCTTGGCAAGATGCAACTCTCAAGTGTTACTGCACCACTGACCCAAAGACTCGGTTTATTCATCACAACTAAAATGTCTCGCCATATCTTACTTCAAGAAAAAAGCACTATTAGCATTAGTCAGATTATGGACGAAGGCAAAATACTGCTAGTCAATCTGGCTAAAGGTGACCTAGGTGAAGACCAGAGCTTTTTCTTTGGAACAATTTTGACTTCGATCATTTGGATGGCGGCTTATCAACGAACGAAGATTCCGGAGAACAAGAGACGGGATTTCTTTCTCTATGTTGACGAGTTTCAAAACTTTGCCACGCCAAGATTTTCGGAGATAACCAGCGAGGGCAGAAAGTTCCGTATCGGTCTAATCGCATCACATCAGAATATAGCCCAAGTCGATGATCAAAAAATATTACAAATCGTTGCCGGCAATGCCAATACAATAATTTGTCTCAAAGCCAGTCCGGATGACGAGAAGTTTATCTTACCGTTTATGGAGCCGGAAGTTGAACCGGGCGATATTGTAAACTTGGCGCCGTATCACTTCTACATGAAGGTTAGCAATGAAGCCAGCGAGAATGCCTTCTCCGGTGTTACAGTCCCTCTGGATATCAAAGGTAGCGAAGAGGTCAAAAAGGCCGTCTTGGCCTACTCCAGAGATAAATACGCTAGATCGCGCGAACAGGTGGAAGAGTATTTGGATGAGCTACTAACCGGAAAAGTTAATAAGCCGGTTAAGTCTAAGGTTAAGCCCAAAGGCAACCAGCCAAAATTAATAGTCCAACCGCCCACAGGCACCGTGGAACATATCCAAAAGAGTATCTAAATTGTCCCAGCACTTGCCCTAGAGGGCTAGGGCAAGATTTTGCGAATTATGAGGCTAAATACAGAATATTTGTCGCACTAACCCTTACATAATATATGGTTAGGTAGGTTAGGTAAAAAATAATGTAATTACTACAACAAAAAAATGACACTACCAAAAATAACTAACAAACAAACAGAGATACTAACTCTTATCTATCAATTCCGATTCCTAAACAGAACCCAAATTCAACAACTCCTAAAACACAAAGATCCTAAAACAATTAACACCTGGCTCAAAGACCTAAACGAAAAACAATACCTAAGCAGAATATACTCAAATACTATCGGAGCTAATACTAAACCAGCAATCTACTATGCCGCCATAAATGCAATCCGGTATTATAAATCGCTGGGCCAAGATAATAATATCTATCTCAAAAAGCTCTATCGCGATAATGAAAGATCGCAGAGCTTTATTGATGAGCAGATATTTATTGCTGATATCTGTCTAAACTTTTTAGAAATAAGCGCTAAAGGCGAGATCAATTACACGTTTGAAACAGCTGCGGGTGTCACCTCAAATCCTTTATATTCTTTTATGGAAGATTTGAGCCCGCAGCTTATCTTTACTAAAAAAACTAAATCTGAATCTAAACAGTATATTCTAGTTCAACTTGATTCAATCTCACCCAAATACATGACCAAAAAGAAAATGAAAAACTATATAGAGTTTTTCTTTACTAACGAATGGGAAGAAAACACCGGCAAACCGTTCCCGACAATCCTCTTCACCTGCCAGACTATGACCTTGATGATTTATGCCAAACGAACGATGAAGGGGTTGCTTAATGACTATCAAGAGCCGGAAGACTTTGAAGCTTGGTTTTCAACCAATGATAAGATTCGTGAGCAAGGAATAAGCGCTGAGATTTGGGAATAGCTTTGATGTTAGTTGCTATGCCCTTTGTGTCCCCAAATCTGCCGTCCATCCCCGTGGCCGTGATTATCGCAACGGTGGGTTTCTTCGCTTCCGCACTCCGGGCATTTCATATCAATTCCGCGTCTGCCATTGCCAAATGGTTCCTCCCAAGTGTGCTTGCATTTCCAACATTCAAACTTCCTCATGGGGCGATCAAGCTCGTGAATTTTGACAGCTTTGCCATTTACCAGTGCTTCCGTGACTTTTTTATAAGCTGAACTCAAAAGACGCTGAAAGGTACTTTGCGAAGTACCCATCTTTTCGGCTGCGGCAATTTGATCGAGATCTTCAATATTTTTTAATCTCATTGCCTCAAGTTCTTCGTCAGTGAGATCAACGACCTCCAACTGACCCATCGGGATTCCGTGGGGTTTAAAGAATTTAATTTCCGGATGCATGCAGACATGTCTATGTTTTCTAGGTATCATATTCATATTTGTTGTAATTTATGGTAAATAATAAGTGCGGGTCGTCCTGACGCGAAGGAAATGTTCCAACGCGTCAGGACGGCTTTTCTATTCGCCTTTGACTTCGGCAATTCTTTCCTTCAGTGCCTTAAGGTCGGCTTCGAGAGTTTTGGCTTCGTCTTCTAGGTCTTCCACTTCTTCTGTCTTAGACAGATAGGCACGGCCTGCGAAACGTCCTTGGCCTCTGCCACATCCGAAACCTCGTCTCATTCCTCCGCCGCATGAGCCCATTCCACGTCCGGTCATTGGACCTGCTCCAGCTGGTCCTGTTTGATCTAATCCTGGCATACTTATCACCTCCTTTCGGTGTAAAATACGATTACACTATGAATATATACCCGTAGCACAATCGTGTCAAGCACTATTATTCTAGCCAATAAAAAAAGCCCCCGAAGTGGTCGAAACCTCAGGGGCTCTTTAACTCAATACTCTTCTGCTAGCATCACTGTCATTACTCTTTTGCATGTCGATGACAGCGGATCTTCAAAACAGGTCAACTGGTCGTTGTAATAATCAATCTTCCAGAAGACCTTTTCACCATGCCACTCTATCTTACCCATGTCATGCTCTCCGTAGGGATCATTATCTTCAGTGAACTCATTAAAGTCTCTAATCTTTTGCATCAACCCGATAATGTCGGGTAACTCTGCTGCTCCGCAAGTCATCGTAACCCCGAAGCCTAACTTTCTAAACACATCGTTTTTATGTGCTATCTTTGGATCTATTACTATTTCCGGTCTCATATTTACCTCCTGTTATTAATAAACTAGAGCGGATCGACCTCCCGCCTGTCTAATGGAGGGCTAAGAACAAATGGCATGGACGGGTCAAGGTGGAGCACACTACGATATGAACGACCTTGAGGCGGACAGGCCATTTGTTCTATAAGATGAGAAGACTGGCGGGAGAAACCTTCATAATTATCTGGTGTATCCGCGAGCCAGTATCTTTTGCGTAAATGAAATTGGAGTAAAAGTTGCTGAGTGAGCAATAATGTGCGGATGAATAAGCAAGCTCTCTCTGAAAGAGTGTGCGAAGCTTATGAAATTTGCACAACAATATTGGTATTGCTCCCGTTTTTAGGCAAGCTTCCAAGACGAATAAATGTCTAGCGAAGTATGAGCTTGTCATACAATGAGTCGCGGAAAGCGAGCCTGCTTGTGATTGAAACTCAGCAATACTTGACAAGCGCTAGCTAGGAGTGATAAAACTGGTTCGTAAGGCAGAGATCAAATTAATATATAAATTAATTGAGTGATGCCGAAAGCATCCTCAGTAGGGAGGGGAGAAAGTTGTCACTATGCAACGTCTCCGTTCTCTTTGGCTCTCCGCATTAATTGTTTTGTTGTCGGCTTCGACGGCTTTTGCCGCCCCTGACCTGTCTAAGGTCCAAAACTTCGCAACTAACGTCATCCAGGTTCTCGTCACCATCGCCGGTCTGCTCGCAGCCGGTTTTTTTGTTATGGGCGGTATCGGTTACATCACCAGTTCCGGTAATCCGGAAAATCTAGACAGGTCAAAAAAGATTCTGATTTATTCTTCTATCGGTTTAGCCGTTTGTATCGGAGCGTTGGTTTTAAGCGGTATAGTTTCGGATTTAGCCAGTCAATCATTTAAATAGTCGGAACCATGAAAAAACTACTGATTAGAATCGGAATATTGGTTCCGCTCCTAATTCCCGGAGTCGCTTTTGCTGCCTCCAATGCCGAGGTTGATCATTTTGCTTCTGATGCGATGACGGCGATTCTGGCACTTGCGGGCACTGCAGTCGTTTTCTTTCTGGTCCGAGGCGGTTACCTATACATCACTTCATCTGGAGATCCAGCGGCACTTGAGGATGCCAAAAGAACGATCAGAAATGCTCTGATCGGACTCGTTATAGTGATTGCCGCCGCCTTTATGTCGAATCTTCTCAGTGAATCTTTGATGCAAAGCTCATCCGGCGGATCTGCTACCGCTCTACAACTCTCTCCGATAGAACCGACCCAGCAGACCGGAACCTTAACTCAAATATTGCTTGATTCAGTTTCCGGATTCCTGCAAAATATTGTCGGCTCGGTAACAAAACCGATACTAAACGGCATTCTCTGGTTTTTAACTTCCACTCCATCTCTTTCAACTAATTCCGTAGTATTTAACTTCTGGCTGATCATAGTCGGAATAACCGATTCGCTTTTTGCTATCGCGATCGCACTTCTGGGATTTAGAGTAATGAGTGCATCTTCATTTGGATTCGATGATGTCCCGCTCAAAGAACTTTTACCGAGAATCGGCCTGGCATTTCTGCTGGCTAATACTTCGATTTTCTGGATAGATTGGATAATTGAGCTATGCCAGACAATGGTCAATGCCGTACTTCATGCAACCGGCGGACTCTCAGGTGCATGGATAATCAATGCATATGACCCGGCGGCACTTCTAAGTGGTACAACCGCTTTAATTACTTTAATCTTTGCCGTCCTATTTATATTGCTTGCGGTAGTACTGCTAATTTTCTATATCAGCCGATTAATGATACTGGCTTTTGGAGCGGTAATTTCTCCGCTCGTTTGTTTATTATCTCTATCTTCTAAAATGTCAGACTTTGTCGGCAATGCGGTGAAGATTTATATTGTTACAATATTTACCGTTTTTCTGCATGTGGTCATTATTCAATTGGCTTCTGCCTTTCTAACAGTACCTGGCCAAGTCGGCGAAAACCCGATTATCGGGATTCTAGTCGGCGTCGCCTTATTCTCGGTTCTTCTAAAAAGTACTTCCGTCACCGTTCAACTCGCCATGTCTTCTCAAGCCGGCAATACCTTAAAGAAGTTCTCAACGCAAATAATCAATGTTATTAGCTCGAACTCAGGTAAAACTGCCGGAGCGGCTACTAAAATAGCGAGGGCAAAATGAAATCAACAGTCGTACCGGCACAAATAACAACAGTCGAGGATAAAATCGCCGGATCATTAAATTTCATACAAATAATCCTTTTGGTATTCTCTTTGATCATCGGTACTGCTTTTTACGGGCTGATACCGCCGAAGCTTCATTTGAGCTCTCTAAAAATCGTCTTAATGATTGCCGAGTTTGCAGTCTTTGGCTTACTGGCTCTTCGCTACAAAGGACGAATTCTGGCAGATTGGCTGGTCATTTATCTGCGCTTTAAGGCACGCCCCCGAATCTATATTTTCACTAAGAATGATGCGCAAAGTCGTGAGCAATTTGCGGATGCTAAAATTACCCGGGAAGAAAAAATACCATTGGTGGCAACCGTTAAAAAAAGGATCAAGAAAAATAAATTGATTGAGCGACCGGTTATTGAAAGCTCCGGATCAATTGTTTCAATTAAGCCGTCGAAGAAAGGAGGGTTTGATGTTGAATACCAAGAAGCGTGAGAAATTCGGCTCGGCAAGAAGCCAAGTCGGAATCAAGGAAGTTAGAGACGGCATACTGGTCCTACCTTTCAATCGTTATCGCGCCATACTTTCAACTTCATCGGTCAACTTTGAACTGCAAAGTGAAGAGGAACAAGACGTAATCGTCGATACTTTTCAAACTTTTCTGAACTCTCTAAATTCTCCAATTCAGATACTGATTCGAGTCCGAGAACTTGATATTGATCGCTACCTAGAGGATTTCGAGCAGAAATGCGCCGGGGAGAAAGAAAAGATTTACATTAACCAAAGCAAGTCATACTGTGAGTTCATCAAGAAATTAGTCGCCGGCAACAAGATACTGTCACGCCGTTTTTACTTGGTGATTCCCTATGACTCAAAGACTCCAGTCGAATTTGAAGTCGTCAAGGAACAGTTAAATCTTGAACAGGAAATAATTATCAAAGGACTGGAGAAATTTGGCATGAATGCCAAACCGCTCAATACTTTAGAGGTTCTGGATCTATTTTACAGCTTCTACCGTCCCGACCAAGCAAAAACCCAGCCATTAATGAAACAAATAATGAGGCAGACAAATGAGCAAGACTATCTTTAGAAGAAGACGAAGACAAAAGATCAACAAAGTTGAAGAGCAGAAAAAAGCTCTGTCTTTTCATGTCGGCTCTCAAGACCAGCTTGATTTTATTACCTATTCGGGACTGGAAGAGTACCCGGACTATCTGATAGTTGACGGCCGCTATGTTAAGACCTTATTCGTCTCCGGATTTCCCTACACCGCCTCAAGCGGTTGGCTTAATCATCTGATTAACTTTAACCACAATGCCGACATCTCATATCATATTGAGCCGGTTGATGCGATGCTGGCCTTACCTAAATTAAATCGGAAGATTACCGAGCTGACATCGACCAAGCGGGCCATGGAGAGGGCCGGCAAGATAATCGGTGCCGAGCTAACAGATCCGCTTGATTCGGCAATTGAACTTCGCGATAAAATTCAGCGAGGACAAGAAAATCTTTTCCAAATCTCACTTTATGTCACACTATCCTGCGAAACACTCGCCGAACTTAACCGAACCGTAAAACTCTTGGAAACAGTTCTGGCCACCAGACTATTCTACACAAAATCCGCTCTCTATCAGCAGATCGAGGGCTTCCAGTCGGCGCTTCCAAGGTGCGACAATCAGTTGGCGCAAAAAAGAAATTTAGACAGCTCAAGCGCTGCCCTAACCTTTCCTTTTATCTCGTCCGAACTGGTGCATGAGTCGGGTGTGCTTTATGGAATTAATCGATCTAATAGCTCGCTCGTGATACTAGATAGATTTTCCCTGCCAAACGCTAATTCAATTCTATTTGCTCAATCCGGAGCTGGCAAAAGCTACACCGCCAAAGTTGAGGTTCTGCGCCACCTGATGCAGGGAACCAAAGTCATTGTCGTCGATCCGGAGCGAGAGTACCAGCAATTGGCGGCTTCTGTCGGGGGGACAAGAATAAAATTGTCCGTTCATTCAAAGGAAAAGATTAACCCGTTTGATATATCGGTCAATGATCCGGATAGCTTTGCTGATCACGTACAATCACTGACGGAAATTATCTCCTTAATGGCTGATGGATTATCCTCAGAGGAAAAATCAGTCGTCGATCAAGCAATTCTCAAAACCTACAAAAAGTTCGGCTTTGGCAAGAAAGCCACCAACAAAGTAATGAGAAACAAAGACTATCCTAGAATGTTTGATTTCTACGCCACACTCCGTTCACTTAAACAACCGAAGCTGGTAAAACGATTGCAGAAATATACCACCGGATCTTTATCGGAAGTATTTGATGAGCACACCAATATCGAACTTGATAATCGCTTAGTGGTTTTTGACACCAAAGACCTGCCGGAATCTATCCGTCAAATAATGCACTTGATAATTGCTCAATTCGTTCAAAACCAAGTACAAGGCGATATTTGCAAAAGGATCTTTGTTATTGATGAAGCATGGCTAATGCTCGAGCATGAAGAATCAGCCAGATTCATCGCCGGTATGGTAAGGAGGGCTAGAAAATATTACTTGGGCGTCAGTATTATCTCTCAGCAAGCCAATGACTTTCTTTCGACCAATCACGGCCGAGCAATCGCTTCCCAAAGCGCACTTAGAATTCTAATGCGCCAGGACACGACTACTATTAGAAATGTGGCCCAAGAATTTAGGCTCTCTGAATATGAGCAACGGTTCCTTCTGACCTGCGAACGAGGCGAGGCTTTAATCATTGCCGATCAACATCATGTAGCCGTCAAAATAACTGCAAGCGAAGACGAGCATCCGCTAATCACAACCGACCCGTCCGAGAGAACTAAACGGAAATGAATCCTCAAACTATAAAAATAGTTGCCACTGCTTTTTCAATGAGAAAGGAGATCAAATATCTCTTTTTCGTAATGCTCGCCATTATCATGGTTCCGATCTTTTCGGTATTGATATTGACTCAAGCTGGAATAAACCTTGTCTCAGATGCGCTCGCGCAATATAATCCCCAAAGCCTCGTGGTTGACATTAGAGACCCGCTGACCGGAGAAGTGGTAGATCACATCAATCAATCCGTGGCGTGGCCGATGCAAGGCAGAGTGAGCTTGGAATATGGTGAGAGCTCGCCATATCAGCCGTTTCATACAGGCATTGATATTGCAGGACCAGTCGGCGATCCTGTTGTTGCTTTTATGGACGGCACGGTTACTTATGCGGATACTGTATCGTGGGGTTTTGGGAGACATGTCAATATAAATAACGGACACTTCATCACTTCAACATACGCCCACCTCGATACTATAGATCCCAACATCCATGTTGGAGACACAATACCTGCTGGCACAATCATTGGCACCAGAGGCAACACCGGTTGGTCAACCGGTCCGCACCTTCATTTCCAAATCAGTATCTTTGGAATCCCCGTGAATCCCAGAGTTTTTCTTTCTGGTAATCCCGATTCTTGATATAGCTATAATAGTTTTTCACTTTTATTCTGTTACAATAGTATTACATAATATTGATTTTTTAAGGAATTATTATGAGTATAGAGGACGAATATTTGCCTCCAGAAGCTGTTGACGAGGCAAAAAAAATGGAACAAGAAAAAATAGAAGTGGAACGCCAAAAAAACATAGATATTTGGAAACAGCAAGCTAATCGTGCAAATTCTGAACGAAGTTTTAAAGACACTATTCTAGGAAGAAATAAAACATCATGGTTAGATAATGCCCACGAAGAAGCTCTGGAGATGAATCAAAAAATCGACAAACACCCGGACGCAGAGGTTGCAACTCCACAAGAAAGAATGAATTTAATCGCCGATGAAGAGCGCAGACAGCAAAGAGCAAGACAATTGGCGTCAAAAGATGACGTCGACAACGATTATTTGATAGATTCTACTGCTCACGGAGGAGAGACGGTCAATATAGCCGAGATAAAAGAAGAATATCCAGAAGACTACCAAGAAATTCGTGCAAGATTACAAAACAGAAGATTAATTGATCTTGGATGTGGTGTAAACCCAAATTCTGAAGCATTTTTTGCTGCTGTTTACGGATCATCCGCTTTCGTTGGTGTAGACAAATATTACAAACCTACCGTAGACATGGAGCGTTACAAGAAGCATTTGAAAAATCAATTTATAAGAAATTCCTTACAGAATAGATATAAAGACGCAGATATACAACAAACAGAAAAGAACTTAGATGGTATGGGAATTGAGACATTGCAGGATGACATGTTGGTATATTTATCAAGATTGCCCGACGACTCAGTAAATGTACTAATGACAAATATTGATGGTTTTATCATTCGTGACGACGAATATTATGATGCACTAACAAAAGAGATTTCGAGAGTAATAGGCACCCAAGGATTGTTCATTTCTAAAAACGCTCCTTCACTTCATGATCCTTCGATAACTTTCGTAAAGCAATCCGGTCATTATAACGATGGTATTTATTTTCGTAAGAATTCAAATTCAGAAAGTGCCGAGTGATATTTGACCACTTTTAGTTCTCGCTAGAATTATGAAATGCCAAATCAGGGCACCTATTATCAACTCAAAACTTCTTAAAGGAAGCACCGGCTGGTCAACCGGACCACACCTTCATTTCCAGATTAATATCTTCGGAATCCCCGTCAATCCGAGAACGTTTTTGAGTGGGAATCCTAGTTAAAATTGAAACATAAACAAATTAAATTATCCCTTTAAGTACAATCCCTAGAATTAAAATGGCTACTGCAACCCCAAGTATTACGAAAATAGTGTCAAAGAAGTTGCCATCTGATCCTTTTTGTCCGGCAAGCTTCCACGAAGAAGGGAGAATGGTTTCCTCTGTATAGATTCCCTCTTTAAATAGACCAAGGGTATCTTCTATGTTAGCGGCCACTCTTTGCTGGCCTTTAAAGCCCTTATTTAAATCTCCCAAATAATAAAATCTTATAGTGATATATGCCAGGATTACCACTACCGAAGCAAAGATTTTTTTACTATTATTGAGTTCAACCTTACTTTGTATAAGCCATCCCGCAGCGGTTGCAAAAATACCCAGCACCCAAAGACTTATATTTTGAGCTCTTTCTCTTATGATGTGTATGGATCTGTATCGTTCTTCCAGTTGTGAAATCAGAATACCAATTTGATTCTCATTAAGTTTTTTTTGTTGTTTACTCATTTGATAAAATCCCATGTTTTATCGATAAATTCAAAAGCGTGTTGAGGAATTCGTTTATTCTGACCTTTAAATAGCCACATTAGATTGCTAACTTCTGCATAATTATTGGATTTACTTGTGTCTCTCATATCACCCCAAATCGCTGATGAGACCGTTAAAGCTGCCTCTTTGTAAGTATTTTTGTGAAAGTGTGTATGGGGAAGTACATTCCAAACCAAACTCTCTAAGAAAAAGGATGGCATTTTTTCGATTTCGATTTCGCCTTGTTCTGCTAATTCATTCCTTGTTCGCTTTAATATCCTGACAATCGGCTTAAACATCTGTCTTGTTTCACTGTTCTTTTGAACTCCGTTTTCGTAATGTTGATCTGGAAAACTACAAACACGATCATTTGAATCACTAATCAATTCAATCCCTTTCGCTGAGATGGTAGTGGGATTACTATAACGATTATGGACAAAACACGGAATCACATCAGCATTAACCCGATATGAATTTCCGTTGACTTTAATACACTTATTTTTTCTTAAAACTTCTAATTGGCCAAATTGACTCTCTAAAATCCGCTGAATATCAGTTTTGAACTGAGAATAAGTGTAATTAGATGAGACAAAACTTGCTTTATAAATATCCTTGTCCTGATCAGAAAGCCAGTTAATATCTGGAAAGTAAAAACCATCATGGCGGACAACAATGTCAACATCGCTGTCCAACTTGATATTTGTTCGATTTTTATAAGAACCTTGCAGAAAGATTGTGACTTGATTTCCAAACTTCGCCCTAATTGCATTTGTAATGCTATTGACTGCATTCTGGCATTTAGTTTCTTCCGATTCGCTTGGAGCTTTTGCCCAAATTTTTAATTGATTTTCGCTTACAGACACTTTAATTCCTTGTTCGATTTTGGTTATAGTATTTAGACATAATTATGTAAATTAATTCTTTCTTTTTTTCCTTGTTGTTCTGTCGCTTGCGGCAGGTACACCATCACCGGCCTCAATTATTACTTGCGTCTTTACATTTTTTAGCTTAGAACTTAGATATGACATCGAGAGCCCAGTCTTTTTATGTTCCTCGATAAGTTTAGCGATATCATCTCCCGAAATTGTTGTTCCTGGATCTGCCTCAATCATAGTAGAAATACTGAAAGCTGCCTTATTTTCATCATCAGCTGAACGCATACTTTGTAATAATTCCTCAGGGTTTATATCATCGCGCTTTAAAACAGTTCCCACTCCAGCACCGAATATTTCTTGAAAGTTAACCTCTGGTATTTTGCCTAATCTAGCTTTAATACACCATTGATCATAATCTGACAGAGGTAAATGGTACTCACCAAAAGTAATATATCGCTTTCCATCAACTTTTATTTGAAGGTGATAATGTGGTGGCCAGCCACGATGTCCTGCAAAATCTTCAGGAGAAATGTTAAACGACCATTCCAAATCGCCGTGTTTGATTGTGACTGCCATAATTTTGCCCGGGGCATGTTCCTCATCTAAATCATTTATGCCGACAAAAAGGTCAAAACTGTTGACATACCAACGAAGAAAAGATTGGATCCGCTCATGACCGAAGATCGAATTGATCAGAGGTAGATGTTTTTTCTTAAATCCGCTAGGTTTCAAAAGCCAATGTAGACAGGGTTCACTTTCATTAAAGTAATTTAAACTTTTGTCACATAGAGAACATTTACCATTATGAATAGCACTCCGAAATTCATTAAATTGTTTTTTAGATTCTTCAAAATTCTTCTTATTGAGTTTCTCGATTTCTTCGATGTCCATTATAATTATTCCTGACTGACTTTTCGATTTAAATCCCTAATTTTCTCTATTATTTGCTTATAACTGACTAATTTTCCGTCTATCATAACTCCACCAGCCCAAAGTGACATCCAATCACCATTTTTTGCAGCAAGTTTGGCGCCTGGATGTTCACGATATTCTTTAACTAGTCGTTCTGGTCCTTGCCTTAAAAACTCCAGAATCTTTTTCGAGAAATTATTGTCTTGTTTCTCGAGGGCATCGGTTAAATCTTTTACAAGATTGTCAAGATCGTCATAGTTCTTCATTTCCATCCACCACATTATTTACTTCGTTGTTGTAGCTACAATAATCACAATCAACAGAGCCTTCTGGGATTGTGTCACTGCTAAGACACATGTGGGCTTCAGTGATTGTCTTTCCAACCCATGAGTCGTCGCCTTTATAGGGGATGAGAGAGATTTTAAATTCTAGTCGATTGTCGAATTTGTCGCAATCAGTTATACCATTGCAGTAAACAAAGTAGCCGGTATCAGAAACTTTCAGACCGTTCTTTCGCAGAAGCCACTGGTATATCTCCATTTGCCTTTTGTAGCCGATTTGCCAATCTTTATTGAGATCAGTTATCTCTTCATCCTTTGAGGTTGCTTTGTAATCTACGACGATATATTCGCCGGCTGAATTAATCCAAAGGTCATCAATGGCGCCAGTAATCAGAAAGTTGGTCGGCTCGTGATGATATTGAACTCCAACAAAATTCTCGCGCCATTTATCTAGTTCTTCGTGACTTACCGGCCTAGCATCAACGCCATTTTGAGTAATCAGCGGATGCGGTTTGCCTTCTGCTCGAAAAATATCAAATTCTTTCTTAAGCAATTTATCTACCGCCGAGTTTAGATTAAACGGGAATCCTGGAGGTCGACCGACACCCAATCGGCGATCAACATAAAAGCATCTCGGACAATTGATAAAAAGATCGATTTTCGACCGACTTAATTTGAATGGCTCCGATGATTTCGGGTCATACAAATTTCTTGTTCTTTTTGATTTATAGTATTCGCTCATGTTTCTAAATTACCTTCTCACTCAGTAGCTTGTCTGCAATTTGGGAGAATATTCCGACACCTTGATGAAATTTGAGTTCATCTGAAATGTTTGATGGGTTTAGTGTTGGATAACCATATTTATAATTGTTCTTAGTTAGTAACCCCGTGTGGGAAAAGGAGTCTCTGAGTAGATGCTTAAAATAACCACTCAATGTTTTATCCTTGATTCTACTCCTAGAAACCTTAAGTTTTAACTGCCTTAGTTCAGCCTGGTCAGTAACAAGTGGCACGTTGGTATTAATAAATGACCTGATAGAATCGGGGTCCTCCACGACGATATTTCTCCCGTTTCGGTTTTCAATTTTAGTATTTTTAAGTTCAATGATTTTATATAAACAAATAAATTGATAATAAATACTAGATGAATTCTTGTATTCGAGATAAAAAGAGAGCATTGACCAAATTTGCTCGCTGTACGAAGGTTCATTTGAGGTCAAAATATATGATGGATCAATTGCAGCCCACGCTGTTGATTGGCCCACAGTGCCCCCACCAGAAAATATTACAGTAGTCCTGTTTTCAAATTTTTCAACATGCTTTTGTCTGAATACTAGCAAGGATGAAAATTTTCTTACAATCTCTTGAACAGCAATGGATTTATCTTCATCATCAAAACTTACACTTAAAACGACTTCTTGACCCAACTTTTTCTTAACTGATTCCCATATTATTTTTTGGCCGAGAAACTCAAACTCATGGCTGAGTATTACGCCATCATTCGAAACGTTTTCTAGCACTGCGTTTGTACTGTAGAGAGATTTTAAGATCATTGTTTACTCATATAAATAGCTACTTAATTAATTCCCAATGGTCCAAGAAATAGTCCATTTCATGGTTAATATTGCCGAGATATACTTTATCATTTCGAAATTTGATATTGACAGCGAAACCAGATCTTTTATTCACCGCGAAAATCGCTCCCTCTTTAATTTTTCGCTCTAGCTCGATAGTAGGTAGAATAAGAAATCTGGTTTTATCGCTAACTCGCAATACAAAAACATAAAAAATATTTCCATGATTATGCCTTTCGAAGGACACTCTTCTGATATGGAAATTATATGTATTAAATTTATTTGTATTGGCTGTTTTAACCTGGATGCCAAAGAATTTATTATCTTTGATTGCAGAAATATCTATTCCAACATCCACGCTCATTATGCTAGCATTAAAATTCCGGAATAGAAGCTCGCTGCAAACTAGATGTTCACCAGCTTTACCAGTAAAGCTGCTTTCAGTGACAATCTTCTCCTCTTCCTCTTTTTCAACTTCCAAAACTCTCTGTGTAGTTTTGATTGCTTTCTTATTGGCATTAATTGAATAGATTCCAGTTGCGGTTCTAACGAACTCTGATCCGAGTCCTTTCGTTTTTATGTCCATCGAAATCTGGGCATTCATTGATGATTCCGGTGTTGCTCCTTCGGTTTCTAAAATACCTGACTCTAAAGCGAGTCGAGTAATTTCAGAATAGTGCAAAGGTTTCTTAGCTTTACTTAATATTTCAACTGCTGATTGTTTGAATTTGTTCATTTACGTCAACTAATTTAACTAATAGATCATGATATTTTTTCGCCCCATAATTGGGATAAAATGTCTCTAATTCTTTTCTGGGCTTCTGACTTAAGCAATCGCACTCCTTCCATAGCCTGCATTTGGCGATCAAGCTTTTCTATTATTTGACTTTGAATTTCTATATCCCCCAAAAACGGAATAGGAAAGGCCTTCATATATTCGGCGGAAACCTTAACCATGCTTGGCGTTCCGCCTTCAGGGACTATCCCAAAGTATTTTCGCCCGATTGCTGAGTTGAACAGATAAACCGCGTATTTGGGAATAATTTTTGATTCGTCAAATTTCACTCTTGTAAGCAGATCCGGGAAGATCACGTTGTCCTGTGGTTGTTCGGCTATTGCTGCTAAGGCGACGAGTTCCTTCGTGTTGCCTCGACTATAATAAAAATCGTTATTATCGACATAATAATTGGAAATATTATTTTTAGATTCGTTTGTGTATTTGATTGCTGAAAAATCGATCTTCCCCTCCCTCAGGCAGCTCAACGAGAGAACTTTTTGATCCCCTCCATTGCAAACGGGAGACCAACCATTTTTTGTTTCTAATACCGATGCTCCAATAGGAGTCAATCTTGTATTTGGTGGAATTTCTAAATTTAATCCGACTGAATTTAATAGTGTATCAGCACTCTCAATTATGCGCTTTTGCTTTTGAACCCTTTCCACAATTTCATCTTGGATTTCAATCGGAGGTAAAGGAATTTTAAACTTTGCTAAAAATTCAGCACCGGCTTCATTTTTAATTCCACCAGCTTTTTCAATATTTACATCTTCCAAAAACTTTTTTGATCTCAAGGCCAATAATAAATATTTTGGGTTAACCTCAGAATGATTGATCGAATAAATTTGATAATGCGTCGAACAAACCAAGTTCGATGGACTCAATGCCACAGCCCCTTGGTGAACATTGATTTTTGAGGTTACCAGGTCTCCCGCCTCAGCTTTGTATAAATCCATTCCGGTTTCTCGTTTTTCTCTGATGTGAATTTTCCCATCGCCGAAAGAGATTTTTTCAATGACATCTATATTGCCCTCGAAATTATCTCTTTTGATTTTTTCGTACTTGGGAGTCAATAACCCTCCAAGTTCAACGATTGGATATTGAAATCCTTTTCTCAAAATTTCTTCAAGTTTTTGAAATTCCTTATTATTCACCAAAATCTTTTTATCTAGCTTGCTCAGATACTCTCTAGCAATATCCATTTGCAGGGCATTTTTACAATCAAAGGAAGCGAGAATTTGCAAAGCAGTTTTCGGCTCGGCCGTCTTTAACTCTTGGTAGTGCTTTTCAATCTTTAAGCCGTTTCTTATTTCTAAACCCTTCAAAGTATCTTTCCACTCTTTTATCTGTTCATCCGACAAGCTACTGCGATAATTTTGCAAATTAAAATGGTAGGAATGAGCTTTTTCGATCGCCTTAGCGACTTCGTTGTCAATTTGTCCTTCAACTATGTTGTCAAATTGCCACAATTTTTCGTCATACATTTCTTTGCTAATCTTTTTGTCTGCAATTTTTTTATTCAAATCAGCAAGAAGTTTTTCTCGCCTTATAGCATTTTTTATTTTGGTCTTTTCGTCAACTTCTTTTCTAATTCTTTCGGCAATTCGGGGATCAAGCGTCTCTATTTGTTCTTTAGAAACACAATAGCTATGTTTAGTATTTTTTGATCTTTTGCCAAGCTTGGCCTCCTTAAACATTTCTAAAAGTTCAGCAACCTGGCTACCAGCAATTTCTTTTCGGTTTGTCCCCATTGAGAAACCATCATTTTCAATTTTGTAATACCAAACGAAATCAGTAGGAGCGCCTTTTTCAAAATAAAGAATGGAAGTTTTGGCACCTTGCCCGCTCTTACTAACAAACACACCTTGCGGCAAACTAATAACGGCACGCAGATTCGCTTCATTTAAAAGAATTTTTCGAAGAGTTGAAGCGCTATTTTGTCCCCATGTTAAAAACCCTTCAGAAACGACAACCGCACAGCGACCATTTGTTTTTAGTAAATCAAACATCAATTTCACAAATAAAATTGTGGTTTCTGATTCCCTGGAGTATTCCTCCCAAACATTCGGATAAGCTGGCTGATCTCGTTCTGCGCCAAATGGCGGATTTGCTATTACCACGCTTTTGCTACCGCCATCGCGAGCCGGATCAAACATTTTTAAGCTGTCGCCTTGCTCAATATTGTGCGGATTTAGTCCGCGAATATACATATTTACTGCCGCCATTTTGCGGATCCTGCCTTGGTATTCAATCCCACCAATTCCTGTACGATAAAACATATTGGCAATATGCTCGGCTGGAAATTGTCTTGTTTTTTGAGCCTTTTCAATTACATAGTCGTAAGCATCAAAAAGAAACCCGGCTGTGCCACAAGCAGGATCAAAAATGGTATCCGTAAAATCTGGATCAACCATTTCCACCATCATTTTACGAATATGATCAGGGGTTCGGTAAAGACCCAAGTCTTTCGTTCCGCCCGTCTCTGAAAGAGCAGATTCAATAGCATCACCGAGCAAATCAGTTTTTAAAATATACTTCTCTTCAATTTCATTAATCATGCCAATCACTTCAGCAATAACTCCACCTTTAACATTATTGGTAAAGTTGGAATTTGCAAAAACTTCCTCCATCAAAACAAGTTGGTCTTGCATTTTTTGTGGCAAGTTACCGGCTGTGACTGTCCTCGCTTTGGAAAGAATAGTTGAATAAAAAGGAAAAATGTTCTTGTTAAGTTCCGACAAAATTTGCTCACCATTTAGAGAAAGTAAATGAGAAAAAAGGAGACGATAATTTTCTCCTTCAAAAAGCTTACGGAGCGTTATAAAAGTTTCGTCTTGCTTGATTTTGGCTTCAAAAATACGGAGAAGTAAAAGTTCAATTATATATTCAACCCGTTCAACTGGGGTGCCAGCAGGACGAAGTTTGGTGTGAAGCCTTTTTAGTATATTATTCGTTTCACTGTCAGCATAATGTACTGTTGATCTGCCCATAATAATATTCTCCAGCTAAACTTTAAATGTTTTTTGTAAATCTTCGAAAACCTGAGGGAAACGATTGTCAAATACCTGATTTACATCTTGATAGTCAGCCCCAATAATTCTTACATATACAGGGTTATCGAAGACTTCCTGTGCAGTTGTTCTTTTTCTCTCTGCAATGTTTGCAGAAACAATATCTTTCATTCCCCGTAAAATTTGGATTTGTGCGTCGTTGAAGTTATATGTCTTGATATAAGACTCAAAACCATTTTCTACTCGCTCTCTGGGTGTCGGAATTGTTTTAATTTTGAGTGCATGCAAGAAAAAGTCCCAAATCGAACCTTGCTCAAAGCCATAAGCCTTTTGCAATTCACCCTCACCAAGATATACATTTGGATTCTTAGTCCAAGTTTTTATATTTTCTATTTCAGTATCAGTTGGCTCATAGTTTTCATTGTTTTTTACTTTTTCTTTAATTGCCGTTACTTCTGGCGTTGCGTTATTTTTTAGCTCGTCTTCAAAAACTGCTTTCGCTTGCTCGATAGGAATATTATCGATGACTTGGATTTTATCTCCGTGTAGGTATACGCGCTGAATTAAATGGGCTGGATCGGGATTGTCAATTATCCCAGTGTTACCTGTCCCGTGACCGCCTGAACCACCGCCCTGGCTTGTTGTGCCACCGGGCAAAGAAATGATCTTCTTATTTTCTTTTTCTGTACCCTTACCATTATCTTCCATTTTTTTGCAAAGACCGACAAAATCCAAAACCTTAAAACTGAATTTTCCTGTTTTCGGATCAAGTCGAGACCCGCGACCAATCATTTGAATATATTTGCCCACTGATTTGGTAAGGTTTGCAAAAGCAATATAACGGACACAGGGAATATCAACACCGGTACTCATAATATCTACTGATACAGCCACAAATGGCTTATGGTTTTGATCCTTAAACCATTTTTTAAACGTAGCATTAAGCTCATCATTTTCGGAAATAATAGCTTCAGCATATCTGGGCGAAAGTTCATCTTCGTCAGTTTTAAAAACCTGATTAATTGCTTTTACAAGCTGAACAGCGTGCGTTTGCCCTACACCAAACAAAATTACTTTTTCACCGTATTGCGTATTCTCCTTTATCTCTTCGGCTATACGCAAGCAATTATCCCAAGCAATAAATTTTTTATTTAATTGCTCTAATTTTATTTTCTTATTTTGATCAAGTTTTATTAATTCTTCAGATTCCGCATCAATATAATGATCAAACTCCACCCCAAATTCTCTAGCTGTCTTAACAAGTTCGGTTTCGATTGATAACACAGAGTATGGAGCTAAAAATCCTTCGTCAATACCACGCGTTAGGTCAAACTGATAATCAGGTTCACCAGACTCGCAACCAAATAAACGATAAGTATCAAGAATTGCCAAGTCCTCGTCAGGGATATCCTTCCCTTCTTTGGCGACTGCGGTTCTCGGGGTAGCTGTTAGACCAATCCGAGGGCAAAAGAAGTGATCGAAAATAAGTTTCCGGTTGATGTTAATGGAGCGATGACACTCGTCCACAATAATCAAATCGTAAAATGTGCTAGGAATATTTTGATAAATATTCTCCAAAGTATCTACAACAACAATATGAATCTGCGCATTTTTGTATTGTTTATAATTTCCTGAAGTAATACGAATAGCTGAATATTCTTTGCTTATAAGCGAGAAGCCATCATTTAGAGCTTGGTCGGCAAGCATTACACGGTCGACAACAAACAAAATTCTTTTTGCCATGTTGTATTCCAGAAGTGCTTTACTAAGAGCGACCATTGTTCTTGTTTTACCAAGACCAGTAGCCATGTGAACTAACATTCTTTCTTTGCCGTCTTTATATTTTTGAATTAGGGCTTGAATACACTCGGTTTGATAATATGTTTCTTTGCCTGAGCTCGGGTTAATACCACCGGCTATACCTTTATCTATTGTTACTTCGCGATTCAAATTTATTTTTCGGGCTTGTTCAACTTTAAGTTTCATCTCCTCAAGAGACATTAAACTATTTGCTTGCCGGAATTCACCAGCTTCAAGTCCTTTCCACTCAGTGTCATAAAACAAGATCCGTTCTGGTGAACAAGCATATAAAAAACGAGGTTTTAAAATGGAAGCATAAAGCGTACGGAGTTTGGTAAGAGCTTTTTTCTCGTCTTCAAATTTATTTTCGAAAATAGCAATAATGTTATGGTTTAAATCAACAAGTGTAATGTCGGGTTTAATGCTTTTCCGCCCCTCAAATTGTTTTTGCTGTTCAGGTGTCAGAATGTATTCTTGCTGATAAAGCAAAGTATCTCCGACTTTCCAGCCGTAGTTATCGCACAAGTCTTTGATAATCTTCAAATCTGTATCAGTTGCTTCATTAATTTTCATATTTCCTTATTTATACAGAAGGCTGTAAAGATAGAGAATATACTAATTTAATAATTCTCTACTACCTAAATAGTACGCTTTTAACCTGTTTTATTCAAGATGCTGCGCCAGTGATTTACGAGGACGATTTTTGCAGTAGTAAATACTAGCAGCTATCGAAGATTTTCTTCATTTCGCTTAAAATCCGTTTCTGTTCGACAGCAACGGTGAGATCTAGCACAGTTTTTGCTTTGGCTTGAGCCTCATCAATGGTCAGATCTTTGCCGCCAACCTTTTTAAAATAAGCCCGAACTTCTTTGACAGATTCGACGGAAATACTCTTTGGCTCTCGCGAAAACTTTTCAATCAATAACCACCACTCCAACTCTTTGTAGAGCTTCGCCAGCTTTGTGGCATCACTAATGCTTATGATAAAGTCATACTTTCTCTTAACTTTATCGATCGTCTTTTCAATTTCTTTGTTTGTCGGCTCCGGGATTTGCGGACCGATGGCTTTTAGACTATCCAATTTTTTCATGTTTCTCCTTAACTAACTATGGTAATTATTGCTCTGATACATTTTAACAATAATACAATCAGGCCGGAAATAACAGAAGGCAAGCGCCGGAAAAACTTTAGAGCTTTAAGATTGGGCCGTAGAAGTATGAATTTAAGCTTGAGCCGAAAACTAAATTTATGTTTTTCTGCCAGGTTTCGATACAATCTTTCATATTGGTATTTATAGCCTTCAGCCAGCTTTTTATTAAGCTCTAAGTGCTCCATGACCTGTTTGGTCATATCCTCGTCCTCTGTTCGGCGCATCATCTCCCGACTTTGTCTTTGCGATAGAATGTTTAAACTCCCATCCCAAAGAATCTTCCGATCAATTATCGCCGTCTTAGCGTGGATCAAACCCGGCAAGGGAATGATACAGGCACCAAGTTCCTCGTAATCTCTAAGCGCTGCCTTAATCTCGCTTCTCATTAGCAGTTCGTGATCTTCAATCGACCTGGTGAAGATAAATACCGCTATGTTTCGATGTTTGAGTTGTTCAAAAACTCTTCGAAAATACTCAGAGCGATATTTTGAGATAAAAGGGCTATAGATGACAACTTCCTTTTCCGCCGCTAACAGATCGCGAGAGAAAGCCTGATAAAAAGTCTTTTCATTATATAAGTCGAGCATTCGCGACTTACGATACTTTTCGGCATCAAACTCATTTTGCATATTTTCTAAATGTCTTTTGTAAGACGGTGATAAAATTGTCATATTTCTCCTTTATAAATTATCCTCGAGCCTAGACTTTTAAGATGGAAAGTGATATATTTTCACTATGACAGCCAAACATAATGATGAAATTTTCACGGGTCTTGGAAATCGTCTCAAAAGTGAGAGGGAGAAGTCCAAGATGACACAATCCGAGGTAGCTCAAGCTGCCGGTATTCATGTCAATTATTACGCGCGGATTGAAAGAGGCGAGGAAAATCCAACCTTTGAAGTGCTTCATAAGTTAAAAAAGGTATTAAAAATGGAGTCAGACATTGTCTAGCTCCTGTTCATTATAAATTAGTTTCAGTTGTGGTTCCCACTCGAGGGCAATTTCAAAAAGCGTGTTCCATATTGCCAGGTCTGGGTCCACCAAATTAAAATAGCCCTTCTGGGCTTTTTTAATTTATAGAAGTAGCGAAGAGGGAGTTGCAAGTCGGAGGCGCGACTGGCGCTGAGACGGGGTCGACCAATCCCGAAGCATAGGGATATGGGTGACCGATTCCCGTCGCCACTCTTTATCGCCAAACGTATATCTATATAGAGGAGCGTCCCCACAAAACGCATAATTACTTATTTATACTTAAAATGATGATTTTGTGAGGGCGGCTATGGCCGCCGCCCCCTACGGTAGAATAGTCTCTTGCATCTTTGGCAGCTTGGGCCATGGTTGAAGTGAGGGGCAAGCAGGTGGTCGTACGATCTGCCGCTGTCGATAGCATTCAGCCTGTTGGCAGACCGGCAAAACTCCGCGCTACTCCTCCCATCAGGGTCGTTTAGGCTGGCTGTGGCTGACCACGGTAAGACCAAGCTTCTCTTGCTTGCCATTCAGTGACCTCCCTGAGACAGTATATTTTTATAATAGCATAATTTTATTCTAAGTAGATCCTAACATATGCGGTTATTTACTCCCTACAACCAACTCCCGCCACCTCTACCACAAAATTGATTAGTCTATGACTAGTCTTTTTTGTTATACCAGAAGTGGTTTTTTGGAACACCCTCGAAAGTAGCAATTTACAATTATCTCAACGGACTGAGTAAATTGTAAATATTTAATTTGTTTGATGAAAGTGTGAATTATTCTTACTTCCAGTGCGCATTGTCAATTAATATGTGATAAGAGACATTTTAGATGATACGAATTATTGACTATTCCGGCACAGAAAGCTACAATTAAGAGTAAGGAAAAGAAATAAAAGTCATAGAGAGACGTTCAGATGTTTGAAAATGAGCTAAAAAAAGAAATAGATTTTCTTTTAGATAAGGCGACACTACTTGAAGTCAAAGAAATTGAGAATGATTTGGCTACTGTTTTTAATAAAGTAACGACAGAAAATGAAATTTCATCCCAAATTAAAGAGGCTGTTTTCTACATCTTATCCGAGCTGTCCGACAACGTGAAGCAGCATTCAAAAGCTTCAAAGAGCTGGATTCTTTACAATAAGGATAAAGGAAATATAATTATTTTGCTAGCTGATAATGGAATTGGTATCCCAGCCGTTTTTGACAGATATTTTCCCGACCTCGACAAAAATGATCTTGAAAAAGTCCGAGAGGCGCTAGAAAAAGGTGTTTCGACTAAGGGTGAAGGCAGAGGATATGGTTTGCGTACTGTTAGGGGAATTGTTGAGGCAACTGCAGCAGAGATGGTTTTTATTTCTGGTGGCGTTGGCTACAAAATTACTAAAAATAAAAAAGATCCGTTGGAGATAGATGTCGCCGGGACAATAACTCTGATTAAAATCCCAGTCGATGCTAGACTAGATTCAAGCCAATTTTATAAAATTATAGAAGGAAGAAATGAAAGAAATTAAAATTAACAACTTATTAAAGACAAATTATCTGGTTACACGAGATATGGCTGACAAATTGAAAAAGTATTATTCTCCGGAGTCAACTTTCGATTTTAGTGAAATTAATTTTATTTCTGCTGCTTTTGCTGATGAGTTCCAGCGGAAATTCTTAACTTCTCGGGTAATTAATCTAAAACAAAATGTCAAAAAGATGCTAGTGACTGTGTCCAAACGCCAGAATTAATTTATATACGATTCGCATCGACTAATCTTCCTAAATATCGGTTTTCATCCGAATATAATTCTATAAAGGTGTTCTAGAATCTTTTGTTTCCCTCCCCCACGAAAATGATTAGTCTCTGACTAGTCTTTTTTGTTACACCAGACAAGTCTTTGGAACACTTGTGATTTTCCATACGATTTACCTTGATCAAACTCGACATATGAGGCGATATATGATAACATAATATGTTGTATATGGAATGATGTCAGCCTAAGTGCTTCTGTTGGCTGGTATCATCACTGTATAAAACTGAGTTTTAGGCACAACAGATCCGCTTGAGAGGAGTGAAAACCCGTTGAAAATCACGGCGAAGAACTTGGTTGCTGGCATAGACCAGAAGGTGATAGATGCACTGAAGGCAGGTGAAGAAGTGATCTGGGATTCGTCTCTCGAAGTGCCCGTTACTGCTGCGCGGGACATCGGGATCAAGGCACGTATTGTCATTTTCGAGACCCGTGAGAATGGCGAGGTCAAGTGGACGACTTGACCTCGAAGCAACCGAGGGGACGAACATAAGTCGTTCGTTCCTCCCCTCAACACACAGTATGTGTTCTGATGAGTCGTTGAAAATTACGACGAAAGGGAAAAATCAAACTCTCATTATGATATTCTGCATCGGATTAATTTTTTAATGTACTCAAGAATATAAAAGCTTATTGATCATAAATTAACCTTAAAGCTGGTCCCCACTCAAGGGCAATTTCAAAAAGTGTGTTCCAAAACACCATGTTTGAATCTACCACTAATTTTAACTAGTCTAGAACTAGTTATTTTTAGTAGGCTCTATGTCAAGTAATGTGATAAAAGTAGACTAATTGGAATGAAAGCAAGCATTGCCTTTCTAATGTAATTATCAATATTTCTAAAACCATATGATAAGCGTTTAATAGTTTTAAGTTTTGTGTTGACTCCTTCGGT
>CAINNR010000012.1 GCA_903851235.1 uncultured Candidatus Berkelbacteria bacterium | reverse complement strand
CGAAGGAGTCAACACAAAACTTAAAACTATTAAACGCTTATCATATGGTTTTAGAAATATTGATAATTACATTAGAAAGGCAATGCTTGCTTTCATTCCAATTAGTCTACTTTTATCACATTACTTGACATAGAGCCACCAAACTATTGCAATAATTATCATCTTGTGATATAAGAGATTGGTGGCAACCAAAAGCTCAAAGGAGGCAGATGCTCATGTCCGAATTATTCAGGTTGGTTCTTCTTGGTGAGCCATCATCGTTGAAAACTGCTCTAAACACTGCATTGGCAACATTAGCTACGGCAGAGAACACACAGTTCAGACCCCACGTTTGTCTCAACAAAATCGAAGGAGTCGGAGTCATCGAAAACATTTCGGCTGATCCAGTTGGAGCCAACACAGAATTCTGGGTCTCCCCTTATCCAATCATATCCGGCAAAAAAATTTGGCTCAATGTCAAGTTGAGTGTTTTCCTTGACCAGATCTGTTGGCCGACCTGCGTCGCCGACCTGACGCCGCAACAGACGTCATATCTGATCAGCAATCTGCCGCCGGAACAACAAGACCAGATGCTCGACAAGATCAAGTTATGGTATCACGGCGAATTCCTGTCCGACATTCAGTCTGGTATAGAATCTATTACTGACCAGATTGACAATGGTGATATCCTGCTGAAAAGTGATCACGACAACGTTGTCTTGGACCTTCATGGCGGCCGAGGTATGGAAGATATCCCCTACTCTGAATCGACAATTGCTGGTGAGGAGCTCTTTTGGACCGTCGTTCATGGCGGTACATTTCTGGAATACGGAATGGACGGCTATGGAAGAGCGGATACTATCATTCTCGGCATAAAAGGAAGGCAAGCCCATGCTGTAAACGCCTTTCTAGCTTCAAGAAGGCATACAGACGGCCGATAGATAAGAAAACACCACGCCTGAATCTTCTATGGTTCGGGCTTTTTAAATCTATGATTTTTATTCTAACTTCCAACTCTGTGTTTAGCCAATGAAAAAAGTCTCTGTCAGAGAGGTTATTTTTCTATATGGCAGACCGAGTTTAGAGCTCATATCTTTTCAAGTTATTGAGACATTAATAGTAGTTTGGATAAAACTCAGGAATTTATGCTACAATTTTGATGTCGCTATTTTCATAATACTCTATGTCTATTAAGATTGGGGTTAAGGCAGCCCTTAACGACACTGGAAGCTGGTAGCAGAAGAGTACCCTGAACTGGAAGAATTTCTTTGGGCAGATGGATGTCAACCGGTTAAGTTGATGAAAAATTGCTACAAACATTTTGAGGATCATTCCTTAAGTATGAGAAGCTAGCCAAATATGCCGGCTTTTGGATCGGGGAGATGGCTTCATTAATCGCATATTTTATGATTTTCTCTTTAGTTCACATCTCAAATTGGCTCTCGCATTACGGATATATAATATTGATCCCGCTAATCATTGTCGAGGGACCGATCGTTAGCGTCATTGGTGGATCACTCTGTGTTGTAGGGATTTTTAGTTTGTTTTATCTCTATCCTATCGTCGTTTTTGCCGATTTATTGGCTGATTGCCTATATTATCTGGCCGGAAGAATCGGTGGAAAAAAATTTGTTAGCCGATACGGGCGTTACTTAGGTATCAACCTAAAACAGCTGTCACAAATTAAAAATCATTTTGATTCCAACGGCGGTAAAACACTTTTTATTGGAAAAATTTCTCACGGTATCGGTGGAATTTTTTTGTTTGCCGCCGGTTTAGCCAAAATGCCGTTTCCAAAGTTTGTTTGGTATAATTTCTTGGCAACAGTGATAAAATCGTCAATTTTGATCCTCATCGGTTATTTTTTCGGTCAAGCGATAATAAAAATCAGCTCTCTTTTTAGCCTTTTCGCTGCCATTTCCATCAGTGTTTTGGTTATCGCTCCAATAATCTACTTTAGTCTCGAAAGAAAAAATGGTCACTCCCAATTATAATCTGAAAGAAAAAGTAATCGAAACCAAAAATGGCAAGATTTTCTATTATGAAACCAAAAATCAATCAGTAAAACCTACGGTAATTTTTCTCCATGGTTTATCGGCTAATCATACGTCATGGGTTGATATAATGGATATTTTTAGCGAAAATGGATACAGAAGTATTGCGCCGGATTTGCGCGGCCACGGGCACTCTGACAAAACCAAGAAGAGATCGCTCTACAAAATTGCTGAGTTTAGCAAAGATTTGAAACAAATTCTTGAAGCAGAAAATATTAAGAGAATATTCTTGGTCGGCTATTCTTTCGGTGGGACGATCGCAATTGATTTTTCAATAAAATATCCCGAAGTTATTGATAAATTAATTTTGATCAGTGTTAACCATGTTACACCGTTGAAGTACTGGAATATAAGATTTTTGAATCCAGCGGCTAAATTATTTTTAGATTTTCTTGCCCTTCTGCTTTTTGGACGCAACAGAAAACAATATTATTACTACATCCACGATCAATCAGAAAGATATTGGCAATCAACATGGTTCGGTTGGAAAACAATGCCGTTAACTGTCAACGCTTGGATGTTGAGACAGATTTTATCAATCGATTACGAAAAAACTATTGGTAGAATAACCGCCCCGACACTGATAGTAGGCTCGAAAACTGATCATTTTGTTTCAAAGAAGGAAATCACTGATATGATTAAAGCAATACCAAACTCCCAGGTCATCGAGGCTAAACATTCGAGTCATTTCATCGCAACCAGGGCTCATAAGGAAACGGCAGTTATAATATTAAAATTTTTGGCAAGAAATGAAAATAGCGATTTTTAGTGACACATTTCCACCGCAAATTGATGGCGTTTCCAGCGTCGTTTTTAGGTCAGCGGTTTGGTTGGTTAAATTGGGACACAAAGTCACAGTTTTTACAATTTCTAATGGAAGTAATAACAAATCCGATGATCGAGTGATGACCCAAAAGGGCGGTTTCGAATTGATTCGAATTCCATCAGTCCCGGCATTGGTTTATCCCGGATATCGCTTAGCTCTACCGATCGGTACCATCAGGAAAAGCTTAAGAAGCTTCCAACCGGATATTATCCACACCCATACACCATTTTCGATCGGTTGGTCGGCGATTCGGGCAGCAAAACTTTTCCATCTTCCGATTGTTGGCACTCATCACACATTTTATGAACATTATCTAAAACATCTTCATCTGGATTTTAAGCTGGCCAAAAATTTTTCCTGGAAATATACGGTCGGTTATTACAATCATTGTGATTTGGTCTTAAGCCCGAGTAAATCTTTGTCGCAACAATTAAAAAGACACGGTTTGAAAAAACCGTTGCAAATTTTTGCTAATGCGGTAGAAACGGAATTATTCAAACCAATCGCAAATGAAAGAAGTAAAAAGAAACTTAAAAAAACTCGGAAAATTAACGGGCAATCATTGGTTTATATGGGTCGGTTAAGTTATGAAAAAAGCGTTGATCAGCTAATTAGAGCGACGGCTGAAATCAGCAAAAAGATACCGCAAATTAAACTGATGATCATCGGTGATGGTTCGGCGCGCGCCGGGTTAGAAGATTTGGTTTCCAAACTTAAAATTAATAATAATGTTACGTTTCTTGGTTTTCGCCAGAATCTTGAGCTGGTTGAAGCACTCCAGGCCAATGATATATTTCTGACCGCCAGTAAAACTGAAAACATGCCAATTTCGGTGATGGAAGCAATGTCAACCGGATTGCCGATCATTGCCATTGATGCTCTCGGGATGCCGGAAATCGTCAAAGACAATGTCAACGGCTTTTTAGTCAGAGCTGATGATTGGCAAGCGATTTCTGACAAAACGTTAGAACTTTTGAACAACGAAAAATTGATGGATTCTTTCTCAGCCGCTTCTCGTCAGGAGTCACTAAGATATTCTGAGGAAACTACAGTTAAGTCATTAGAAAAAATATATCAAAAATTAATTAAAACCAAATGAAAATTTGTCTTTATCTCGAGTTTTATCATTTTTGGGGCGGCCGAATTTATAAAAAAATCGGCACCGGGCTTTTATCCTCATATAAAAATCAAAAGATAATGCTCGACAGGTTGAAAATTTCTTACAGCGAAAAATGGGATGATTCATCTGATATTTTACAAGCCAATACTCCTTGGTTGAATTCCCTTCGTTTGATTAAAAAAGCACATCGCCAAAACAAAAAAGTTATTATTTGGTCGCATGTAACAGTCGAAGACGCGATGGCAGTTTTTCGTTTTATGCCGCTAATTGCACCTCTATTCAAAAAATATTTAATTTATGTCTATGGACAAGCCGATTTGATTTTTGCGCCGA
Source organism: uncultured Candidatus Berkelbacteria bacterium (assembly GCA_903851235.1). Classification (GTDB taxonomy): domain Bacteria; phylum Patescibacteriota; class UBA1384; order XYA2-FULL-43-10; family CAINNR01; genus CAINNR01. Next base: position 17,605 of record CAINNR010000012.1, on the reverse strand, counting down.
CAGAGTATACCAAAAAATTGTTGATCGCTTATGGTTTGTCGGCAGATAAAATTGTTGCTCAATCAAATGCAGTTAATTTGAAGAAATATTATCGGGATAAAACAAAAAAACTTTCCGGTAAAAAAAAATATAATTTGGAGACTATAACAATCGGTACCATGGGGCTTGTAATCCCACGGAAAGGAATCGACACATTCCTGACAGTAGCGAAGAAATTTTCAAACAACCAATTCGTTTGGTTTGGAAAAATTTACTCTAGCCTTTGGGTCAAACCGTTGCCCAAAGAGCTACCTCAAAATGTCAAATTTACTAATTATGTTGATGATGTTATCGAAGCCTATAATGCAATGGATATTTTTATCTTCCCGTCATACGAAGAGAACGAAGGTATGGCGATTCTGGAAGCGGCAGCTGTCGGTTTGCCAATTTTGGTTCGTGACATCCCGGTTTATGAAGGTTGGTTAATCCACAATAAAAATTGTCTGAAAGCTAAAAACGATAGAGAGTTCAAAAAATATCTCAGTCAATTGATTATTGATAAAAATCTTCGCGCCAGATTAAGTGCCGAAGCAAAAAAGATAGCCAAGAATAAGAGTATTGAAACTCTGTCCCAGAAAATGCTGAGGGAGTACAAGAAACTTCTTGTTCCACAAGACAAAAAGTTCTAACATCCTCCACTATCTCCCGCCATTAAAAATAGTCGCTCTGGAAGAGATTATTTTTGTATGCAGCAGACCGGATTTAGAACGTTTATGTTTCAAAACCATCAAAACATAATGATTATGTTGAAATTGATATGTCAAAATTAATATTGTAATTTTTATAGTATTTTGCTATAAAGAAATAGATCAGGTCATATAAATATATGAGTGCAATGCAATCAAAATTTATAAAGAGTTTTGAAGAAGGCAAAGATCTATTGTCCGGTTTTTCTGTGTCCGAAAAAAAGAAGCTTGAAAAGAATTGGGATATTGAACACGCCTATTATTCCAGCTCTCTTGAAGGTAGCAAAATTGACAAAAAGGAATTTGAAAAGTTAGGCGAGAAAATAAAATAATTTTGATGGTAAAACGACCGAAAAATGAAGATGAACTTAAAAATCGGGAGGCGATTGGATTGATCCGCGCCTCCTGATTTGTTCGCAACTATGCCCGTTCTCACAAACCGATAACCATCGATGTAATTAGACAAATCCATAACGAAATTTTTAATGATGTTTGGCCGGAGATTTCTGGGAGTGATCGAATCGAAGAACTTAAAATATCAGGATCAAAACATTTGCCACCACATCATTTGGAAATCTCAAAGTTGATGGAACGAGCAAATAATAAATTGTTAACTAAACTTGCTGAACTTTCTAAATGTGAAGGAATGATTAATAATCTTGACGAAATTAACAACGAAGTGGTTGATTGCATTGATAAAGTTGTGGAAACCGCAGCATGGATTCATCATCTTATTACATACATTCATCCTTTTAGAGAAGGTAATGGCAGGACAGCTCGACTGGCAGTAAATTTAATTTTGGAACGATACGGATTAGTTGGAATATCGGTTAAAATAGAGAAAGAAAATAAAACGCAGTATTGTGGTGCGTTACGACAAATTGATACTGTCGAAGACTACCAACCGCTAAAAGATTTAATTTATGAAGGATTGACTGAAAGATACGCCGGAGTTTCGATGAAATATTATGCTTTCAAAGGGAAAGACAAAAAGTTCTAGCATCAACCACAATCCCTCACCAATGAAAAAAAGATTAGTTTGGGACTAGTCTTTCTTGTTTTAAATTACATTTAATCTACAAGATACCGAGACCGGTAGCATATTTGATCTGTGGGATTTCATTGGGGTTTAAATTGGCCAACGAGTTGCCGGGAAAAGTTTGAATAATTTTGATCGCCTCAATATCAATCTCTACTCTGTTGGTAGAGGCGAGAATAATCTTTGGCTCTTTAACACTCCCCTCGGACGGTCCGTGATCAATAAAACATTTTCGACCATCCATAATTATTAAATCTGGTTTGACAAGCAAATTTAGTTCAGCAATTTTTTCTTGCAAATGACCGGAGTGCATTCTGATTCGTTCGGCAGGTTTTAATATCCCAACCGATAATTTTAGGGCACCTGTGAATTGTGCCCAAGAATGAGTTTTTAGACAGGGCAAATAAATAATTTTGTCGACCTGACTTAATATTTTAGGGATTGAGGCATATTTCAGATATTTTGCTTGGGTATTTTTCTTTCTTTCCCAAGTATCTTCTTTTAAAAATATGACTTTAACATTCTTAAACTCCTTCTCTAATTCCCTAGGATTTTTTTCTTCAAAATATTTTTTGGAATTACCGAAAATTGTCGGAGCATCTCCCAAAATAATTTCTTTAGGGTTTTGACTTAAAACCAATTGAATTACCGTTCTAATAAAATTCATATCCGATGATGCGGGAAATGGATCGCTAGTATTGAAATTTGGCTTAATGAAAACTTTTTCACCCTCTTTTATAAAAGCAGAAATGCCTCCTAATGGTTCAAGGACGGTTTTAATGTCTGCTGATAAATTGTCGGTTATTTGTACCTTATTTACCATGTCAAAATTATTATAGGATCAAAATTCAAAGCCCAAAAAATTCATTTTACTGGGTTAGCGAATTGTTCTCTGCATCTCTCACTGCATCCAACCAATAAAAAAAAACTAATATGGAGTTAGTTCATTATTTGATTAGTAAGAAGTGTTTGATTGTTGCTGACAACCAGCCGAGAAAAAATCCGCAAAAGACCAGAATTATCGTTTTCAAATTTGCTTTGCCCTTTAGTAGCCAGTAGATAATAAAAACGATTGTCCAAGCCACAAACAAACCAATGCTATATGTCCACCAATTTCCCATGGCTTAACTATAAATCAAAATATTCAGATTGGCAAGACAAAAGTTCTAACTTCCTCCATATTCATCCGCTAATGAAATTAGTCTCTCTTTGAGAGTCTAGACAGAGCGGATGCAAAGTCCTTGATACTTGACGGGTATTTGTTTATTCTCTATGATGCAATTGGTCGGCTAAAATTACGCCTGAAGGGTGGAAGGGTGTTATGAAGTTCAGAGTGACCTGTAATTACAGTTCACAGTGGTATGATCAAGCGGATGACAGCTACGTCCCGGAGTCATACGATAAGACATTCATCGTCGAGGCCGTGGATGAAATTGCCGCCAGAAAACTTGCCGATGAAGAAATCCTCCGGTTGAACAATGAGGCGATGGCAGGCCAAACGGACGAGGAGAGGAGACAAAACCTGTTTTTCGGCTACCTTACTCATCGTTTCAAGAGCATTGAAGAGTTGAAGGACGAAACCAGCGATAGCTGATACATAGGCTTACCGGCAATATCGGTGAGCCTTTTTTATTTTTTTATCATTTTTTTGCACATCTTTGTAGTATATGCTATTATTTAAACAACATGCCAAATCACTGATCTTGGGGAGGGTTGTTATGCCCAGACTCTGCTCGCCAGAAGGATGCCGACATTGCCATCGAGTCTACTCGACGTACGAGAATTCTTATGCCGAACGTCAAGGTGACTATGGAAAATTGACGACAACTGTAAGTAGTCTTGATTGTGCAGTGACCAATGGCAGTGTGTTGCTTGGCGCCAGATGCTCGGCGAAAAAGGCTGATATCGAACGTAGAGTTGCGGAACTCCAGGGTCTGATCGATGATCTAAAACGACTCTAGGAAGCCCGTTGTTGTTTCTATTCCCCCACCAGCCAGATCGGCGGGTGGTTTTTTGTTTTAGATGGCGAAATTTTTTACACAAAATTTTTGAATTGATTGTTTTTTACCAATCCAAAATAAATTTAGTTCTGGAAATGCTAAATGCAAGATTGTGGATTATTTTACTGTCGGGTTTTTTTGCCAAGTAAGACATTGCGCCCAGCAACCAGAAAATCGCCGACAAGTCGTTTTTGAAATAAGTCGTGTCCAAAATACCCTGAATTAAAATTGTCAGGATTGCGGAAAAAATTATCACGTTAAAATCGGAGTCAAATTCCTCGGAGATATTGATGAAAAATTTCGCCAGCAAAATGATAAATAAAATCATTCCAGCCAGTCCCAAATTAAGCCAAATCGCCAAATACAAATTGTGCGGATGTAACGCGTCTGGCAGAAAATAAACCAAAAATTCTTTGTCGTTTCTGGCCGTATTTGCCAGCGATTCAACATAGCCGCCGAGACCAACGCCGAGAATCGGATGAGCTTTGACCATTTGGGTCGAATAGCTGTAAATTTTTTGTCTGCCGGTTTCGCTCGACGGATGAATATCGATTTTCATAAAATAATAAATTGCGTTGCCGGTAATCAAAATTATAAAAATCAACAAAATATAGCGAATCAGGTTTTGTTTTTTCAGCAGGAATTTTATAGACAAAAAAGCGGCTGAAACCAAAAGAGCGATCATCCCCGATCTGGAATCGGTTAGGTAAAGCGTAATTATCAAAACGGCGACTGGAATTAAAACCAAAATTTTTAAATTGATTTTTTTCAGACTGCGAAAAAGCATTAGCGAAATGAAAATTATCGGCGCCAAAAACATCGCCAGATAATTCGGCGATTCAAAAATCGAGAAAACTCTTGGATTTTGACGATTCAAAAAACTTTGCAATTCGCTGTCGTTTTGGTTGGAAAAAAAATGTCGAACGCCGAATTTTTGCATTATCGCCCAAACGCTGACAAGAAGTGCCGAAAGTAAAATTGCGCCGGCGATTTTGGGAAAATCTTTTTTGGAAAAGATATTTATAATCAGCAAATATAAAATATAGGGGACGAAAAACCAGCCTTTAAAAATGCCAACGGCTTTTGTTAAATCATTGGATAGAAAAATCGCCACTGCGGCGCTGAAAATAAACAGAAAGGCCCAAATTGAGCCCAATTTTATCGTATTTCTTGGTTTTGTCGAAAACAGAGAAAGTATTGTCAAAATCAGCGAAATAAAAACTGAGATTTCGAAAATGTTTGTTTTGAAGTCATGAAACTGGATTTTGACAAAATATGTCGGAATTAAAAAAATGCTGGCTAAAAGCACATATTCGGCAAGTTTTTTGTAATTGATTTTTTTTATTTTCGCTCCGTCTGAAATAAGAATATATTATTTGTTGGAAATCTTCAAGCTTTTATTATTGACATTTTCTCTACAAAGAGTAGATTTCTAATTAGAAATCATTATTTAAATAAGGAGATTCTATGTATCAGACAATCGGGATTGTGGTGGTGGTGATTTTGATTTTGGCTTTGCGAGTTGTTCAGCAATATCAGAGAGGTGTGGTTTTTCGTTTGGGCAAAGTTGTCGGCGAGCGCGGTCCGGGTTGGCGATTCATTGTCCCAATAATCGATCAAATGCGCAAAGTTACAATGCAAATTATTACTATGCCAGTGCCATCACAGAAAATTATTACCAAGGATAATGTTTCAATTGATGTAGCCGCTGTTGCCTATTTTCAAATTGTTGATGCGACAAAATCTTTGGTCGCGATTCAAAACGTGACTTCAGCTGTGAACCAAATTGCTCAAACCACCGTTCGCAATATCGTCGGCCAGTTTTCGCTTGATGAGGTGTTGTCGGAGACAATCAAAATCAATAAAAAGGTTAAGGATATAATCGATACGCACACCGAGGCTTGGGGCGTTGCCGTTCGAACGGTCGAGATAAAAGATATCCAGCTGCCGGACACAATGCAACGAGCGATGGCGAAACAGGCGGAAGCCGAGCGAGAAAAACGGGCGAAAATTATCGCCGCCGAAGGTGAATATTTATCAGCCGACAAGTTGGGCAAAGCCGCCGATATTATCTCCAAGCATCCGGTTGCGTTGCAACTGCGAAATTTGCAAGTTCTGTCGGAAATTGCGGTCGAAAAAAATTCAACAATCGTTTTTCCGCAAAATCTTTTCTCCAACATCGAAAGTATCAAAAAGTTTGTTGAAGCGGAAAAATAATTATCGCCTCGCTTTTATCAATTTGATGATATTGGCGACATAAATTATCAAAATCACAATCGCAACAATATATACCAAGTGGTTATATTGATAGGCGCCGACCAAATCGGCGTGCAAAAGTCGTGACATGGCGTGCGTCAACCCGCAACCGGGGCAATGACAATTAGCAAAAATTCCTGAACTTGGACACCGGTGGCGAAAAATTAGCGGCAAAATTACCTGCCGCCAGATGCAAAGATTTGGTGAGCTATCCCAAAAAGCTGTCGGAATAATTGCCAGCGCGATAATTATCGCACTGAAATCAACTACGACAGCCCTTGGCGTGCTTAAACTCAAAAATTCCAACAATTTTTTAAACGTCATTCCGAACTTGTTTCGGAATCCACTAATAGTAAATTCCCGCCTTCGCGGGAATGACATTATTCCACCCACTCAACACCTGGAAAATCGTGCTTGGTGGCGATTAAAATAATGTCGATTATCCACCAAATTCCACAACCGCCGGCGGTAATTAGTTTTAGGATCCCAAGGCCGACTTGTCCGAGCATAAATCTGTCAACTCCCAACTGACCCAAAAGAATCGATAGTATCAAAGTCAGTACCCAATTAACTTTCTTCTTCCCGCTCGTTGTTGTTGCCGGCTCTGCTGCCGGTGTCGGTTTTTCCGCCGGTGCCACTTCCTCTTTTTTCTCCTCAGTCTTCTTTTCTTCTGCCATTTTTCCTCCCTAATTAATTTTTTTTCACCAATTTATTATATCAGATCTTTTTATCCTTGGGCAAATTTTGCTATGATGTGGGAAGGAACAAGATGAACAATTGTATTTTTTGCAAAATCGCCAGCGGAACAATCCCAGCTTATAAAGTTTTTGAGGACGAAAATTATCTGGCATTCCTAGATATTGCGCCGGTAAATCCCGGTCATGTTTTGATAATTCCGAAAAAACATTTTGTTGATATTACAGAAACTCCGGACGAAATAGTCGAGGGTGCAATCACCCTGGCGAAAAAAATTGGCGGGAAAATCATCGCGTCAAAATTGGGTGAAGGTTTTAACATCGGCATCAACACCAAAACCGCCGCCGGTCAAGTTGTAAATCATTTTCACATTCACGTTATGCCGCGATTGCCAAACGACAAATATCAACTCTGGCACGGCAAAAATTACGCCGCCGCCGAAGCAGAAAAAATTGTGGAAAAATTAAAATTGGAGGAATAATGGATAAACGTTTTGATTATCCGAGTGTCGTGGCGGTTAAAATTATTGTAAAAAATAACGATAAAGTTCTGTTGATTCGAGAACCGGAAACTAACGATTGGATGCCTGGGCGTTTGGGACTTCCTGGAGGCAAGTTGATGTTGAATGAATCATTGCCAGAAGCGATAGAAAGAAAAATTCAAACTGAAATTGGTTTAGAAATTAAGCTCAAAGGTTTAATCAAAATTATTGATATATTAATGCCGGAAAAAAATGTTTACCATTTTGTTCTTTTGGCCGATTATGTTTCTGGCGAAATAAACTTGGACAAAATTGAAGCTGCTGAAATGAATTGGTTCACGACCGAGGAAATTAAAGAACTCTCAGCAGATGATTTTACTGAATTTTATAACGGTGAAATTATTAAATCAGTAGTTGACGGTATCGTTGAAATTTATCCGATTTCTATTATTCAGGTTCAAGATAATCGAGAAAAAGAAATTCTTAATTGGATGGAAAAAGGGAATAAAAAATAGTTCTAGAGTTTTTTGATTTCTTCGATTGTGATATTTTTTGAGCTAGTGACGGCCGGTTCGTTGAACGGATCGACATTTCGCAAAATTGCCGAATAAAATGCCACCAGTTGCCAGAACGCCAAAAGTTCGCCAACGGTTTCATTGCTTACTTCCGGAAGTTCAATGGTGACGTTGGGAATTTTCAAGCTGTCGGCCTCGGTTTTTGTTCCGTGGTATTCAGCCAAAAGTGCTTGCTGGTAGCTGATTTTATCCAGCTTTTTTAATTCCAATCCTTTCAAATCCAACTCGGCAATTTTATCCGGCACAACTATTTTTTTATCATCCGCCGATTCTTTGACGATGATAAAAGTTCCGACGACATTTTTTTTGCCGCCGAAAAATCGTTGGTTGGTGTGATGTTGGCACTCCGGCGCTTCGGAAAAGTAGAAAGTTTGGCCACGACCGCTTTTGCAAACCGTTTCATGCATTAGTTGGATTATCAAGGTTCGAAAATCCGATAAAAGCCAAGAGTAAGCAGAAACGTAAACTTCGCAGTAACCCTTTTGTTCTAATTCAAAATAGTATTTTGCCAGGCTCCAAGCCTCTTTTTTGTATTTGTAGCCGGCGGAAATGCCGGTGGCAATTTCGTCAATCTTAATTCCGCAAAGCAGTGCCGGAAACAATCCGGCGGCCGAAGCCCCGGAGTAGCGTCCGGAAATATTCGGGTGTTCGACAATTTGCCAGTCCATTTTTTTCGCCACCTGACGCAAAGTTCCTTCCTCGCCTTCGGTCAAGACAATAACTTTGTAATTGACAAATGCCATTAACGTTTCAATTACGCCCAAAGTGGTTCCCGATTTGGAGATTGCCAAAACAACAGTTTTGTCGCTTGGACACTGACTTTTTACTTTGCGAATCAACGCAGGATCGGGCGAATCGATAATATAAACATTTTTATCGGAGCCGAGCGCACCAAGGTAGGCCTTAAAACTGGTAATCGAGCCACCGTTGCCGATGACAACGATATTATCAAACTCGAAATCAATCTTTTGCGCTTCGCGTTTTAAATAATTCAGATCTTCTTTGAAATCAAAAAACTGCGACCAGTCGTCGGGAACATTGTCAAAAATTTTCAGATCGTGAAATTTCATATACCCTCCTGTTAAAAATATTGGAGCCGATGGGCGGGCTTGGACCGCCGACCTTCACTTTACGAAAGTGCTGCTCTACCAACTGAGCTACATCGGCCTGGAGCGGGTGAGCGGAGTCGAACCGCCCTCTTATCCTTGGGAAGGATACATTCTACCGATGAACCACACCCGCAAATCACTCTTTAGAATAGCAAAATTACGACCCAATCTCAAGGATAAAAATTATTTTGATCAATTTACCAGCCCGCCGACGACGGAGTAATTATTCAGTATGCTGTCCAAATGTTGAGAGTGAAATTCGGTCGAGAGATCTTGGCCGGCGCTCCAACCGTAGTGAACGCCATTTCTAAAAACCGTTGACAGATCGTAAACTTTGCCATCAACCGCGACATAACTTGGCTGGCCGTTCTGGCCGTTGTATTTCGCCAGTTCGGACAAAGTGAAAGTTTTTGTCGTTGATGCTGTTGGCGAAGCGGAATTTGTATCATTTGACGTTGATGTTGAAATTGCGTTCGTACTCGATCGGGAATTATTTTGCTGATAAAAATATTGAAGATAACCGAAGTAGCTGACAAAAGCGATAAAAAATATGGCCAGAACTGTCATCGAAAACCAATTCCAAACTCGCCAGCGCTTGAAAGCCAGGTGAATTGCAAACCAAGTATGTATTGTGAAAGTTATAATCAAAACCGCTGGCATCAGTTGATTATGAATGTCGACCGCCAGTTTATTGGAGATGATGCCTTTTGTCATGCCATAACCGGAAACCAAAAATAAAATCATCGTGGCAAACAAAATCCAAGCAAAAAATCGGTCAAATTTGGCGAGATATTTCATATAGCTATATTGTATCAAAATAGCTTAATGTTAGCTGAGAAACAAAAAACTCTTAAAGCTGATCTAAGCGGATTGTGGCTTTGATTTGAAACACAAAATTAATATTGAGAGTTAATACTGACAATATTGGGAGACGATTCTATTCAATGCAGCAATCAACAACTTTTTTTACCAAATCTTTGAATTTAGCCAGAGCGCCGGAGTTGGTTTTGTCGGAAATATCTAGTGATTTTTCCGAGATACTGCTTATACCTTTTGTTGGAATTACCTTTAAATTTAAGGCCCAAAAAAGCGAATAGAGTTCGTAGGCTTTTTTGAAAAGCTCGTAAGCTTCTTTTTTATGCCCGCGACCGAGCTCTTTGGTCCCGACTTCCATCACTCGCATTGATGATGCCAACAGATGTTTGGAGATGCACCAAACTTCGCCCTCGGCCTTGTCATTAACCAATTTTTTCAGTAGTGATTTTCTAATCTCGCGGACAGCGGCGAGCAAATCATAGTATTTTTTGTCCTCGGTTTTTTCGGCGGTAAAGAAAAAGTGTTCCTCAATCGAAACCAAATTCATTATTGCGATCGACAAATCCTCATCGGCCGACAGATCCAATTTATGGTCGCGTTTCATATCATCAAATTTTTTGATCAAATCATTTACTTGAGCTGAGTTTATCTTTGCCATAATTATTTAGTTAGAAAATAAAATCCGCCGCTGACTATCAAAAGTGAAACAATTGGAACCACGACTTTCTCCATCGGAAAGTGGGCGTGGCCGCCGTTTTTCTTTTTCATCCAAGCATAAAGCATAACCGATAGGATAAAAATTAGACTGCCGACAAAAGCGCCGACAACAAGTTTATCAATACCCCAAAGGCGATTTAGCGGGTGACCGATAATTTTGCTTGAATATAACGGAATGAAAACCAGCGCATAATAAATCAGTGGGACCAGAAAGTCTCGACCCCAAAAATTGATTTTTCTTGAGCGGAAAAAAGTAATGGTGTAATAAATCACCGAAACCAAAAAGGCGCCGATCCAAACACCGCTGACGCTGTCGTCAACGTGCAGCCAACGAGACAATCCCAATCCGCCGATAATGGCAACGGTACAAACGGTACACATGATTAAAAGTTAAAAGTTAAAATGGGAAGCTAACTATTTTGAGGAAAGGAAATTTTCGATATCAACTTCACCGATATAGCTTTTATTGTTAACCGAATCATAAAGAAATGGTACGCCGACTTTGTCATCGGCAATTCCCAAACTAGTGGCTTTTGCCGACAGTTCGGCCGAATTTGTCGAATTATACCAAACCTCCTTTATGTTGAATTTAACCTTGGCGCTTGCAACCCAACTATCAACATCTGCTTGATTGATGGTTGCTCCCGACGGCAAATATTTATTGTCCTGAAGCCACTTTTCCAGATTTGCACAGTGAGGACAACCGTTACCGTAATAAATTGTTGCGATTGCGTCCGGCATGGCGATATCGCCGGAAACCAAAGACGCCGGTTCAGAGCTGGCTGCGGTTGTTGAATTACTTGAGTTTTTATTTGTTGTTGCTCGGTAGATTAAAATTCCGGCAATCACGACAATGACGATAACAATCAAGGCGTAAATAAATTTCTTCATTTCTCTCCTTAAATAATAATTGGCTCATTGTTAAAGTAACTGACAAAATCGCGGCTGTCAATATTATCATGGTAAAAATGTATTGTTTCCGATTTCTCTGCTATAATTATATCAAGAAAATGACTGCTAACCTCAAGGACAAAACTTATTTGAGTTTGGCTTTAACCTCGCTGGTTTTTTCGGCCGTGGCGTTTTATTTCCTGCGTCAATTTATTGTTAAGGATTCCGGAGTTTGGGCAGCGACAATGTTTCTGCCGATCTACTATTATATCGTTCTGGTTTTTATTATCAACACTTTGCTCAGTTTGGTCGCAATCGGCAAAAACCGCTTTTTGTCGCTGGCGTTTTGCTTCGTCACAATTTCCATCGACATTTTGATCTTGCTGGCGCTAATCCTTAATATGAAAAATCCCAATGGATGAGAGGGATAAAAAATTAATCAGATTTTTCGAGATTTTGCCCGGAGCTTCCGCTTGGTTAACACTGTTTATTCTTTTGGCACTGGCGATTTTTTTACCGAAGTTTCTGGCCTTTTTTATGATTTTTTTCATCGTTATGTGGTTCATTCGAGTGATTTTCATGTCATGGAGATTAATTTTGGGTTACCTCCAGCACACCAAAGAGATGGCTGCCGATTGGAACGCTTTGTTGAAAAAATTACCGCCAAAAAATTGTTGGCGAAAAATATATCACATTGTTTTGGTTCCGACCTACAAAGAGGATTTGGATATTCTCCGAACTTCAATATCGTCAATTGATAAAAGTGATTATCCGAATGATCGAATTATCTTTATTCTGGCGACAGAGGAGCGGGACAAGGATAATTCACGTAGGTATGCAAAAACTTTGAAAAAGGAAAACGCTGGCAAATTTCTCGACTTTATAACTATTGAACACCCGGACAATTTACCAAATGAAATTAAGGGCAAGGGACCGAATATCACTTATGCGATGAAACAGGCGATGCCGACTATCGATCAGTTGAAGATTCCCTACGAAGATATTATTGTTACCAATATGGATGCCGATCACATAATCGATAAAAAATATCTATCCTGTTTAACCTATAAATATCTGACGACTCCGGATCCGGTGCACAAGAGTTTTCAACCTCTGCCGATGTTTTTTAACAACATTTGGGATGTGCCGATGCCAATGCGCCTGATTGGGATGGGTTCATCTTTCTGGCAAATGATTGTCTCTTCACGGGTTTCAAGACTGAGAAATTTCTCCTCCCAGGCTCAATCTTTGGAAGCCCTGATGATAACCGATTTTTGGGCCAAAGACACGATTGTTGAAGACGGACATCAATTTTGGCGTTCATACTTTGCTTTTGCCGGCAATCATCAGGTCGTGCCGGTTTTTGTTCCGATCTATCAAGATGCGATTTTGGGCTCAACGATGTTCGCGACGATTAAGGAACAGTATTTGCAGAAAAAACGCTGGTCTTGGGGCGTTTCCGACATTCCCTACGTTTTTTACCACTCGTTAAAGGATAAAAAAATTTACTGGTTCGATCGATTGGCGAACTGTTTGATTCTCTTCGAATCTCATTGGAGTTGGTCGACCGGTTCAATCATTTTGGCCCTTTTCACTTGGATCCCGCTTGTCGTTAATCCCCAATTTGGAAATTCGGTTTTAGCTTATAACTTCCGCCACATTTACAGCGATATCGTTCTCTTGGCCTATCTTGGAATGATCACGACTTTAATCATCTCTACTCTATTGGTTCTACCACGGCGGAAAAATAGGAAAACCAATTGGCGGATACTCTTCGATTGGATTTTGACTCCGATAGTCTTACCGGTTTCAAATATTTTCTTTTCCTCAATCCCAGCTTTCGATTCTCAAACAAGGTTGATGTTGGGTATCAAACCAACGGTTTTTCGTGTTACAATAAAGGTAAGAAAAAGCGAAGCCCCGGTTTAGTTTGTCGTTTTAGAAGACGTAAATTTGAAATATCAAAGTTTTAGTTTACTAATAAAAGTGTGGGGAAAATCAGCAAATTTTCGCTACTCGGGAGGAAAGATGAAATCAAAAAGTTTGAGGCAATTCCTAAAATTTTTGGCTGTCGGCGTTTTGAACACCTTGGTTGATTGGGCGGTTTTCTATCTTCTGATCTATTTCGCCATTCCCGGCCAACCGTTGCTGGCAAAAGCTATCTCCTTTACTGTCGCCGTAATTAACAGTTTTGTTCTCAACAGCATCTGGACTTTTCGCGATGAATTTTACAGCGGAATCAAAGACAAAAATCTGAAGTTTTATCGTTTGGCAAACTATTTTATTCGCTTTATTTTGGTCAGTTTGGTCGGTTTTGTCATCAACTATCTGACTTTTCGTTATGTTCTGGCCAATGTCTCAGGCTCCCTAGCCAGCCATTCAAATATTATCGGCTTAGTTGCCGCTTCCGGCGCGGCCTTAATCTGGAACTTTATCATCAATAAACTTTGGACTTATAGACAGGACAAAGTGATCCCCGAGGAGGAAGTGGTAGAAAAGGTTAAACGTTTCAAGTTTGATTTAACGGCGGCCGGAATTTTAGCCGTGACATTGATTATCTCCTTCCTTCTGATCAGCCGCGATTCGCCGATCGTTGACGAAACCGCTCACATTCCTGCGGGATATACTTATGCCGCTTATCATGACTATCGTCTGAACCCGGAACACCCACCGGTGGTAAAGTTTTTGGCCGGTCTGCCGTTGCAGTTCCTAGATTTAAAAGGTCCGAAACTCGATTCAAGCTGGAACGATATTCGCCAGTGGGATGCCGGTTGGTATTTTCTCTTTCACTCCGGTAACAACCCCGACGAAATTCTTTTTTGGGCCAGATTGCCGATGCTGTTGATTGTTCTGGCTCTGGGAATTTTGCTTTACAAGTGGGCAAGTGAGGAGTTTGGCAATAAAACCGGCTTGTTCGTTTTATTCCTTTACGCTTTCACCCCCGACGTCCTGGCTCACGGCCACTTTGTGACCACCGATGTTCCGGCGGCACTGGCATTCGTTTTGGGAGTTTACACTTTCAGTAAATTCCTCGACAAGAAAAATTTAAAATACTTAATTTTTGCCGGTATCGGTTTGGGAATCGCAGAACTTTTGAAATTCTCGGCTTGCTTGCTTTATCCGATCTTCTTTCTGCTTATTATCGTCAAGTCGATCATTGACAACAAAGCGAAAAAAACCGGCTTTTGGAAAAAATTATGGCAATATTTCAAACCGTTGTTTTGGATCTCGGTCATTTCTCAGTTTGTTGTTTGGCTGGTATATATTCCGATGGTTTGGAACACGCCGGCAAACGTTGAACGTCAAGTTTTCCTCTCCAACCTGACCAGCGATCCAAAAACCTTGATATTGCGTAATTTTCTTTATCACTTTACCAATAATCCCTTTTCCCGCGCCATCGGTCACTATCTTTTGGGTATTATGTTGGTTTTCGGTCGAGTCTCCGGCGGAAACGCAGCCTTTATTCTCGGACATTTTTCTGACAAAGCAATTATTTGGTTTTTCCCGGTAGCGTTTTTAATTAAAACACCGTTGACGATTTTGATTTTGTTTGTTTTCTCCATCGTCTACCTGATTAGAAAAAAACTTACTAACCAGCGTGAAGTTTGGCTTCTCTGGCTGATCGGCCTGCCGTTTGTTCTTTACTGGGGCGTGACAATGAAAGGTTCACTTGATCTTGGCACCAGATATCTTCTGCCGACACTGCCGTTTCTCTATATGTTCATCGGTTTGGGCCTGAAGCGGATTATCGATAGTAATAAGTTGGTTAGCAATATCGCTCTTATCGTCGTCGCTGCCACACTTGCCATTCCGGTTTTGGCCGCCTATCCGAACTATCTCGGCTATTTTAATATCTTGACTTATGGCAGGCCAAAGTACAAATTGATGGTTGATTCCTCAATCGACTGGGGACAGGACCTGAAACGTTTGGCGATTTGGGACAAGGACAACAATATTCCAAATTTGAAAATAGATTATTTCGGCGGTGGCTTGCCGAGCTATTACATTCCCGATTCTGTCGAGTGGCACACCGGTTACGGTCCGACCAGCGGTTGGTTGGCGGTTTCGACATCTTTTTACACCATGTCTAAATTTACCGGTCCGAAGGAAGGCAAGTGGTCATACAACTGGCTTGATAATTATAAGCCGGTAACTACTATCGGTAACTCAATACTGGTTTTTCACATTAGCCCGCAGGACTTAACCGATAATCCACCGACATCGCCGTATCCTGTTACCAAATTTGATGCTCCGAAACAATCTGGAGGAGTCGTTAATCAACCCTAAGGAGGTGTTTTGTCGGAGAAAGCGTTTTTATCAATCGTAATTCCCGCCTATAAAGAAGCGCGTCGAATCCACAAATCACTGGATGCGATTGTTGATTATGAAAAAGAGCATAAATTTGCCCTTGAAGTTTTAATCGTTTTGGATGGCACTCCCGACAACACCCTTACTATAGTAGAAGAGTACCGGGGCAAATTAAAGAATTTGCGAATAATCGATCGAAAGGAAAACAGGGGTAAAGGCTATACAGTCAGACAAGGGGTGCAAGAAGCCAAAGGAGAGTATATACTTTTCACCGATGCTGACAATGCGACTCCGATTGATCAAGTCGACAAATTGCTCAAATACAAAGATGAATTTGAGGTAATAATCGGCTCTAGATATATTTTGGGCGGAAGAATGGCAGTGCCGCAAAGCTTGGTTCGAAAACTTGGTGGGCGAGTATTAAATTTAATCATCCAGATTTTAGCTGTCGGCGGGATTGAAGACACGCAATGCGGATTTAAACTTTTTAGACACGACGCCGCCAAGGAAATTTTTAAGCGAATGACATTTGAACGTTTCTCCTTTGATATTGAAATTTTGGCAATTGCCAGAATCCACAAATACAAAATCAAAGAGGTTGGAATCACTTGGTACGACGATCCGCACTCAACAGTTTCACCGATAAAAGACGGACTCATAATGGTCCGCGACGCCTGGCGGATTAGCCGCAACAGAGCAAAGGGAGTTTATAAATAAGCTGGGTTATAATGAAAAAATCGGCTATCAGAGCCGATTTTTTCATAAACCATTACTCAGTATTTTTTGCTCAATATCATTTTTGGGGGTCTGATTTCCCAATATATGTTCAACAATCTTGTCTCTTAATTTATCGATATAACCTCTGTAAATACCGAGTTTCTGTTTTAGCCAAGTGAGACTTAAAAATCTAGGTGATAGAAGTAATGGATTATCCTATGTTGGAGTTGGAGCTATAAATTAGCCAATAATTTACAATCCTTTGTAAATTAATACTTGATTTGTAGCTCTAGTATATCATATTTAGGTATAGTCAGATCCCCGTTTTTTGATATTAAGCCAGAAATCACTATTCACTCGACTGGTGTTATTGGATTAATATAGAATTATAGTAGTCAAAGGAATACTTTTAAGGAGGAAATGAAAAGAGGGATCCCAAGTTTTAGTAGTTTTGGGAAATTCTTCAAGGATGCGATCATCAATCGCTATGGTTTGTGGACCAATAAAAAATCCCGTATTAAAACAGTTGATAAACACAATAATTTTGGGTTCACGGCGACTTCACCTAAGCGGAATCGACATTTAGCTTCGATCGGGCATCATTATCACCGTTTTCGTCAAGACCCACGTCGCAATAAATTTTTATTTTGGGCAGGAGTAACAGCCACAGTCATTACTTTAATAGTTATTCAGTTTTCTGCCAAACCTCTTCATCCTCAGGCGGCTGGCACTAAAACCTGGTCGGCAGCTGCCGATGGCAATTGGGAGACAGCCGGCAACTGGACACCGTCTGGCGCCCCGGCGGCCGGTGATGATGTTGTTTTTGACTCAACTTCTACATATAACTGTACTGTTACCACCTACACTTCAGGCAATGGTATAGCCGATGGAATTGGCAGTATCTCTCTAAACACCGGCTACACTGGTACTCTTAACTTTCAGGAAAAACCCTCCCAGAATGCCGATCCCTACAAAATAAACATTACCGGCAATTTTGTCATCAATGCCGGCACGGTAACTTCTGATGGTGATCCGACCGTGATGCATGGCGGAATCACAGACGGCCGTGGCAATGAGTTTGATGCTGCCAATTTAACAGTGGCTTTAGGGGCTAGTTTCAATACCGACGGCAAAGGTTTCTCGGCTCAAAATGGACCTGGCTATGGTAGCGACGTTATCGGTGCTGCCTATGGTGGCGAAGGTGGCAATGGAGGTTTGGCTAGCGAAGTTTACGGTGATTATTCTAATCCTGTTAGTTTGGGCTCGGGTGCTTTT
>CAINNR010000011.1 GCA_903851235.1 uncultured Candidatus Berkelbacteria bacterium | reverse complement strand
GGGCTGAAACTCGTTCCTTGCGAAGCCAAACTCATTTGGCTCTTTCGCTCTGATTTCAAGGACTCTTTGTCAAAAAGCAACTTCTCGGCTCGGGTATTGGGAGCTGGGGGGGTGAAAATTTATTTATATATTGCGCTTGCCCCACCCTACCCAGCGCGCGCAAGATAGCACTCCCCGAGGGAGCTGTTGTCAGTTTTAATCTTTTAAAGTACACTTAATAGTAAAGAGTTAGGAGGTTTTGTACTATTACTCTAATTATAGTAATATATTGCTATGAAATCAAATACATCAAATATTGCCGAGAATATAAAAAAGTATCGTGGTAAATTAGGGCTGTCTCAAGACAGGCTCTCTAAATTGGCCGATATTACATACAATACGATCATTAAAATTGAATCTGGTGTTAATAAAAACCCGACTATCGAAACATTGGCAAAAATTGCAAAGGCGTTGAATGTAGGGGTTGATGATTTAATAAGGTAATAATATGCCGAAAAAAATAAATTATGATGATTGGTCAAAAGATGAACTAATCAAAGAAATCAAACGTATTAAAGATACGACCTATGGCTTGGTATGGCATCGAGAAAAGGAAGTTGAAGAAAAACTCGATATATTAATCAATCCAGATGCACGAACTCCAAATGAAATGTTTTCAAACGAATTAAAAGGTAAGCCATTTCCAGTTCTTAAAGAAGAGAAAAACAGAGAGATAATTACAAACCAAGCTGATCCAATTAATTTATTAATCGAGGGGGATAATTATCACTCGCTGGCAGTTTTGAATTTCACTCATCAGGAATCAATAGATCTCATATATATTGATCCGCCATACAACACAGGAAACAAAGATTTTATTTATAACGATAGATTTGTTGATAACGAAGATCCTTATAGACATAGTAAATGGCTTACTTTTATGGAGAAACGATTACGAATTGCTAAAAATTTATTGAAAGATAGCGGATTAGTTTTTATAAGCATTGATGACAACGAATATTCTCAATTGAAACTTCTTTGTGATGAGATTTTTGGGGAAAGCAATTTCAGAAATTCCATAGTCGTTTCTCGTGTAAAGAAAAATATTCAAGAACGGCAATATGCACGAAGCCTTAACTTGGGTCATGGGTTTGTACTATTTTATGCTATGCCTAAAGCAGAAATAGTTTTACCTACAAAATATCAGAAGAAAGAAGAAAGATGGCATGCGTTCGATGCACCAGGCATTAGAAAAACTATGGAGTATGAGATATTTGGTCACAAACCGCCTTCGGGCAGGCATTGGATGTTTGAAGAAAAAAAAGCAACTGAGCTAATCCAAAAAGGTGCTTTAAGGCCTAACCTTAAGACGGGTAAACCGCAATATAGACTGGAAGCTTCTGATGTCACTCGCCTTGATACCAATTGGACTGATCTTCAAGAAGGTGACTCTAAATGGCATTTTGAGAATGGTGAGAAAAATGTCGAGTTAATTAAAAGGATCGTGCAGATGCACCCCTCAAAAACATGCTCGGTACTTGATTTTTTTGCTGGCTCAGGTACAACCGGACAAGCTGTTTTGGAGCTAAACAAGATCGACAATGGAGACCGTAAATTTATTTTGTGCACAAATAATGAGCTAAATGGTTTGGAAAAAGAATTAAGGGCACGTGGCTTAAAAGAAAATGAAATTAATGAGCATGGTATTTGTAGGCGGTTCACATATCCACGATTAAAGGATGTGATTAGCGGTTATAAAAATTCGAGAGAGTTCGATATGAATGGTCTAGGTGGTAATCTGAAATACTTTTCCGCATATGATTTTGTTGAAGCAAAGGAAACAGACGCTAATAAACGCAAACTAGTAAACAAATCGACAGAGATGTTGTGTATTAAAGAAAATGCTTTCGAGTTAGTCCAAGAAAATGGCGATTTTAAGATTTTTAAGAACTGTGATAAATTTGTTGGTATAGTTTTTTACGAAGAAGCTATTAAAGGATATAAAGAAGCCATTATAAATATTGAGGGTCATTTTAACACTTATGTATTTTCCCTTGGTGACGATCCTCACGAGAAAGAATTTATCAATGTCAAAGAAAAAGTTACGCTTTGTGCTATTCCAGAAGTAATACTAAAAGTTTATAGGGAGATCTTTAAGTAAAATAATATGTGGATAGAATTCAAGAATTATCAAGAAAAAGCGATCGTCAAGTTGAAGCAGGAAGTCAACGAGCTTTTGGGTTCAGACGACAACAAAGTTTGCATTTTTAAATCCCCAACTGGTTCAGGTAAAACTTTGATGATGGCTGAATTTATGATGAGGCTTTGCGATTCTAGGATTGATGGTAAAAAGCTATCTTTCATCTGGATTGCAGTCAATAAATTGCATGACCAAAGTCGTAATAGCTTGAAAAAATATTATGAAAACAAAGGACTTGGCCTTAGGTGTTCATATTATGAGGATTTAGAAGATAGAGAAATCAGAGAGAATGAAATATTATTTTTGAACTGGGCAAGTATAAACAAAAAAGGCAATGTTTACGTTCGCGCCAATGAGAGAGATAACAATTTAACTCATGTGATCAATAAAACAAAAGAGGAAGGGCGAACAATAATTCTGATTATTGACGAAAGCCATCGAAATGCTGATACCGAAACATCAAAAGATTTGATAGAAGAAATTGGCCCGAAAGTTACAATTGAAGTTTCCGCGACTCCTCAATTAAAAGGTGTTTTTAACGGGGTAGAGGTTCAACTTAAAGATGTAAAAGATGAGGGAATGATTAAAAAGGAAATTGTAATAAACCCTGATTTTGAAAACTATAAATTTGATAAAAAAGTTACGGACAAAACAGCAGACGAAATTGTTGTTGAAGCGGGTCTTAAGAAAAGAGCCGAACTCGCAAAGATGTATCAATCAGAAAAATCTAATATAAATCCTTTGATGTTAATACAGATACCTGATAATAGGCAAGGATTGGTTGATAAAAAAGATTCGATCATACAACTTTTATCAAAATATGAAATAACTACGGGAAATGGCAAGTTAGCGATATATTTGTCGGAAAAAGATAATAAAATTAATCTTGATAATATTGAAAAGAATGAGAACGAAGTTGAGGTAATGATATTTAAACAGGCAATTGCCGTTGGCTGGGATTGCCCAAGGGCAACAATTCTCGTTTTATTCCGAGAATGGAAAAGTATGGTTTTCTCCATTCAAACTATTGGCAGGATTATGCGCATGCCAGAACACCATCACTATAATATTCCCGAGCTTAATGTCGGATATGTTTATACAAGTTTAAGCGATATCGGGATCGCCGAAGATATAGCCAAAGAGTATATTACTGTCTTTGAGGGGAAAAGACGCAATGACATTTACAAAATGCTTGATTTAACATCATATCACTCAAAAAGATTTCGAGAAGAAACTCGTTTGTCTTCGGATTTTGTTCCCGTATTTTTTCAAGCTGCGAATGAACTAAATTTAAAAAAAGTTTCGCTTGATCACGAGATTGTTGATTCAAAACTGATTGCGAGTGGAGTGATTGAGGATATTGATAAAGAGGTTAAGAGCATTGATAAACACGGAACTCTTAATTTGCCAAAAAATGATGTTGAACTACAAAATGCCTTCGATTCTTTTGTCCGCGATAATCTGGCTCCATTCGCCCCTGAACTTCGATCAATAAAAAGGATAAATGATTCAATTTATAGATTTTTCGATAAAGAATTCAAAATGGGCGTTGATGATTGGACAAGGATTCAGGCAATTGTTTTATCGACAGAAAATAAACAATTATTTGTTGATGTGATAAATCGATCAAAAGAACTATATCAAGAGATAGTCGGCAAAGGCAAAAATTCATTAGTTCCGAATGATGAGCCGTGGAACGTACCAAAATTTATCAATTATAATTTGAACTACACAAAAAAGGATTTCAAAAGATCAATAATTGATCCATATTATTCAAAAACTGGCGGTAGCAATAATTTGTCTTTATTCGAAGAAGATAGTGATATCGAAGTAGAGTTTATTGAATATCTGGAAAATGCGAAACAGGTCAAGTGGTGGTTTAAAAATGGTAGGCAAGACGGCTCGTATTTTGCCGTACCTTATGTTGAAAATGGAGTCGATAAGCCATTTTATGTTGATTTCATCATAATGCTAAACGATGGAAGAATAGGTTTGTTCGACACTAAGGGCGGCATCTACGCGCAAACTGCAAAAGAAAAAGCTGAGGGTTTAGCTAAATATATTATGGAGGAGAATAAAAAAGGTAAAAATATATTTGGTGGAATATTGATAAAAGACAAGAATAGCTGGCGATACAATGATGATATAGAATACTCTTATGTCCCTAATAATTTGAGGGATTGGAAATTCCTAGATTTAGGTCAAAAAAATGCTTAATTAGTTAAATTTGATAATATATATATATTATATAATAAAGTAAATAGACACTATAAGGAGTTATTTGACAAGCCACTTTTAATGTG
Source organism: uncultured Candidatus Berkelbacteria bacterium (assembly GCA_903851235.1). Lineage (GTDB taxonomy): Bacteria > Patescibacteriota > UBA1384 > XYA2-FULL-43-10 > CAINNR01 > CAINNR01. The sequence goes on along the minus strand of CAINNR010000011.1, from coordinate 20,824 downwards.
GTATTTTAGTTATGTAAACAAATAATATGAGGTCACCCTATGCCTTACAACTTTATTAAATTCGAATCTCGAAATCTTAAAACCGAAGATCGTATTACTGTAACCAAATCACAGTCGATCGGGCTTCCTACTAAATTCTTTAACGATAACAAAATCAACGATTTTAAATACGCTGTATTGTTTTATGATAAAGATGCTAAAGCAATCGGTATACAGTTTACAAATGATGAGGATGAGAAGAATAAGTTTTCTATCGTAAAGTCAGATAAATATGGCGGTAATATTGTGTCTAGAAGTTTTTTTAAGGCACACAATATTGATACACAAATATATCACAACCGTTACCGATGGAAAATATTTGAACAAGAAGGCGCCGGTAAAATATTTGTGATTGAATTAGACAATCCTAAATTAGAAAATAATTAATTGGAGATATGGAGGGTTATATGTCACCATAAAAAAAGCAGAGCTTAATTCCGGGCGGCACACCAGGAAATTTTATCTCTGCTTTTACTATCTACATCTTATAACAGCGCGTAGATACTGTCAAACTCAGAGAGAGCTCACAGTATTTATATTTGCGCTGTTTTTTAGATTCTATTAAATTAAGGAGAACCAATGTTATTAGACCAAAAAAGAATTCGATCGCTGTCGTCGATCAAAAAGTTTGTTAAAGATGGTAATAAGTTTATCGTTGGGGTACAAGGTATCGCTCAGTTCGCTGATAAACTCAATAGAGCTGGCTTGTCAGCGGATTTAACAGTTGGCGAAACAATACTACCCGCTCCAGTCGGGCCGATTAGCTTATATAATGCCGAGGGTAAATATCTGATTCGCAGGGATTTGCCAATGGAAAAATCATACAGTTCTAGAGACTGGCACTGGAAAGAATTCAATGGTCCATATGATAGAGTCGAACGTTCAAAAATTGTTGATGTCCCACACAATAGATATCCTAGGGTTTTCATTGAGCCACCGAGTATAGAGCTTTCAATTTCTGTCTTAGCCGATAAGCAAAAAGTTATCGTTGGCCCCGTTTTAGAATTTTCCGAAAAGAATGAGAAGATGATTGTCCATGTTGTCAATTTATTTTTAGAGTTATTCGGCGAGTGCCAATTCTTTTCATCTGACCTTGAGCCAATTGTGAATATACCTGTAAAACGATTAAATTGGAAAATACTCCCACCGGGCGAGATGCCATGGAATCAACTAAAACGAGAAATAGATCCATTTATTCGAAAAGCACCAAAAGGTAACCAGCCAGTCATTCTGTATAGGTTGGAAATGATAAATAAGTATCAACCAGATTTCAGGGCTGTCGGCCATGGCGGTTTTAATGGGTATATTGTTCTGGGGTTTCAAAAGAAAAAAATATTTACCCTCGAGAGTATTTTTTACGGAAATGCGACGTATGTTTTTGGAGACAATTGGGAAGAATTGTCGAAAAAAACAAAAGCAGAGATACTAAATGAAAAATTGCAGAAAGAAAGGATTATCCATCGAGAGGGCTGGGATAAAAATATTAACCAATTACTAAAGAAATAATAGGAAAGGGACAAAATGGCAACGAATGCACCCATTGGTGATGGACATAGGGAGGGTCAAGTCAGAGATCGTGATCAGGTGTATAATCCACTGAACGACCGCTGGACAAAAAGAGGCCCAGATAAAAAATTTATGGATCAGAAGCACGATGACAAACCATTCAAGGGAGTAAAAAAAGTTAAGTAGGGTTCATGCCCAAGATTTAAGGTAAAAAGCTCTCAGCATTAAGCCCGAGAGCTTTTTTAATTTGTGAATAATATGTCCTCCTGCCAGTCTCTCAATTGTATAGAACAAAGAGCCAGTCTGCGTCAAGGTCGTTCAGCTCGTAGGGTGCTCCACCGTTGACCCAAACTGTCTCTTTGTTCTTGGCCTCCATCGATGGCAGGAGGAGGTCGACTTCCTCGTCATCAATCTAAATTAATTGAGGAGGTTATTATGGTGGAGTATTTAATGATATCAAACATTGCATCGCTTAATGATACGTTCCGTAGATCTGGATTCGGTGTTACTATGACGCAAGGAATTAGGAACTTGCCGGATTTAGACGGTCTTATGTCTGCGATTCGGGATTTCAACAGGTTTAATGAAGATAATGACCCGTACGGCGAGAGAGATTTCGGTAGTCTCGATTGGTACGGTGAAAAGGTCTTTTGGAAGATTGATTACTACGATCAGGCCTTGCGAGTTTGGGAAGACCCGACATCGCCAACCTGCCAACGCGTGCTCACAGTGATGTGTGCCGATGAGTACTAAACAAAAGAGCCCTCGGGGTTTCGACCACCTCGGGGGCTTTTTTTATTGGCAATTTGGGGTTGGGAGCGACCTACTTAGGCCGCTCCCTTTTGGTTCCGAGGGTCCATCGGGGATCAGCGACTTTGAGTCGCTGCGAGCCACACTTTGGACAAGACTTAGTGTGCCTGACTGGTCCGTTGTAACTACAACTTGTGCAGTAAGCAAAACGTCTGGGAGCCCTGCTCACAATGATCACCTCGAGTAGATAATAGCATAAATGAGGTTCGATATGGAATTCCTCACATCTTGATTGTCATACCCTGTCCCAAATATCGCCAGTTATTCCAAATTCTTTGACTTTATTCGCTTCGGTTATTTGAATATTGAGTTCTGGTTCATCAAGCATTTTTAATTTTGTTTTTGTGTATTGTTTGAAATAGGATAAGGTTTTGTCATCGGGGCAGACAAAGAGAATGGTAGGGAATGGCATGCTTGTTTCCGCTTCCCATTCGCTGGCTTGATAGTATGATATATACCTTTTTATTCTCATTCTTAACAAATCTTTTGGGCAATTGATAAAGATCTCAAGAAAATATTGATTGGTTTCGTCGTTTGCGGTTTGCTCAATAAATGCCTTGGGCGAAATGTCATTTAGCATTTCTCCGAGTTCGTGGCTTTCATAATCGTTTTTGACTGACATTTGAAAATTAACATCAGCGGTATTTAGGCTTGATAGATCAAGATAAATGTCGGCTAAAAGCTGGCACAAATCGATAAATGATTTGCTACGGTCTTTTTCCCGATAAAGTTTTTGCACTACTCCGGCATTACCGCTGTTCTCGGCTTTAACTAGAGCAATACCGTTTTTGTTGAGATAGTAAACTGGTTTCTGGTGGTTGGGGTAACTCAAGGGATAAATATGCCCGATATATTCTTTTTCGGATAGATCTCTTAACCAGTCATTAATGGTTTTGTAATCTTTGTGGTTTAGGAATTTTTGAATTTGGGTTCTGTCTAGAAATCTAAAGCGGAAAAGTAGCGAGATAATAGTGTGTTGAGTTTTGGTTATGTTGGGCAGTTTGGTCATGTAAGTTTAGTGTTTTTTTAATTGTTTTATTGTTGAGTAGTTTGGTAATGCGGAGAATTTTGAATTGATACATCTTCCCAATCCATACCTACGCCATACTTGTATAGGTTATGGGTAAATAATCTAAGGCACTTTGATCTTAAAAACAGCCAATATTTTACCCTAGTTACTTTGGCAAAAGTCCTTTGGTAATAGGGGCTTTTTGGGTGGTTGTTTTTCTTTCTTTTGGTTGTTTTGGGGTAGCCGGTTTCTGTTTAGAAATCGAAGCTTCTTCTGGCTGAGGTTTTGGTCTTTCCGGTATCTCATTTTCAATCGGATTGGCATAATGTTTTCGTGATTGCTCGATGACTGCATTGGCGGTTTTTTCGCTACCTTTAGCGGTGAAGTTGTCGGCTTCGGCTAGGAAAGTATCTTCGGCTTGACCAACCGAAACTTTCATATAGAAGTTATAGAGCGGAAGATTTGAGATCTCGTGTTTTGAAACTTCCGGTGAGAATATCGGCAGGATAAACTGCTCATCTTCGGGGTTGGCGGTTTTGAAACAAATGACTGTACCGACATTAGCTAAAATTACTTTGATAATATCGCGGTTTTCTATTTGTGAGATTGACTGATGAGCCAGTATAGTTGCCAAGTGATACTTTCTGGCTTCCGATACCAGCTCGGAGAATGTATCTGTGGCGAAGTTTTGGAATTCATCAACATAGAGAAAGAAGTCTCGGCGCGATTCCTCGGGGATTAAAGCTCGTCGCAAAGCGGCCAACTGAATCTTGGCAATAATTAGGGAGCCGAAAAAGTTTGATTCATCTTCACCAATTTTGCCTTTAGACAGATCACAAAGCAAGATCTTGCCGCTATTCAAAATATCTTCAAAATCAATTTTGCTTTTAGGTTGGCTCAAAATGTTGTAATTGATCGGAGAGCTTAAAAGTCCACCGATCTTATTGGTTATTGGCGAAATGACCGAGTTCTTTTGCATACTACCGAGCTTTTCAAATTCATAAACCCAATAATCTTGCAGTACTTTGTTTTTAAGCTCTGCGACGACCCCCTTGCGGTAACGGGTTTTGGTTAAGAGATCAAGAATGGTCAGCAATGTCGGCGATTCGGTTTCAAGAGCGGTTAAAATAGCATTTCTAAGCACATATTCCATTCTCGGTCCGAAGAACTTGGCGTCATAGAATTTCTCAATAATTGAAATTAAGCTGCTCGAAACAAGCGACTTTTGTTTTTGCAATTGGCTGCCTGTAAATTTGCCGTTTTTGGCTTCGGGTAGTTCTAGTAGATTAAGAGCGATGGGATAGCCGTCATCATCGGGAGCGAACCAGACAACATCTTTGATTCGCTCTTTGGGGATTACTTCCATGAGTCTCTCGATTAACTGTCCGTGAGGATCAAGTACGGCCACGCCTTTGCCGTTCACAATATCTTGATAAATCATGTTTGAGAGCAAGTTTGTTTTACCGGAACCTGTGGCACCTAAAATGTAAGTGTGCCGTTGGCGTTCCTTTAGCGTTTGACCGATAGCCGTCTCGCTCCCGCCGTAGCTATTGGTGGCAAATAGATTATCAAACTTGGTTTTAGTTTGTTTGAAAGATAACGGAGCAGGCAGTGGCTGGCTTTTGGCTTTGACCATATCCTCGGTTTTGGTTGTGTCCATATATGGGAAATGATATATATCGGTCAATTCCGAAACCGAAAGTATCGGATTATCGGCAAATGAAAAGTGCCTGCTGGTAAAGTCTTTTAGCGGAGAGCGGAAAAATGAAAACAAACCGTTTGATTTTTGGACTAACGACTGGTAAGTACTGCCCAGAGAACCAAACGAAGCCAAGAATCCCGAAGTTCGCAGGCGGAATTGCTCGGGATTTTCGGTTTTTATTAAAAGCCGAAGCGAAGTTTCAAAGAGCGTTTGATCGACTTTTCCCTTGATGACCTGGCGCAATTCCTGTTCATATGGGTTTATTATCTCTTGGCGATTGGCGACTGCCGAAACCACCGCTTTGCGCGTGGCTCGATGTTCAATGTGGTTTAAGTCGTCTGTAACGATTGTGATAATTTCGGCGAAGAATTCCAATATCCGAGAGAATATTTTAAATACTCCAAAAATAATTGCCAATGAAACAGATAGAATTTTTCCGATCAAACTTTGATTGAGAACATTACTTAGGGGTTGGTTGTTGTAGATCAGCTTTTCAACTTTTTCGATGTGGCGGACTATTTTCCTGTGATTTCTTCGAAGAATCGGAGTAGCCACGACTTGAAAAACCATCATCTCGTCTTTTTCCAGTTTGGTCATATTACCTGTAATATATGCAATCGGGTCATGCTCGGCTAGCTCCTTGTTTTCCTTTAACGGCAAAACAAAATCATTGGAGAGTCGGAGTCTAATCACCTTTGCCTTACCTGCTATCTTCCAGCTATGTTTTTTCTTCTCTTTAAGCCGTAAATCTTTGGGCAGGTATTCCTCGACTTCATTAATCTTAAGTCCAGGGAGAAATGAGAGCAATCCTTTTTTAATGACGAAAGCGTCTTTTTCGGGTACAGCCAAAATGTAGCGGATACCTTGTTCTTTATCGGCAACGATTTCCAAAGAGTAGAGCTTTTTGTATCCGATGAGCTTATCCCAAAAACCACGCTGTCTGGACAACGTATGAATAAGGGAAAAGAACTGTTCCATGGAATATGCGGATTTGGAGGTAGTGGCAGGGAAAACTAATTCCAGAAATTTTAAAGGCTCTTTTTTGCGCAAATATCTTAAGACGCCGAATCGTAAAAGCAGATATATCAAAGCAATTACAAAAATACCGCCAATGATGATGGCGGTACTGCCATGGGGCAGGGAGAACGTATAAAAGAAATTAAAGAGTGAAAGCTTCCAGTCCAAGGGTGCTGGGAAAAACATTACAACATATATAAAGAATTTCTGGAAGGTGGTTAGCGGTGTGTGATTTTGGAGAGCAGTTAAAAGATCGATAGCAAACTTGCCGTCATTGGGAGAGGGCGTATATTTAGCCAAGAAATCACCTTGCATCGTAGCCGATGAAGGTAAGAGCCATTCTCGAGGGATTTGAGGGTCGATTGGTTGAGCCAAAACATATTCTCCCTCCCTCCCTAAATATATAGCCTAGCAGATACTACGAGTATATATCATCTCATCTGAATCTAAGACGAGACTATCAAATCTGGTCTGGAATTGCAAATATTTTGTGCCGATAAAAGGGAAGAGAGCTGATCGGTGTGCTGATCAGCTCTCGGATGATTGGCTTCCGCAGATTGCGGTTGCCGGTTTTGAATGTGTGCTAGAGGATGTCCAGTCGCAGGTTTCTGGACTTTTGTACGCCCCGTTCGCAACGATGCGACTTCGTTCGGGTTGTACGCCACTCCTGCTGTGTAACCTCTAGCTAAATCGACTATATATATATTGATTTTAAAAGTCAAGTATTTTTTTCAGTTATTACAAGAGCACAGGCCATTGACTTCGATCTAAATATTTGCAATTCTGTAAGTGTCAACAGGCACACTGGAAGGAGGACCCTTCAATGGGTTTAGGAACCCGCCAACCGACGTCTATGGATCCACCGCGGTCGACCACTGGCAAAAGCAAGTACCTCGAAGAGAACGACATCATGGACGAGTTCGCCCTGCTGCTCAACGGACACGCCAAGAAGTGCAGCAAGTGCAAACTCGCAGTCCGCACCAGGTATCTCGAGGACGGGCTCTGTCCCGACTGTCGCGAGTAACGCTATGCCTGACCCTGACAGCTCTGCCCATGGTGCGGTGAGACCACTGCACCATGGGAAACCCACAAATATTCTGATAATATTAATGAGTAGTTAGCAAAATCAAAATTTGCCGAACCATTTTTCCTCTCAATGTTTTGAGTGTAAAAATCGTTCGGCTACGGCACTTTGTGCCTAATAAGGTATTTTCACCCCCCCAGCTCCCAATACCCGAGCCGAGAAGTTGCTTTTTGACAAAGAGTCCTTGAAATCAGAGCGAAAGAGCCAAATGAGTTTGGCTTCGCAAGGAACGAGTTTCAGCCCAAAAACGCCCAATGTATTTTCCGCTATTTGCCAGACGGCAAGCCGTCCTAAAGGGTTTCAGAGGTGAATGGGTAGCAATAGGGAGCGGTCGGGTTGAATAAACGCCAAAAAACGCATTATATATTTACCGTTTCGAAAATAGTTCGAGCGGAGTCGAGAACACACCACCATTTTTTATTCGGTCGCGACTACGTTATAATAGCTATATGAGAATATTAGAATTTGTCGGGTTTTTAGTTCTGGGCTTTTCCCTGCTTTATTTTGCCTATCCGCTCTACAATATTACCGGCAGTCAGGAGTGGATAGAAAAATTTCTCGGCGCCGGTGGCACCATTACTTTTTATCGTTTGCTTGGTATGGCGATAGTGATTTTTGGTTTTATCTTCCTGATAAATTTCTGAAGGATTGACTTTTAAGTCAAAAAGTAATATAATTTTTTAGTCTTGGGCCCGTAGCTTAGTTGGTAGAGCGCCTCATTTGCACTGAGGAGGTCGCAGGTCCGAATCCTGTCGGGTCCACCATTTCAAAATCAGTTCTTGGAGCTGTATTTTTTTATTTTATTGAAAAGTATATTCCGACATTTTGTCGTGATAATCATTGATTTTGTCGGGATACTTGCTATAATTGTATTATGAGTATTACTAAGAGACAACAACAAATCTTGATCGCATTCTTGACTGGCATCGATTCTTTGCCTGGACTTCTTGGCTTACCCGCTTTTATCGAAGTCACCGAGCGAACCCTGCAGCGCGATATAAGCGATATGGTTGAGAGGCGACTAGTACAAAAATATGGTGAGGCTAGGGCAGTTACTTACACTGTGGAAAACAAAGCGAGATTCAATCTTGCACTAAGTAAAGAAAAACTTGAAGAGTACTTCGCTAATGAGGACCGCGCGGGTATTAGTTATGACTTTAGTCGCCTTGGTGCTTTGGGGTCCACTGAACTATTTTCGGGTTTAGAGCGGAAAGAGCTAGAGGAATACAATAAAGTATTCTACGATAAACTACAGACAGCATCAAGAGATATTGTGAGGCGTGAACGTGAACGTATAACTATAGAGCTGTCTTGGAAATCCTCACTGATAGAAGGCAATACTTATACGCTTCTCGAGACTGAATCATTAATTAAAGACGGCATCCCAGCTACTGGAAAATCAAAGGATGAAACGACTATGGTTCTTAATCACAAGAAGGCTTTGGATTTTTCCGAGGAAAACAGAGATCTTTTTGGTGGAGAGTTAACAATCCAAGCTGTAATCGAGCTTCATAAAATTCTCGCTGACGGGATAATTGATTCTGGACTAAGGGAAAGACTAATTGGTATAACTGGCAGCGCCTATCGACCGCTTGATAATAAATTCCAAGTCGAAGAGGAGCTTAAGAGACTTTGTGAAGTAATTAACGAAAAACAAAGCGTGTTTGAAAAAGCTCTGTTAGCTTTCACATACATCTGCTATATCCAACCATTTAATGATGGCAACAAACGAACGGCGCGAATTCTTGCAAACGCGATTCTGTATTCTAACGATTCATTCCCTCTCTCACTACGTACAGTTGATGTTAATACTTATAGGTTGGCAATCCTAGCTTTCTACGAGCTAGGTATTCTTGGTAATGCAAAAAAGGTCTTTATAGAACAGGCCAAATTTGCGGCTGAAAATTACGCAATTTAGTTAAATATTATATTTGAAATTTTATATATTCAGGTTCCTTTGTAAAGTCTTGAGAGATTCATCTAGTTCACCTGGTCTCCGACAGAATAGTGTTATCCCATTCATAGATCATCTTCAAATCAGATTCCCAATCCAACGCAATTTTAATAAAGGTGTTCCAAAATTTATCGCTTGGGTCTCCCTGTAAAAACGTTCTCGAATTGACGGGGATTCCAAAGATATTGATCTGAAAGTGCAAGTGCGGGCCGGTTGACCAATCGGTTGATCCTCGGGTGCCGAGGACAGTGCCGGCGGTAATTTGAGAGCCAACATGAATAGCTGGGTCGATGGTGTCAAGGTGGCCGCAAATTGAAGTGATATGATGGCCGTTATCCATTTTAACGTGTCGCCCAAAACACCACATCTGAGTCGACCATAATTTCCGTCTTGGCGTTTTTTTTGTTGATTTTTTTCGAAATATATACTATATATAGTATAGTCTGGGTTACAATCTGCGAAGCAAGGTGAGATCGATGACAAAATACGCGATGGCGTATGGTCCAAAGGATCCGGTGATATTGTTTGCGGTTGACTACAACTGGTTGTACAATCTTTTTTTGTCAGAGGCTGGTCGGCGAATTATCGATTGTTATGAGCGGATGAGACCCGGCTCATATTTTTCCCTCGACAAAGAGACCGGTATCGGTTTTGATGGAGTAATGAAACCGATGGAGGGAAAGGGCTTAATCTGCTCTGAGGATCTTAACGAGTTTCAGATTGGAATTCCGTTGATGAGAAGTGAAAATCGACTTCTTCGTTGCGGATACTACCCAGCCAATAACGACCACACAAATTGTCCCTATTGCCATGGAACCGGTAGTTTTTTTGAAGAAATTCCTGGTGCCGGTGACGATGTCGCTATGACACTATCGGTAATTACACAGGTGATTCACGATGCAACCGCTGTCTCCCCACTTTGTGGTCTGGTTAAGAACGCAACTTTATCCGGATCGGTTCCCCGAGCGCAACAATCAGTTGATGTTGTCTTTCGATTTAGTCCGGAACATCGCACAGACCATACAGTTCGTCTTTGGATTTCGCCCAATGTGACTGCCGCGTTTTACATTGCCGGAGCGATTTCTCGCTTCAACACGCTAGAGAGAGCCGAAGAAGCCATTGTTTCGGCACTCGATCAAATGCGCGCCTGTTCCGGCGGAGAAATTCATGCCAGTATTAAAACTCAGACTCATGGACTGCATTTTAACATTAACGATGAATGCGTTCTTGTTTCGGAAGACTCCCCGCTATCAATTCGACCAATGGAATTCTATGCCACTGATTTGCACCGTACCGATCAACTCATCGCCATGATGGCCGGTATCGCCGCACTGTTCCCAATTTTCACCGCAGCAGATTCTGCTGTCAACTATATTCGAAACCGCTAAACCTTTCACATTACTCTTTGCGCCCCAGAATCTTAGGGGCGCATTTTTTATCGTCCGGATAAAAAAAACCACGACAACTGTCGTGGCATGGAATTAATAATCGAAAACTTGGTGTGGGACCCAGTCGGCGTAACACTCGGCGCCGGCGAGGCCGTAAGCAATCTGACTGAAACGATTCCTGACCGTTAGCTCCCAAAACCGTTGTTTTGCCTCTCTGTCCTGGTGAAAGCTTTCATCTCGCAATGTTTGGACCAAGTGAGTTTCGACCCTTCCGGGCAATTTCCCGCCGTAAACTTTGGCCACCCAGCCGAGATTGGCTCGCAAGCTCCTAAGTTCTTCATCGTCGCGTTCTCTCTGCATCAAATAGCGAGCGACACGGGCTTCGAGTTTTTTCAGACGAGTGTCGGAAATCAGTAATCTGCCGTTCTTAACGTCCAGAATTAAACCGGAAACTTCAAGTGGTGGCCAGCTGTTGCCGGCTTGCATCACTCGGGTTTTGTTCGAATTGGTTCGATAATCATATTCTGCCAGCAGACTTGAAACTGCCAGAGTCAGAGCTTTTTCTCTGGTCTTGAGCGGATGAGGTGATGTTAATGTTAGGTCATCACCGTAACGAGTGTAAACAAATTCCCGGTGACCGAGAACGTCGGCAAACCTGCTATTGAGTTCGCTGTCAAACCGTCGCAAACGAACATTGATAATCCCGGACGAAGTTGGCGCGCCGGTTGGCAGAACCGGAATTTGGTGATCAAAATAGCAAATGGTCGAAATTACCGCCAAATTCTCCGCCAGCGCGTCATAGTCGATGTAGTCGTCTTCTTCATAGAATCTTTTCGTCAAGTGCCAATAAACTTCAGTCGCCGACGCGATATTGGTTGATGGATAGCACTTTTCGATGTCCCAACTCAAACCGTATTTTGGATTCATTCCCATGTGGGTCATGGCTTCGGTCAGTGGTGATCGGCCAGCAGTCCAGCCGTGAGCAAAACGCGAAGGCGGAAAGGGGTCAAGCAAAGCGGCTTTGATTTTCCTTTGCAAGTCTTTCAGTTCAGGGCAAGGATTGAGAATCCAGCGTTTTGATCCATCTGATTTGTAACGGAAAAACTTTGAGTAAGCCGGATCCGGAAATCTCCCTTGGCTGATGGCGATTTTTAGCAATATCCGCTCTATTGTTCCAACACCGGTAGCGGCCAATTCGCTGATGGTTTCCAACACCGGCTTCTTCATTGCTTTACCTCTCCTCTGTACTGAGTTTCTGTGGAGGCGCCAGGGGTCGGCGCCTCCACCGGTGTGGCAGGCAAGGTTAGTTCCGAGGTTCGGCTTCCGCCGGCGCGTAGCGGTACGGGTAGTGGTGGCGCCGTCGGATCCCAAGCGGTGAAGACGGCAGCCAAGGCGGGAGCGCGCTACTACACTCTCGCCAACCAGTTTCGAACTATTGTGTAAACCCGACTCAGAGAAGTGCGGGGTTACACGTACATTTGACTTGCAGCGTCTAACCTTTGCCTGAATAGAATATACTGTTAGTTTTCTTTTGTGTCAAATTTATCGTTTTTTCGGCCGGTTTGTATTAATTAAAAAGGCCACGACAAACTGTCGTGGCGCGGCGCTATCCAGGAAACCCAACTTGAACATAAACAGTCGATTGCAGATCAATGTTTTCGCCTTCAGCGATAACTAACAACCTTTCATCACAAATCTGCCATGGCAGAGTAGCGATTTTCTCCAATTTATCGAGATTTTGCCCGAGCAACGATTTGATGTTTTCTAAAACTTCCGGATCAAGTATTGCGCTACTTTCGAAAGCTTTTGGATTCTCCACGTCGTAGATGAGCTGATCCCAAAACACCAAATGTTTTCCGACACGAATGTGAGCAAAATCTTGATTTCGTCGTCCTCGGAGTCTGCCGGATTTGATCCCGTAGATTGAGATGAAATCAACCGGAAGCGCCAGAACCGCCAGTTTCTGTGGCCAGCTCGATGGAGTGAAAGGTTTGAATACCGGATAATCGCCACCGTTCAAAACGAAATTACAAACCACTTCCGGTTCAACCTCATCGATGAATTCTCGTACACCGTCCCTGACCAACTTAAACAGGGAACAATCCGGGTCGCTTGGTGTTGCGAGAAATTGCATTGTCGGAAGTGCGAATTCTTGTACCAGATGATTGTCGTCGTCACGATCAGCATGAACGTACCAATTACCGATTTTAAATGCCTGACCGAGCATAAGATCAAAAGTCACAACTTTGCTGACCGTATCTCTAGCTCTCGGTATTAACTCCATTGACGGCAGCACAATCCAAAAGCGCTTCATATCACATCACCCTTTCGGTTTGTGTCGGATTATTTGCAATATCGCACAGCAAAAGTAATTTGTCAAATATTTTTTCGTAATAATTCTTGGCGCAATTTGCTATAATTAGAGCAAATATTAAATATGGAGGATCGATGCAATTGGAAAAAAAGGTTGTAGTTGTTACCGGTGCCGGCAGTGGCATTGGCAAGGAATTGGTTTTGGCGCTATTAAAAAAAGGATCAAAAGTTGTCGCTGTTGATTTGCGGCAAGAATCTTTAACAGAGCTCAAAAAAACAGTTGGAGATAAGGCTGAAAATTTATCGGTTCACGCTTTGGATATTTCTGAAAAAAGCAGTGTTGAAAAATTTGCTGACGAGCAAAATGAGGTTGATGTTCTTATTAACAACGCCGGAATTATCCAACCGTTTCTGAAAGTCAACGATTTAGATTATGCCACTATTGAAAAGGTTATGAATGTTGATTTTTTTGGCACTTTGTATATGACGAAGGCATTTTTACCCCAGCTTTTGAAACGGCCCAAAGCTCACATCACCAATGTTTCCAGTATGGGCGGTTTTTTGCCGGTTCCCGGTCAAAGTGTTTACGGTGCCGCAAAAGCGGCGGTAAAATTATTCACCGAGGGCTTATATGCCGAACTCTTGGACACTAATGTTGAAGTCTCGGTTGTTTTTCCCGGTGCAACGGCGACGAATATTACAAAAAACTCTGGTGTGGAGGTGCCGAAATCCACAGCTAGCTCAAACTATAAAACCTTGCCGGCAAGCGAAGCGGCGCGAATTATCATCGCCGGAATTGAAACAAACAAGCCACAGATATTTTTGGGCAGCGATTGTAAAACCATGAGCCTTTTGTATCGACTGAGTCCAATTTACGCCATCAAACTAATTGCCAAACAAATGAAATCGCTGCTGGCTAAATAATTCTCATTGGCGAAATGATAAACAAATAAAGCTCTTGTCAACTTTGATTCAATTTTCGTCATTGACTTTTTTTCGAAAACTGCTAAGCTGTTATCAGCAACCACACACTGAAAGGGGAGATCAGCGATGAGAGGAACAGAGCTTTGGAATGTGTTGAGAGGGATTGTCAAAGGAGTTGGTGAATCGGCTGGTGACGCAAAAGATGCCATGGTTAATGCTTTCAAAGAAATAGAGTCGTTAGTTCAGACAAACACGATTACTGTGCCAATGGTAATTTTACCACCTGGAGTTTTAAGCCAGGTGCAAACAAATGTAGTCGAAATTGAACCGGCTGTTGAATTGCATCATAAGGCAAGCGAACATTGCTCTCCCGGTATTGCGGTCAAATATGTTGACGTTACCGGAAGTATGGTTGAACCCGCAGTTTATGTTGTTGAAACCAAAAGAGATGGTGGCGGAATCAGTCTGTCACGTGCGGATGCGATTGCGGTGATTGTTGGCAGTACACTTGACCAACTCAGAGGCAAGACAGCAGATGGTCAAATTGCCAGAATCAAAGCCGATGCTTTCAATCAAATTGCCAGACTTGTTGAGTCAAAACAATAATCTTTTCGGCGCAGCAAAATGTTGTGCCTTTTTTAATTGACAAAATCAATTTATAACAGTATTATCGAATCAACCTCAAGGAAGGATCGGTGAGCGGTAATGCCTAAGGCACGGCTTACAGACCAGCAAGTTCTAAATGCTATTGATCAGATCAGGTTTTGGATGAGAATATCATTTAAGCCATTGAAAAGAGAAAATTTCTGTGAGCAGTCAAAATTTTCAATAGCCTTATTAAGAGCAGCGTGGTTTATACAAAGATTGTTTTATTTTCATCGGATTTACGATGAAATTGAAACACTTGACTTACGTAAACAACAGTATATTAACAACTTGGCCAGGAGTAGAAAACCAGAGAGGAAGCTTTTGGCTAAACTTGCGACATTGTTGGTACATACTGCTGCCGAGTTGGTGGAAACTGCTGGAGTTGATAATAGTAGTTTTATCCCAGGTAATTCAAAAAACAACAAGATTCTTCGCGACGCGTATTCCGAGCTTCGAAAACTGTTGAAATGACTTTTTCCCGGCGCAGCAGAGTGTTGCGCCTTTTTTAATTGATGTCGGAAGATTTCGATGATAAAATTGTCGGTTTTTTCGCTTCGATTGCTGAAACCGCCATCTCTTTCATCATCGCATTAACTTTTGAAAGTTCTGATTTCAGACTGGATATTTCTACAGATTGATTTTTTATCGTTAGCTCCAAATTAGCAATTTTTATCTCAGCGATTTTCGCGTTATGTTCTTTGTCTACTGATAACTCCTTGATTTGATTTTGATATTTATCAGTCAAGTTTTTCGCTAAAATTTCTTCAGAATCTTTTACTTTTTTCTCGATCAAAGTTGGCATATCAGCAATTTGTTTCTCCATTTCGCTGATCTCTTTTTTTCGATCAGCGATCACTTTTTCTTCTGCTGCTATTGCTTTTTCTCGTGCAATTTTTTCGGTCAAATAGCCATCGTGCTCTTTTTTCCTCAAAATATTTAAATTGTAATTGTACTCTTCCTCTTGTCTTTGGTTATTAGTTGCTAGGTCAATGTTTTTTTGTTTAAATTCATCATCAAGTTTCTTTTCCTCGATCGTCCACGAAGTTTTTACTTCTTCCATTTGGAATTGAAGTTCCTTTTTTTGATTTTCAAAATGCTTGATCAAGTCTTCTTTGTTTTGGCGAATTTGTTCCGAAGTTTTATAAAGTTCGCCAAGATCGCCAAGCAGCGATTTGGTCAGTTGATCAAACTGGCTATTTATATTTATTTTAGTCTCGGAAAGATTTTTAATCACATCATTTACCGAGTCATCGCTTCGGACAACCATTTCATCAGACGAAATTTTGTTGGCAACTTCGTTGTATGCTTGCCAGAGTTCAAGTTTGGTACTTTTTTCGTTAACTTTTTTCTCTTTTGACGTCGGCATAAAATCCTTTCAATTTAGTATATTCTAAAGTATTTTCAACTTATCACAATCAGAAATAAATGCAATAGTATTGATTTTTCTGATCAAATCTTAAGTGACCAAATAATATCAAAAGAGATCAAAATGTCATCACTAATAGAAGAAATTTAGCGAATATACTGTTCACCTTTTTCACAAAATGCGGTAAAATAATATTAAATCAAGATAAAATCAAATCAAAAACAAAAAGAAAAAATGTCTTCGTTACCAAGTTCGATTGTTAAACATCCCTTTGTCTCAAATCATAGTATAATAAGTGAGAATTAATTATTTGGGAGGATATATGCGTTTAGAAAACAAAGTTGCTTGTGTTACCGGTGCGGCTTCCGGAATTGGTAAAGCAATTGCCGAGTCTTACATTAAAGAGGGTGCAAAAGTAATGTTCTCGGATGTTAATGATTTTGATGTTTCGAGTCTCGGTGACAGCGCCGCTTTTACCAAGTGCGATGTATCAGACTCAAAACAGGTTGATGCTTTGGTAGCGGCAACCGTTGAAAAATTCGGGAAAATTGACATTATGGTCAATGATGCCGGTATTGGCACACAGGGTGGGGTACTGGAAACCACGGATGAAGTTTGGCACAAAACAATTGAGATTAACTTATCCGGTGTTTTTTATGGTACGCGCGCTGCGGGAAGATGGATGAAGGAAAATAACATCGCCGGTTCGATTATCAACATGAGCTCGATTCTTGGCGAAGTTGGTCTTCAAGGGTCAATTGCATATTGCGCAACAAAGGGCGGAGTTGTTCAGGTTACCCATGCTGCTGCGCTTGATCTGGCAACGGTAAAAATTCGTGTAAATGCCATTGCTCCGGGATTTATTGAAACTGGAATGACAAAAGATGTTCTGGCAAATGCAGATTTTAATAAGATGATAGTGGCAGGAACACCACTTGGACATGTTGGTCTGCCACAAGATATCGCTAATGCTGCCCTATATTTGGCATCCGATGAATCCAATTATGTCACCGGTGAAGTTATCTTTGTTGACGGTGGCTGGCGAGCGAGATAAGTTCACTTTTAATACACATCTGAAAACAATATTTTGCGAATATACTTTTTGAGATCAAAAAATGTTGACAACCAAACCAGTGTTTGCTAAGATCAATTTACATACAAAACGCAAATATTTCACGAGGATTTCCTCTGAAATTATCCCATTTGTGCAGCTTTGGACTAAACGTCCGCTGGACTTCAATGGGGTTAAATAAAAGGTTTATGTTAAACTCTCAACAATTTAGAGAGGCGGTGGCAAGATAATTTAGCCGACAATTTTTGTTGGTACATTATCCGCCGCTGGCGGAATTTTGTTTCTTAAGGATATCAATTGTGAGATAAGGGACTCACAAGTTGAGATTCTTAACTCGAACTTTAACAACTAAATATAGTAAATAAATGTAATTTCATTTACGATCAGTCCCTGCTCTATCCCGCCGAGGAAAAAGCAGAGGACTTAAAATAATTCTTCCGAATCAAAAATAGCTGAAATGAAATATATTAAAGGCATATTTCATCAAAGCAAATCAATTATTATTCATCGAAAGATGGAAGTCAGTAATTGCTAGTCAAAGAAGACCGTGCTTCGCACAAATTTTTTAATTTAAAATTTAAAATGTTTAGACATTGGGTATTGAAAATTTTGTGTGGAGCGCGGTCTAGAGTTAACGTCAGTGTAAGGGTATATGGTGGATGCCTTGGGAGAAGTAGCCGAAGAAGGACGTAGTAGGTTGCGAAAAGCCTCGGGGAGCTGCCAAACAAGCTTTGATCCGAGGATGTCCGAATTGAGAAATCTTCCCGGTTTAAAGACCGGGAATCTCCCGCCGTGAGGCGGGTTGAAGGGTACCTGCTGAACTGAAACATCTTAGTAAGCAGAGGAAAATAAATCGTAAGAGATTCCCTTAGTAGTGGCGAGCGAACAGGGAAAAGTCCAAACCGGTTTTTACCGGGGTTGTGGGACCCATATAATCGACGTGAAAAGATAGGAGAACGAACCTGGAAAGGACGACCATAGCGCGTGACAGTCGCGTATCCGAAATCTAAGTAACAGAGAGTTGGTGTTCCCGAGTACCACGAGACACGTGAAACCTCGTGGGAAGCTGGGGTGATCATACTCCAAGACTAAATACTACTTCTCACCGATAGTGAACTAGTACCGTGAGGGAAAGGTTAAAAGAACCCCGCAAGGGGAGTGAAATAGAACCTGAAACCATATACTTACAAAAAGTCAGCGTCCCGACGCAAGTCGGGATCATGGCGTGCCTTTTGTAGAATGAGCCAACGAGTTAGCTATATGCGGCAAGCTTAAGGGTTAAAACCTGGAGGCGTAGTGAAAGCGAGCCCTAACAGGGCGATTAGTCGTATGTACTAGACCCGAAACCGAGTGATCTATCCATGGCCAGGGTGAGTCCACCTTAAACGGTGTGAGGAGGCCCGAACCAGTTCACGTTACAAAGTGTTTGGATGAGCTGTGGATAGTGGTGAAATGCTAATCGAACTCGGAAATATCTGGTTCTCCTCGAAATATATTTAGGTATAGCCTCTGTCTCAGAGCATGGGAGGTAGAGCACTGGATGGGTTCTGGCGACTTCGGTCGTCAGCCCCAAATAAACTCCGAATTCCCATGTGTGTTGGCAGGGAGTCAGACTGTGGGGGCTAAGCTTCATAGTCGAAAGGGAAACAGCCCGGATCATCGTCTAAGGTCCCTAAATTCTAGCTAAGTGGAAAAGGAAGTGGAATCTCCTAAACAATCAGGAGGTTGGCTTAGAAGCAGCCATCCTTTAAAGAGTGCGTAATAGCTCACTGATCTAACAGAGATTCTGCGCCGAAAATGTAACGGGGCTCAAGCTAGATACCGAAGACATGGGCTTGTGCTTTGCACAAGCGGTAGAGGAGCGTTCTTCGTGCGATGAAGGTGAATCGTGAGGTTTGCTGGAGCGCGGAGAAGTGAGAATGTTGGCATAAGTAACGAATTAGCCAGGCGAGAAACCTGGCCACCGAATATCCAAGGTTTCCTGGGCAACGGTAATCGTCCCAGGGTTAGTCGGCCCTAAGCCGAGGCGCAGCAGCGTAGGCGATGGCCAGCTGGTTCATATTCCAGCACTCCGTGTACTTGTATTCTAGTGCGCGCTGTAAAGATTTGCAGAAAACTATGATTTATTTCTGCAAGGAATAGCAGTGACAAGAAAAGCTAGAAGCTTATGGTGCATGGAACCGTACCGCAAACCGACTCAGGTGGATGAGGCGAGAAGCCTAAGGTGATCGGAAGAACCCTCGTTAAGGAACTCGGCAAATAAGCGTCTGTAACTTCGGGATAAAGACTGCCTATCGCAAGATAGGCCGCAGCGAAAGAGCCCAGGCGACTGTTTAACAAAAACACAGGCCTCTGCTAAAGCGAAAGCTGAAGTATAGGGGCTGACGCCTGCCCAATGCTGGAAGGTCAAATCCGCCGGTGACTTTTGATGCTTGCATCAGAATGAGCTAGCGGGCTAAGCCCCAGTGAATGGCGGCCGTAACTATGAAACGGACCATTGTAGTTACGTAAAAAAACCCAACTATATGCTGGGACATCTCTGAAATTCCAACGGGAAACCGGTTGGACTATGGAGACAATCAGCAGGGAAGGAGTGGTAGAATCTGTCTCTCAAGGTTGGAGTAATCGTCTTGATTGATGATGGGCGAATAAACTCTATCCAACGAATTGGAGTATCTGATTCAGATATTTGTGAAGAAGTTGGTCGAATCTTAACCAGAAATGGTTGGGAAGAGATTGAACATGGAACGCAGTCTGATAAAGACGACAATTTCGTTTTCATGGTTTCATGCCGTGAAAAGAAGACATAACCACTAACCCTCAACGACTACATGTTGGGAACGAATAACTAGGCGTGTAAGGGGCGCGCCACATTTTCTTCGTTATGATATAGTCTGAACTGCATGGCGACATGCAGAGTCTGACAGAAATGATCAGACCGATAATTATGTCATTCCGGAGTTGATCCGGAATCTAAAAAAAGATCCTGAAATAAATTTAGGATGACAAAAATTTGTAACAAATTGAACGGTCCTATGGTAGGATATTAACTGCCTTAGTGAGGTGAAAAACCTCCATTCGAACCTCCACGCCAGGAGGATGTAGAATGAAAACTTGACTATATGCTGGAAAATCTGGTGAATCGAGCGCTACTATGTTGTAATCTTATTAAACACTTATTTCTTGTATTACGGAAAAAAACATAGTAAAAATGCGTCTCGTGCAGACAATCAGCAGGAAAGACTGATCAGTTGGATTTTGGGGTTTGTTGACAGTAAAGGTTGCTTCAAAATGGAAGTCGAGAGAAGCACTGATCAGAATCCTCAGAGACTATACGTCAAGATCGCCTAAAAGCGATAAGATATAGTCCCATCTGCATAGCGATATGCAGCGTCAGAATGACGACTTAATGTTTATTAAGTAAGATTCGAGCGAAATTCCTTGTCGGGTAAGTCGAAATCTTGCCCTTGATAGCTATATCGGTGAAACCTTCATCCACGTGCGGTGGATATGGCAATACCGAGGGAAGTCTAGAACAAATCAGAAATGGATAATGACCCCGTAGAGACTACACGCTGTCCTTCAATGAAAATTGAAGAAGATATAGTCCACGCTCAAGCGAAAGCTTGGGATTAGCAAAATCAATTTCAGACATTAATTATTAAGATTTTGTTGTGAAGTTCCGACCCGCACGAATGGCGTAACGATCTGGGCACTGTCTCAACGAGGGATCCGGTGAAATTACAATGCCGGTAAAGATGCCGGCTACCTGCAGCAAGACGGAAAGACCCCGTGGAGCTTTACTATAGTTAGATATTGAACCCTGGATTTAGATGTGTAGAATAGGTGGGAGCTTCGGCACCAGTGAAATACCACTCTTCTACTTTCTGGCTTCTAACCCCCCGACCTGAATCGATCGGGAGAGACAGTATCTGATGGGTAGTTTAACTGGGGCGGTTGCCTCCTAAATTGTAACGGAGGCGTTCAAAGGT
>CAINNR010000010.1 GCA_903851235.1 uncultured Candidatus Berkelbacteria bacterium | reverse complement strand
CTCGGTGATCGGTGGTAAACCGCCAGCGGTTCCGCTTGCTCCCTCAGTTGTTCCACCGGAGCAGAATCCACCTATACAAAGCGGATTGTGAAAACAAAATGACCCAATGCAAATAGTTGGAGGAATCGGTTTACAACTGTCCCCTGTGCAGGGTTTACAACTATCTCCGACACAAACTTTGCAGATGTTCGGATCAGTGCAGTTACAACTATCACCAACACAAACGCATTTATCACCGCTACATTGACAAGCATCACCGACGCAAGGTTTGCAGGCATCACCGATACAAGATTTACAACTATCACTGTTATTACTACCACCACTACAAATCTGACAACTATCAGGATTGCTGCAACTACACTCCGGTCCGCTACACTGACATTTATCACCGGTACAGGCGCAATCACTACCAATACAGACCGGCGAACAACTTGAGCCGACACAAACCGGCGGAGTCGGCGGAGTCGGTGGCACAACCGGTGGTGTTGGCGGACAAGCCGGACAACCGGGAGTTCCGCATTTATTCAAGCAATATGATGGTGGAAAATACCAAGCAACGGTCACCGTTGTTGAAACACTCTTACTACAGGAAGTTGCGGTTACGGTATATATTCCCGGTGTTGCTGGAGCGATAAACCTGGCAGAGTCATCGCCATTGTCAATAATTGTTCCACCACTTGCCGACCAGCTGATCGTTCCGTCGGTAATTCTTGTCCCGTCATTAGCATACAACTTGGCGGCAAAAGTCCTACCGGAGTTCGGTGTTAAGTAGATGTTTGTTGGTGAGATCGTCAAATGGTTGACATTGGTGCAAGCATCCGGTGGCGTTGGAGGAACGACTGGTGGCACAACAGGTGGTACAACCGGACAAGCCGGGCATGATCCACCGCAATCAACACCGGTTTCATCACCATTCTGAATCCCATCGGAGCAGGTGGGAGGTGGAGAATCACTGGTTGTATAATTGGCGGTATATGAGTGCAGGATGGGGGTGGAGGTTCCATCAGTATCAGATAAAGTAGATTCGACTTGAAGATAGCGTTGCTGAGAGAATCCGAAAAGTGTTGCTAAATTAATTGACGCCGCATTTGCTGTTGATGCCGACCAACTACTCCAAGTAGTTGAATCAGCCGAGGTTCGAAAACGATAATTAAGAGAGGTATTTGCCGGAATACTTGCATCCGGAACAAAGGTAGTCCAGTTTTGAAATGATGCCGTCCCATCCAGTTGTGTTGGGGCAGAGGTGTGGGTTCCCTGCCCTGATATGTAAACTTCGAGTTCGGTCAATTCTGCAGTCCAACCTGGCCAATCGCTACCGGTATTGACTGAAGTAACTTTTACTTTACTGACATTGGCAAAGACAGTTGTATTGCCAACATAATTATAGGTATAACTGCCTGGGCCACTGCAGACTGCACCAGTTGTTGTTCCCAATGGATGCCAACTTCCGCCGGCGAAATAAGAAACACCTGCGATCAAATCGAGCTGTGCGGTACAAAACCTGGAGGAGGCAATATTGTAATTTCCACCAAGGTCCCAGATCAAATCTTGGCTTCTATTGGTATAGACAACCTCAGTGTTGAAATCTCCGTCGATTGCCAAATTAGCATTGCCGGAGCCGGTGAAGGTGATGGAACCACCACTGAACTTAGTACCGGTACTACTAAGTTTCAAATCTCCCGGGCTTGAGGTCGAATTTAGACCAGCCAGAGTGCCGGTCTCCCAATCACTCTTTGAATCAAGAGTTTTGGAGGCGGTGGCGGCAGTTGTTGTTTTATCTAGACCAAAAAGAGATACAACGACCAAAAAAAACATTGTTGTTGCAGATAACAACAAAAACATGTTCTTTTTTAGAACTCTTTTCATTCATTTATTATAACACGAATAGTATTGAAATCGTCTTTTAGCATGAAAAAGGCCTCCATGTGTTATGGAGGCCAGGCGGCATTTCAAGGACAGTGTCCTATTTTGGAAGGCTGATGGTTCTGATGGCACCTCCTGGCTGAGTGAAGATGATTCTCGTCCCAGAGGAATCAAGTCGCGGGCAAAGGCCACTAACACCGAGGGGTTGAACGACTCCTTGCAGCTGGGTGGTTGGAACGATCTTAATAAGCATGTTCCCTTGGCTTGCAACGCCCCAAGACTTGTTAACATTCCATGATGGTGGATATTGAACCCCGGGGATTACTACAACTTTGTTACCCTTTTCTAGTTGTAGTACTACGCCACTAGCTCCGGAAGTTTCCAAGATTGAGGCCAACTGTGAACTCCATCCGTCTGCCAGATGGACAATCTCGCCCTTGGGTGTCAATTGCGTCCTGATGGTGTTTGATGCCATGTAGGCTCCGGTTGTCTCTGTGTTTTTGACTGCGAAATTGGCCATAGTGGCAACTGCCACCATGATCGCAATAACTACAACCATCAGCTCTACGACAGTAAATCCGCGCTTCATTTGGAACAACCTCCGTGCCCGATTCGGGCGAGTGTTTGTTGGAAAAGTGCGGTTGGCCTGAATCTCTTATCAGAGGCTCAAACCTAACCCGACATAATTTTGAAGTTTTTCAAAACTTTGTCGGATAGATTTATTTTATTAACTTGCAAATCTCTTGGTAAAATTCCTTTGCTTGTGTAACAATTTCATTTGCATCTTCCGATGAGAATTCTATCGCGGTGTCATAATCAGCTTTCAATCTTTGATTCTGAGCGTCAGCAAACCACTTTCCGAAATCTTTCGACACTTTTTCTGTTTTAACAAAATGTTGGCTAAATTGATCGATAACTCCTTTATGACTTTTCACTTGGATATTATTTGAAAGAAGAGAGCGCGAACCAAATCAAAAGCGGAGTAATATGCTCTAGAAACAGCGCCACGAACAAATCCCATTTTAAAATTGGCTTCAGCTTGACGCAAATATTCTTCACTCCAATTGATCAAATTGTCTATTTCATCCTGATTCAGTTTGAATTTTTTATCATTCATAGTTTGATCCCCTCATTTAAAACATTGAATAAGAATGAAGTCGGATTGTTTTTTAATGATTGATATTTTTCTTGGCTATAAACAACCGGGGAGAGCAGTTCGCGGTACTTCAGCATACTATTATAGCTTGCTGTTGAGATGATATCATTTGTTCTTTTATCATTTTTATTAACAACTATAAACAAATCAATGTCTGATTCGCTGTGGAAATCACCTCTGGCTTTTGATCCGAACAATTGAATCATAACCAAATTTGAACCAAGCTCTTTTGTGAGAGATTGTTTAAATTCGGACACGGCTTTTTGTTCGATTTTATTTAATGTTTTCATTTCTGTTACATTAGCTTTGATTCTATTGTACCAGTTCTAGCCAAATGATTTTCGGTTTTTAGGCTAAAAACTGCTTGGATCGGGTATAAATCGTAACGCTAGCATTATAGCACACTTTTTTTAAAAAGTCAACCTGAGAATGATTATTTTACTTCTTTTTCCAGCAAAATAATTATCTCGTCGCGGAATTTAGGTACGTCGTGTTTTACAACGTGTCAAATTCTTTCCATTTTGACACCAAAATATTCGTGAATAATAACATTTCTCATGCCGCCAATTTTTTCACACGGCGTTTTGGGTTGTTTCTTTTTAAGGCTATCAGGTAAAAGTCTGACGATTTCTCCGATTATTGAAAGCCGTCTTAAAACTTTATCTTGAATACCAACGTTGGAGGAAAATTTATTAGGGTCGACGTTCTTAATGTATCTGGTAATAATATCAGAACTATCAATTATTTCTTCGAAATAAATTTTTATGTCACGTTTCATAATATTTGAATTAGATCATCCATAATATATTTTTTTAGCTTTGGCTTGAGCGCTTCTTGTTCAACAATATCAACTTTTCTGTTAATTTTTTTGCCGACTTCTTGTTGCATCCCGATAAATTCAAGAAGACCCATCTTCGGATTTTTGATTGTCACCAAAAAGTCAACATCACTGTTTTTAGTTGCTTCACCGCGAGCGAAAGAACCAAAAACCCCGGCGCGAATAACGCCGTATTTTTTTAGAATTGGTGTAACTTGAGTTTTTAATTGTGCTAATTCTTTGTCGCTTATAATGTCATTATTATAGCACAAAAAATGCTAATTTGCCAGTAAAAAGTCAATGAGTTTGCGTAAACTTTAAATCATCATCGCATTTTTTCTATTACTATTATATCAAATTCCCTACAGGTTATCCCTTGTCGCAATACAATAGAGTGTTGAGGTAAGGGAGTGAACTAAAAATTTCTCTTGCAATTGTATCTCACGCTTGGTTGTGCTAATATAATGGTGCTAATAGCTTTTAGCTGACAGCTGAGGGATTTTTAAATACAAATATGGCATTCAAAAAAAGGAAATTTTCAAAGAAAGAAATTAAGGCTGCGGCAAAACAGCCGGTTTTTGCGGCAGCTGAAAACATTGACCAGAGTGATATCAAATCGCAAGTAAAGAAAAAAGTTTATCTTTCTGAGGTGGTTTCGGTTAAGGATTTCGCCGAAATTTCCGGTTTGCCGGTGACGGAAATTATCGGTCAGCTGATCAAAAATGGCGTGATGGCAAACATTAATGAAAACATTGATTTTGAAACTGCGGAAATCGTTGGTGATGACCTCGGGCTGGAAATTTTGCACCAAGATGTTCAATCTGAAGAGTTTGCTGAAAAAGCGCAGGTTACGCAATCAAAAACACTTGAGTCGCGACCGCCGGTGGTTTCGATTATGGGGCATGTCGATCATGGAAAAACATCGCTTTTGGACAAAATTCGCGAAACTCATGTCGCCGCCGGTGAATCCGGGGGCATTACCCAGCACATTTCCGCCTATCATACTGAAGTCAAAAGTCCGGACAGCAAAAATCAAACTCGCTCAATTACCTTTATTGATACTCCAGGTCACTCGGCATTTTCCGCCATGCGTTCACACGGCGCAACTATTGCCGACATCGTTGTTTTAATCATCGCCGCTGATGATGGCATTATGCCACAAACTATAGAAGTGATTGAAAGCGCAAAAGCACAAAATGTACCAATTATCGTCGCAATCAACAAAACCGATCTGCCGGATTCCGACATAATGAAGATCCGCCAGCAATTATCGGAGTATCAGCTTATCGGTGAAGATTGGGGCGGCAAAACTATTATTGTTGAAATTTCGGCCAAAACCGGGAAAGGAATTGATCAACTTTTGGAAATGATATTATTGCAAGCTGACTTGATGGAGTTGGTGGCAGATCCGAACGTTCCGGCGACCGGAATTGTAATCGAATCCCATGTTCACAAAGGTGCCGGCGCGTTGGCAATCATCTTAATTGAAAATGGAACACTAAAAGTTGGCGATGCAATAGCAATTGGCCCGGTTTATGGTAAAGTTAGGATTTTAGAGGATTGGCGGGGTGTCGGAATTAAATCCGCCGGCCCGAGCATGCCGGTTCGTGTCGCCGGGCTTCGCTCATTGCCGAATTTTGCCGAACGACTGGTGACCTTTGAGTCGGAAAAGGAAGCTAAAAATGCCGCTAAAATGTTTCTTGAACGAAATGCCACTCGCCGTTACATCGCAAAATCGGTTAGTAAAGCCGATTCCGATATTGTTGAATTGAATTTAATTATCAAATCGGATGTTGCCGGCTCACTTGAGGCAATTAGAAAATCGCTGGCGGAGATATCCAATCCAGGACTGAAAATAAAAATAATTTCCGATGGAGTTGGTGCGGTTTCCGAATCAGACGCGGCGATGGCTTCCGCCACCGACGCAGTGATTTTAGCTTTCAGGGTCGCAATTTCACTACCAGCAAAAAAGATTATCGATAAAGAGACTATTCATGCCTTTGAATATCAAGTTATTTATGAATTGGTTGACGATGTGAAGAAAATCCTTGAGGAGATGTTGCCACCGATCATCACTGAAACTGAAACCGGAAATGGCGAGATCCTGGCTGAGTTCCGAAATGATAAAAAAGGTGTAGTTCTCGGTTTTCGCGTTGATGACGGTGAATTTAAATTTGGCGAAATGGTGAAAATTGTCTCGGCAAAAGAGGAAATTTGGCGCGGTAAGATTGATTCGCTTCGTCATGAGAAAAATCAAGTCTCATCTATCCCTGCCGGAACCGAAGCCGGTATTGGCTTGGATATCGGTGCAAAATATGCAGTCGGGGACAAACTGATTGCTTTTCGAGTTGATGAAAAAAAGCAGAAACTATAAAAGTCTCAAATCATAATCCTCGGGTCGTAAAACTGATATAATAGACTTAATCGATAAAAGTGAGGGGAAATGCTTTTGCTAACATCAAATTTGACATCGTTTTGGGACAAAATTATTTACTTTCTCTCCGGTCTACAAATTAATTTCGGCCCAACGGTTTTTATTGACGTTGCAATTGTCGCCGCGTTATTTTATTGGATCTATTCATTTTTAAAAGAAACACGAGCTCTTCGTATCCTTTACGGTTTTTTAGTTTTGATTTTGGTAATGCTAATTGCTAAAATATTCAATCTGATATTGCTTAATTTTATATTACAATATTTAACCACCGCTCTTGTTGTGGCGATACCGATTGTTTTCCAACCGGAACTTCGACAAGCGCTTGAAAAAATAGGCCGACCACGATTTTGGTCCGACATTCACTTAACTCGTGACGAATTTTCTAAACTTTTGGATGAAATCATTTTAGTTTGTGACCAATTTTCAAAACAAAAAATCGGCGCGTTGATCGTTATTCAGCGCTCTACGGGCCTTCGCGAATACATAGAAAATGGCACTAGAATTGATGCTAAAGTTTCAGCCGGAATTTTGAATTCAATATTTTTTCCCAAATCACCTTTGCATGATGGTGCGGTTATTATTATTGGTCAGCGAATACTATCGGCGTCGTCGATTCTGCCGGTGGCTGAAGTTGAGGCCGGTCGAAATTTAGGCACTCGCCATCGAGCCGCAATTGGAATTTCCCAAGTTTCAGACGCAATTGCAATCGTCGTATCCGAGGAAACCGGATCGATTTCAATCGCGGTTGGCGGAGATTTGGAGCGCCGATTAAATTTGGAACGACTGCGGACTCGACTTTCGCGTTTGCTTCGCAAATCGGTCAAATCCGAAGATCCGAGATTTCTATTCTGGAAAAAAGCTAAAATCGAGGATTCAAAATGAAGTTTCTAAAAATCATTATCAACAATTGGCCGATAAAACTTTTAGCGATTGTGGCGGCGATCGGACTTTGGGTTTACGCCGCTTCGGTCAAAATTTCGGTTGCCGCTTTCCCGAATGAAATTCCGGTCAAAGCACTTAATCTAACTCCCGGTTATGTTGCGATTTTTGATCAAAACACGGTGGGTATTAACATTTCCGCCGATTCAACTACCTGGAACAAATTGTCGACTGACTCCTTTGACGCATATATTGACCTTAACGGTTTTTCTGTCGGCACATATCAATTGCCGATAAACGTGACAACTTCTATCGCCGGTGTCTCAATTGTCACGAAAAATCCGACAAAAGCAACCGTGACAATTGAGCCCTCGGTTAGTAAAGATTTACAGGTTGTGGCGAAAATATCCGGTGTTGCGGAGACAAATAAGATCGCCGGTGATGTCGTTTTTGATCCGGCAATAGTTCGAGTCAATGGTCCGAAATCAGTTGTCGATGGTATTGGTCAGGCGTCGGCGAAGATCACACTGACAGGTGAAGGAAGTGATTTCAGTAAAACAATTACTGTTAGTGCCGAGAATCAAGACGGTATAGAGATAAAAAATATCTATTTTTCACCGCCATCTGTGACTGCCAAGGTCAAAATAGTCTCTGCCGGGAATGTAAAAAATCTTGGCGTCGCCGTTGCGACATCAGGCGTTCCGGCATCCGGCTATACCATTTCGTCAATTTCAACCAGTCCAGCGGCGGTTTCCGTTATTGGCGCCGCTGATTCGATCCGAAACTTGGTGTCAATTTCAACAGATCCAGTTAATCTTAGTAACCAAAATAAAACTATCATTACAACGGCGAATTTAGTTTTTCCTCTTGGAGTTCTATCAAATGGTGTGAGCTCTGTCACGGTAACTATAACAATTTCGTCACAAATTCTGACCAAAATCTTAACAATTCCGATCAAAACAACAAATCTTTCCAGCGGACTCTCCATCTCCTCAATATCACCATCGACTGTTGACATTACCGTTTCCGGTTCAGCGGATGCTATCAGTGGACTCTCGTCCGGTAATATATCACTGATACTCGATATGTCGTCGGCTAGCGCTGGCAGCCACAACTATCAAATTGTAAGTGGAGATTTTTCCCTGCCGTCAGGTATTAATTTAATTAATTTTTCGCCAGGCGCAGTAACGGTTTCAATCTAGAAGCAAAAATATTTGTCCAAAAAAATGCTTTGGGCTTGACAAGTTTTTGTCGGGCTGATAAACTCGATGGTGTCTATAAAAACACCAATCAATGTCATTTAAGCTTCAGCCAATTGGTGAAGGTCAAGGAGGACCACTATAGCCTTGTTTTCGTCTGATGAACCTCCGTTTATCACGGAGAAAGAAAAAACAAAAAATATAGGGGAAAATGTTTCGCGAGGGATGCTAACAAAACTCGCAAAACTGGTAAAAAGTAAAAACTATTTTCGAAAATCAAATCAATTCTTGGCATTCTGGCCACGGCTATTCAATAAAAATGCCCTGGCTAAGTCCACTGCAAAAGTGGAATACGGAATAAAATCGGCCAAGAATTTTGTCATTCACGAGCGTCTAGTTCCACATTTTGTGATTATTTTTCTCGGTTTGGGTGTTGCACTCTGCAATGTTTTGGTTGCTAATGGCGCTGACAATATTTACAATCTAATCCCCGCCGATCCTTCGAGCCAAATTGCGATTGCGACATCAATCTCGAAATACACACCACTAATCGGCAACGCTTCGGTGGCTGTTTCTCAATTGGCCGAAGTATCAACAGATCCGAATAGCGGAATTTTTACAGTAGCGGCTAAAACAACTTCAACAGAAGTTACGCAAACAGATACGGTTGTAACCCCTCCGGCCAGCTCCGGTCCGCGCACTAAAAACATGTCATATATTGTTCAAAATGGCGATACGCTCTCAGGGCTCAGTATGAGATTTAATGTCAAAGCATCATCAATCCAATTTGCCAATAATATTACCAATGTTAATTTGATTAAACCTGGAGACACACTAAAAATTCCACCGGATGGTTGGGAACCGACATCAGCTCAAATTGCAGCAAAGAATAATAAAACGACAACTTTATCATCCGGTACAAGTACCGGCACGGCTAAAGTTGCCACTCATCCAATTGGAACTATTGGTGGCGTGACATACGTTCGTAAAGCAAAATACGACGAAATGCAATGTTACACCTTTGTCGTTTCACAGGGTTATCCGGTTGGCGGTCACCTTTTGGCAAAATGGATTCCTACAAACTCTTCGACTCCTAAGGTTGGCGGCTTGGTTGTAACCTACGAAAGTTGGGCTGGGCATGTTGCAATTGTTACCGGTGTCAATGGTGATGGGACATTTACTATTCTCGAAAGTAATTACACTCATGGTTGGATAACTTCTCGTACTCTTTCTGTCAACGACTCGGCAATTAAGGGTTTTGCAAACTAATTTCAAAAATCAAGGCTTAACGGTATTAGAATTTGAAAAAATCCGCCGGTTTGGCGGATATGGGTGATATTGGTCAGCTTAGAGAAGTAGTTTAATGCCCTCCATCATTTCAAAGAACGTATGCGCCCGATTGCAAGTATCTGTTGGATTCATAAATGATTCGGGAACATAATCGGCGACAACATCAAAACTCTTTGACCGATCTCTGGCGGACATAAATGCTCGGATGACTTGCAAATCGTTTTGCCCGAATCCAGAAATACGCAATTGCACCACATCAGCTGAAAGTTCACGAACTGCGTCCAATCGTTTCTCGATAGTATCACCGAACGGATTCGGTAAACTATGGTTCGGATCATACTGATGGCGGTCCTCAATTGCATGGGAGGTGTCGAGAACCAAGCTATTCCTGTAATCTCTTAAATGCTGTTTGATCCCATCAACATCTTGTCCTAATGCCGGTCGAAGCTCCAACAAATCTCCTGCTTCGGTCAAGCGACTTGCCACGGATGTGCCTGGCATCACCTCAAAAACATCTTCACATTTCGGATAATTGGAAAACCGTGCCCAATAGTCTAGACCTGTTCGGTAACCATCATCATCCTTTTCCTGGCGAAGCGCCGCCCAAACATTACGGGTGTTGATGGGAGCCCGCTGCCTATACTTAATCGGCAGAGCCCACTTTCCGAACTCTTCTTCGTCACCGATGCCGCGAATCGGCAGTCCATAAACGAAATCATAGCCGATATTTTTTATCCAGCCAACGACTCGCTTGGCGGAACCCGGCAGCAGCCAGCTCCATGGGAAAAGTGACAACAGCGAAATCCCGAACTCTATTTTGACTTTCGCCTCAACTTTCAAGTTGATCGCCAGCCTTTCGGGTGTGTGGAGGATATACTATAATAATCACGAATATTTGTTATTGTCAATAAAAATTCCGCCGAATAGGCGGAAGTGGTACGATTGTTCTTTGTCAACTGATCCTTAGTGTTTCCAAAATGGACGCTAAATTGACACGCACGGCATCAATAGGAATCCTTCCATTGTCCGATCTTGGTTTCCAACTTCCGTCAGTAGACAAGTAGACTCGATCACTTATCTCATCAAATGGCGGCTCGCTTCTGCGAAGTCCGACGAAAACAAAACAGCTTTCATTCCCGATCTCTGGTTCCATATTGACTTCAATACCACTCGGCAGTTTGAAGCACAGTGCATGGAATATTTCGTCCTGCGAATGGGCCGGATATAAACCAATTGTTTCTGCTATACTGTGATCTATTTCTGCAATTTCAACAAGGAAATTACCTCGATCCTTGGTAACGGTAATTCCACCAGCGTCGATATTTAACGAAACTCCTGAACCCGTCGCGGCAGTCATTAAAGCCTTCATGATCACGCCTCCTTGTGTTTGATCGTGCTGATACTTTATAACAGTTAAAACTAAATTTTGCAATAGCATATATCTGCGGCTATAGATTTTTTTTGATGTTTGTCAATAAAAAATCCGCCGAATAGGCGGAAGTGGGGATTATGGAACGGAAATAGCTTTCAATGCATCGGCCGCGTATGAGACTGATTGATCAGATTGATCTTTCTCATTCTTGGCCCGCACTACGAGATAGTCACAAATATTCCGGCGCATTTCCCAGATTTGGTCTTCAACCAATACATCATAATGGCAAGGGCAACCAAAGATCACTGGCACGCCGTAAAACTCGAAACTTGAAATAGCGTCTTTGCTATCACTGTCATGTTTTGAGATAACGTCACCGTTATCACTGTCATGTCTTACGTAGCCTTCGGGGTCATTTCTAACTTTGTCGAGAAGTGATTTTATTTCTTTGTCGTCTAAACCCAATTCATCTGGAATATAGAAATGGATTCGCCTGCATGCGCCGCATTCAAACTGGATAATATCTTGGTCCAGGTCCCAGCCGAACGACATAAATGCTTCTCGGAACGCGTTTGAAACTTTGCAATCCCCTTCGATAAAAACTCGATGTTTTCTGGCTTTCTGCTCAGGCATCTCATTGCCTCTCTTAGTGTATTGTCCAAGCCACTTCAGGATAACATAAAGTTCTATTAATACAAGCTTTTCAAATTAATATTTTTATGCTTTAATAAATATCGATGACTGATGAAGTAACAATAAAAATTAAGGCTGGGCGCGGTGGCGACGGAGTCGTTTCGTTTTTGCGTGAAAAATTTCGGCCAAACGGCGGTCCGGACGGTGGCGATGGCGGAAACGGTGGCAACATCATCTTTGTTGCCGACAACAATGTCAACACACTATCCTATTTTGATAGTCGCAAGCAGTTTTTCGCCGAAAACGGCGAAAATGGAAGCAAAAAAAATATGCACGGCAAAGAGGGGAGTGACCTAAACCTTTTGGTTCCGCAGGGCACAACAATTTTTGAGGACGGAAAAGTAATTGTCGATATGACTAAAGTTGGTCAAACATTCCTCGTCGCCAAAGGCGGGAACGGCGGTTGGGGAAATCAACATTTCGCATCGTCTATTAAACAGAAACCCGAGTGGTCAAAACAGGGTTTGCCGGGCGAAGAACGAGAGATAAAATTGGAGTTGAAATTGATTGCTGATGTCGGTTTGGTCGGTTTCCCGAACGCCGGAAAATCAACTCTGCTTTCGGTAATTTCAAACGCCAGACCAAAAATTGCCGATTATCCATTTACAACCTTGGAACCGAATCTCGGCGTGGTAAAAATTCACGACAGGGAGTTTATTTTTGCCGATATTCCTGGTTTGATTCAAGGTGCATCATCTGGCCGAGGGCTTGGTGACAAGTTTTTAAAACATTTAGAGAGAACAAAAGAGTTATTGCTGATGGTTTCCGCCGAATCGGAAAATCCAGTCGAGGATTATAAAATTCTGTTAAAAGAATTGAATGATTATTCAAAAACTCTGGCAAAAAAACGAATCACGGTGGCAATTTCCAAGTCGGAAATTATCGATGAAAATCGCCGCAAAGAAATCATCGGTGATTTTAAAAAAATAAAAATATCTCCGGTCTTTTTTTCCGCTGTGACAAAGGATAATTTAGCCGAACTCTTGGCAGAAATTTTCGAACTGATAAAGTAATCGGCTCCAAATAATCTCAATATCCGGTTGCAATTGTAGCAAAAATCCGCTACAGTTTTTTTGTCGTTCCATCACAAATGGGGGTGACCCTGATGCCAAACTGTACTGAAACTTGTCCGTTTTTTAGAGAAACTGTGACTGTTGTAACGGTCCCATATTATGACATAGGTATGGAACATGGTGATCGGGACTCTGGAGATATGTATGAACGTCACTCTTGTTTTTGTGATTTGATTCGCAGGAGTGTAAATAAAGGGCTTAATTGCAAAAAATTGTTGCTAAAAGTAGCTGATTATCATATCCTGTAAATGATAATTAAGTATTTATCTACAAGGAATTGTAATCATGGCTAAAAAAACTGTCAGAGATGTGGTTCAAACAAGGTTAAAAAGTATG
>CAINNR010000009.1 GCA_903851235.1 uncultured Candidatus Berkelbacteria bacterium | reverse complement strand
GATGATATCCGTTCCTGTATTGTAAGCTTTCACGAACTATCAAGCGGTATAAATCCCAATCCAAAATAGTACGACCCCCGATACCAGCTCAAAAAAGTTATAGATGCTGATTTGCATTTACTATTATATATACCACGAATCCCACTTCGGCGCAAGAAAAAAACAATTCATTGTTAATTTAAAAAAACACCGGCAATCAACTTAATGATTGCCGGATAGGATTAACCGCAATAGGTCGGGACGGTTATAGAGTTTTAGTCGCTGGTGCGCTTTTTCTCAGTGATAATTAGGGCTACCACCGGAATGCCCTTGTCTCCATACATTTTTTGAAGAATATTTGTGGTAATAACCTGACGGTCAGGGTATTCCTTGGCGAAAGCGCCCAAATCATCTTCAAATGTGTGGAGGACTGCCGGACAACGGAGCGAACCGATGTCTTTTGCGGCCCAGCGGAAAACGCCGCCGCCCAAGTCCTCAAACTTCGGCTCCTTTTTGACTTGAACCAGGTAATCGGCTCGGCTCTTGGTCTCCCAAGCTGTAAGACGGCTGACTCCATAAATGCTTCCCGTGACAAAAAGGATGAAGGCAGCGATAATGAGACATATCTGGATTGTCTCACTTTTCCTTAAGTTTCGCGTATTTTCGGCATATTGATCGGATTTTTCAGTAGACATATTCCCATTACCTCCTTAATATGTTTTATGCTATTTAACTACATATTTTTGATTCTGTCAATAGCAACCTATTGACATGCTCCACCGCTGATGTCATAATAGATACAAATCTAACAAATCTAATTATTGGGTTATTTTTTATTAAACTCACACAGGATTATTAAAAATGAAAAAAGTTGATTACAATATTGAATTTGCCCACATTTATGTAAATGAGGCGATGACAAATGAGCACTACACCGCAGCAGCGTTAGCTCAAAAAGAAATCCAGGATCTCAAATCAGCCGGCAAATCTGTTGTAACGTCTGTTTTGATTGATGATTACAATCCGACAGAGTCAATTTTGAATGTTAAAAAGTTCATCGAAGAGCTGGAATCAGTCGGCGTCACTCCTGATTACATCGTGATGGAGTCAGCCCTTGCTTCATACAGGGATATCGCCTTGTCGGAAATGAACGGGAAAGTTAAAAAAATGTACTCCAAATATCTTGAAAAAAATGAAAAGTGCCCCTGTTCTTTTTTGGTGGCAATTTGGCACTTGCTCCGGCTCGGCGCCCTTGATAACACGCAATTTATCTCAGAAACGTCTCGCAAACCATTTAGCGCTGAAAATGTGATTACAATTTTACCTGAACGATATCGCGGAATCGAAAAACGCGCTCTAGATATAATAAAATCCACAAAATTTGCACCCCTCGCCACTAAAACGAACTATATTTACTTCTAAGATTAGATCACGCTCCATGATATTGACAGTGTGTTAATTTTGTTGTACTGTTTCAATAGGCAATTCTGCCAGTACATCTACAATGAGAGGAGAACCACTATGACTTCACGATATGAGGAGCTAGTTAGTCGGAATTGGGCATTTGTCCCAGACGTCACTCAAGAGCTCATGCGCAAGGCAAGAATTCTTCTTGCCGGTTGCGGTCTCGGTTGCAATATTGCCCGCGATTTGGCAGCCATGGGATTCGGCAAATTCATCGCTATTGATAATGATGCAGTCGAAGTAAGTAACCTAAACCGCCAGGCTTATCCCGGCCAGTACATTGGTCGAAAGAAAGCCGAAGCGACCGCAGACATTATTTTCAATATTAACCCAGAAGCGGAAGTTGAGATTATCAATATGTATATTGAGGATCTTGATCAAATCCGCCCGTTAGTCGAGAAGTCGGATTTCGTTTTAAATACCGTTGATTATCATACTCCCGTATTTTTGACACTCACCGACTATGCCCAATCGCTGGGTAAGACCGTTTTCTTTCCAACCAATATTGGTTTCGGCGCAATTGTAATGATATTCGATCAAAATTCGATTTCCATGTCAAGCTATTTGGGAGTAGAGAAAGAGACGAAATGCGACCTGTCACTTTTTCTGAAAAGAATCGCTCGCGACTATCTCCCTGATAATCTGGTGCCACTCTACAAACAAATATTGAGTGGGGCAGGTGGTTGGCCCTCCATTCCTCAAGTGATGCCAGGCGCAAACTTGGTATCAGCACTTGTCAGTACAATAATAGTAAAAATCCTATCCGGCCAAGAAATCAGAGTCGCCCCAGATTTTTACACCTTGGACACATGGGAAAGGAGCGCTAATTATGGAAGTCGTGATTAAGCCATGGTTGCCAGACACTATCCCACTACTAAAATTGAGTCAACTTTTCACTGAGTTCTACAAGCGAAAACCGTGGAACGAGTATCTTTACTGCCCATCTTGCAAGCAATTTGGAGATTTTGGACCAATACATACCTACGGTTTTGAAGAATGTGAGAAAAGCGGAATAGTCAAGTGTCCAATATGCGGATCACAACTCATACCATTTTGGTCAGAAGACCGGCTGTATAAGTATATCTTCGAGACAAATGAAGTGGGTGAGGTTATATTTATTGACGGCGATCCTGCGGCGTGGTGGCGAGGCAGAAGAATCGACTCAGGCAAGACGTTATATTTAGATGTTATCGCAATCTTACCAGAGTTTCGGCACACTCCGTTCCGAGAGGTTGTGATTGACTATTTCAGAAATGAAATTAACCGGTACCGCCTCGAAAAAGGGATAACTCGCTTCCTAAGCAGAACCCACAAGAGGATGACACATGTACGACTGTTTTTGAAGATATTCGGCTTCGTTGAGACCGAAGCTTCCATTGAAGACCCTGATCGTTCTTATTGGGTCCTCACTTTCTGACAGCTCGATATTATTATAATAATATCGAGCTGTATTTTTTTATCAAAAAGCCATGCTGCTGACTGTTAACATTTTTTTCTATAACAGTTATAATAGAACAAACAACACCAATTATGAATAATTTTCAAAGCAGTTATATTTATGTTCCCTCTCTAATAATATCTTTTTTATTGGCAACTTATATTTTTGTAATCAATAAAAAGGATATTAAAAATATTATCTTTTCCGCCATTAGCTTTTCTGCTGCCGTCTGGTTACTTTTTTTGTTGCTCTCCGATACGACGAGCACTGCTCAGGCAATGTTATTTTGGAGCCAAATAGCAATCATACCTCCTGCTATCGTTTGTCCGTTGTTAATTCACTTCTCTACTGTATTCCCTAAGAAAAACTCGTCGTTTCCTAACTATGTGCTAGCAATTTTTTACTCTCTTCCTATTATCTTTGCTATATTTGCTTTTACTCCTTTAAATGTCATATCTGTGTCAAGGCAGTCATGGGGGACTGAGGTTCAGTCGGGGTTATTATATATACCATTAATTATCTTGCTTTTCGGCTCCATAATCTTCAGTATAATTACATTCATTAGGAATTATAACAGAACTACTGACGCGAAAATAAAGTCTCAGATACTATATGTACTTGTGGGTTTAAGCGTGATGATGCTAATTACCCTGTTGACCAATGGCATCCTAGTCGCTTTTGGAGTATCTCAATATGGTTCAATTGGAACATCCTCGATTCTTATCTTCCTTGGTCTAACTGTGTATGCAATGGTTAAAAGTCAATTATTTGATGTAAGGGTAATTTTAACCGAAGCTGCGTCAATTATTGTTGTAATCGCATTACTTTTACAAACTATCCTAGCGAATACTACCACGGAGCGAATTTTCAACTTCATTGTCCTTTCGGTTGTTTCATATGGAGCAGTATTACTTATACGATCAGTCCAACATGAGATCAAGCAACGACAGGAATTAGCCATCGTTGCCCAAACGCTCAAGGAAACGAATGAGAAGCTCAAGGAAGTTGATAAACTCAAGGACGACTTTTTGTCCATGGCATCACATGAATTGAATACGCCGATTGCCGCTATTGAGGGATATTTATCTATGATATTGGTCGAAAAACTGGCCGGCGAATTGCCAGCCAAAGCCAAGACCTATCTCGACAGTGTTTTCATGTCGGCAAAGCGGCTGGCCCATTTGGTCAAGGATTTATTGAATGTCTCCCGTATCGAATCCGGCCGTGTCCACATCATCTGGGAACAGAAACCGATTGAGGACATGATCGATCAGGCGGTTATGGAGGTGATGTCCAAGGCACGCGAGGCGAAGCATACTCTGACTTTTGAGAAGCCGAAGACAAAGATGCCGCTGACTTGGTTCGATGTGACAAGAATAACCGAAATATTGATCAATATGCTCGGCAATTCGATTAAATATACGCCCGACGGCGGGAAAATCACCGTCCGTTGCGTCAACGATGACGGCAAAATTGTCGTTTCGGTCGAGGATAATGGCAAAGGCATTCCCAAAGATAAAGGTGCCGGCGTTTTTGAGAAATTTACCCAAGTCGATGTTTTGAAAGATGAAGTCAAGGGCACCGGTCTGGGCATGTACATCGCCAAAAAGTTTATTGAGCTGATGGGAGGCAAAATCTGGTTCCACTCCGATGGTGCCGACAAAGGCACGACTTTTTATTTCTCGATTCCAATCGTAGTCAAAAAACCTTTCGACCCGCATGAAGGCGAGGGACAGGTGCTGCACTAAGAATATGTCTCAACAAACAATGGAATCCATACTCCAACCAACTAAAAATTTAATCCAGTTCTTAAAGATATCGGATAATAAAGTCGACCTATCATCGATGAGATTTGGGTACCCGATTCAAATACTCCGGGTTAATATCAAATTCTTGTTGCTAATTGTTCAATAAATACTCAGTAATTTTGTTGTGGTTGCCCTTGCTCATTCCTCGGTGGATGTTCACATCTTGTTTCAACCAAGAGAAACTGCCGTCAAGCGAATTGGTAGTGTT
>CAINNR010000008.1 GCA_903851235.1 uncultured Candidatus Berkelbacteria bacterium | reverse complement strand
CAAATGTAAGTTCAATAGCTCTATAATTTACTCCTGGAGCGACTAGTGCGTCTGGATTTGCCTTAAGTTCACCCGGGTTCAAATCAGGATTATAGAACTTGACTGATGTTCAGATAATTGTGAAAAATAACAAAAAAACTAGTGCTAGACTAGCTTTTTATATATGGCAGGAGCTAGAGGAATCGAACCCCTATAGCCTCTTTTGGAGAGAGGTATTTTACCTTTAAATTAAGCTCCTATGCTAAAACCCAGATATTTTGATCCTTGATAATCTCTATGAAATATCTCTGTCCACTATTTCGCTTCTTTGTGCAAAGTTTGTTTTTTGCATCGTTTGCAATATTTTGAAAGTTGCAACCGTTCTTTTTGAAGTTTGGTGTTTTTTTCGGTCTGATAATTTCGCTCTTTGCAGACTTCACACTCCAAAGTTACAATCGTCCGTGCGTCTTTTGCCATAAATATCCTTTCTTAGTTTTTTCTTTAAACATAGTGTTTCCGAGCCAATTTTGGTGGTATGGAGCCGATAGAGGGATTCGAACCCACGACCTTCACTTTACAAAAGTGTTGCTCTACCAACTGAGCTATATCGGCAATGGTGCTGGGAGTAGGACTCGAACCTACGAAGGCGTAAGCCGTTAGATTTACAGTCTAATGCGTTTGACCACTTCGCTATCCCAGCAAATAATCTTAAATTTATCATGGAGCCCAGAATCGGACTTGAACCGACGACCTACTCCTTACCATGGAGTTGCTCTACCAACTGAGCTATCTGGGCATCAGTGATACAGATGCAGACCAAAACAAAAATTGCCCCTAATAACTCAGTATTCTACCAGAATCGAAGATTAATTTCAACTCAACTTTGATGTACGAGAATGCTCGCGGTGTTTATCTTCGGCAATTGATGCCAATTCTTTATATTCCTGATTGGAAATTTCCAACGACGCGGCTCGCTTCAATGATTTTGAGGCTTTGCCATACTGACGAATTTCCATATAAGCTTTGCCTAAAAACGCAAGATACTCCGGATCTGTCCGCGAAATATTCACCGCTTTAGTGAAAACATCAATCGCTTTATTATAATGCCCTTCGGTAAAATAAATTTGCCCCAGACCGAACCAGGCTCGATCGTTGTTCGGGTCCAATTTGGTCGCCATAATAAATGATTCAGCGGCATCGGAGAGATTTTTGCCGATCATCAAATAAATGAAACCGAGTCGCTCGTAGGCCCAAGCACATTTACTGTCCTTGCAAATCGCATCGATCAATATATTCTCAGCCGAAGCATATTTTCCACTTTCAATTTTATCTCTCGCCGACTTCAACAGCTCTGAAACTTCATCGGTGTAAACATCAAGTTCGTCTGCTTCCGAGGTAATTTCAGGCAACTCCTCCATAGACTTTTCATTCAAGATCTTTTTTGCTTCCAAAATTACATCATCACCCAGCATTTTTTCTTTTCTGGCAGATGATAAATTCGCCGTTTTGGGAAAACGGACAGCGACAATGATGAAAACCGCCGCAACACAAACTATTATTGCAATTTCGAGCACTGTACCTCCAATTTTGTTCCGTCTTCGATTTCTACCAAAACCTTTTTGGCCAAAACGTTTTGCGAAATAACAATTCCCATGCCCTTTTCAGTTTTGATCGTCTCGCCCAATTTTGGCAAATCTTTTGCCGATTCCTTGTATTCCTCTAATTCATAAGACAAACAGCACATCAGTTTACCGCAACAGCCGGTGATTCGATTTGATCCCATTGTTGCCAACCCTTGAATCTGGGCCATTTCCAGTGTCACTGAATCCAAATCGCCCTTCAGAAACCGGCGGCAACAAATCACTTGACCACAGCGGCCGCAACCACCGATAAATCTCGCTTCGTCCCGACTTCCAACTTGTTGCAACCTGATCAGTTTATTAAATGTTGATGCCAAATCGGAGACCAGCGAACGAAAATCAACTCTGCCCTCAGCAGAAAAATAGAAGGTCAATTTCTTTTCGTCGAATGACAATTCAGCATCCATCAATTCCATTGGCAAATTGTGCGACTCGATCTTTTTCTGACACTCCGGGATTAATCCCTGGGCCATTTTTTTAAACTGCCGATTTTGCTCTGTATCCTTTTCATTTAACTTTCGAATAATTTCAACTTCAATATCGTCAGATTCCTCCTCGGGTCTTCCATCTTTTAGTTTTTCACTATCAACAACAATCGCAACTTCCTTGCATTCGCGGGTTTCAACTAAAATCCAATCGCCAACGGAAAACTTCAATTTCCCGCTCTCAACTTCGATAATTTGCCCAGTACTTTTTATTTTAATTGCAATTTTAGCCATATTTTTAGCTTAAATGATTCACCTTCTGACTTACGACCTATATTTGATACTTAAGAACAAGTTTTCCAAAATTAATCTTTTGTTGGTTGTGACTTTTAGATTTTTTTTAGCCGCGAAAATCGATTTCATCACTCTGATTTTATCAATATTGGCATCAGCGAAAAGTTGATTCCGCAGTGAAGCCAGAATCGTGTTCAATTTTCCATCAAGATCTTCATCGGTGCTCATCTTTTCGGCATTTTTAAAAGCTTTTTTTAAATTGCCGGAAATTGCTTGACGAAAATCGGCTAAAATCTCTTCATCCGCCGGCGTTAATTTATCAGATTGTCGGAGTATTTGGCAACGTGAAAGGATCGTCGGCAGAAGTTTCAGGTCTGATGACAAAAGAATAATCGTCGCTGTTTTCGGCGGTTCTTCTAATGTTTTTAGCAGTGTGTTTGCCGCTTCAACCCCTAATTTATCGGCTTCCCTGATTATCGCCATTTTACCGCTACCGTGACCCGGAGTCAAGTTTATTTGCCGAATCATTTCTCTGATTTGTTTGACGCCAATCTCGCCTTTGGAATTTTTCTCTCTGATCTCCGGTTCGACTTCGATAATATCGAATTCGGAAACGCCGGCATCTTTGGCAAAATCTTTCGCCGCAGTATAGGAAATATCCGAATTCGAACCATAAAAAACATATGACCTGGACTTGCTATTAGTTTCTAACTGATTATTATCCATCCTATTCAAAATTTATCAGATTTCGCTTCGATTGACAACAAAATCAATTAGCGATACTATTTATATGATGGAAACTAATCAGAAACAATTTGAAGACCAAGTGCTAAACTGCAAGGACTGTGGCGACAAATTCATTTGGACTGTTGGCGAGCAACAGTTTTTTCACGATAAAGGTTTACAGAATGTTCCCAAGCGGTGCAAACCGTGCGCCGAAAAATATAAAGCTGTACTGCGGGAAAAACACCCGATGAATTGGATCAGATGCAAAAAATGTAAGCGAAAAGCCGAAGTCCCCTTCGAACCGAAGTCCGACGATATTCTTTGCGAGGATTGCTTTAAGCAGGAAATCGAAAAACGCGATAAATTGATAGCCGAAGCCGGTTTGTCACTCCCGACATGATCGAAGGCAGAAATTTAAACTTTTGTTTGATTTGAGCTAATTTTTTTTAAAAAATTGCAAAACCTCTTGACAGAGTGTTTTTTTTGTTATACAATACTTCAGACGGAATCACAGCCATTCGTGAACGTATACATGTCGCAAGACAAGACAAGGAGTGAAGAAGTTGCTCAACCGAGGACCGACACTCAATACTAGAACTGTGCTTGAAATCGTCAGAAAATACTCACTTGACAGTGCTGGTGTAGAAGTTACGTCGTTGGGTGGTTTAAAGAAAATCGGCGGACAAAACTGCGTACTGATCACTCTTCCAAATGGTGATCAGCTATTGATCGATTGTGGAAAAATCGTCGGTGATGACAACTTCGAGAAGGAGAAAGCAAGTCTCTACCCGAATTTCGACGCCATCAATTTCGACCGTCTGGTGGCAGTTGTTTTGTCGCATGGCCACTACGATCACATCCTGGCAATACCGAAACTCTTGGAGTTGCGCGGAGAACGGGAAATTCCGCTTCTGATCCTTGCTACACCGGTAACCTTTGTGGTGCTGGAAAAAGTTCTGGCAAATGCCGGCTACAAAGCCGATCAATTGTCAAAACTGACAACCTTCCAGTTGCTAAACGATCAACAGAGTATCGGTCGGTTTAAGATTGAAGCCTATCCGGTAATCCACTCAATCCCGGGCTCGGTGTGCTTGGTCATCGAGGCCTGCAAGAAGAGAATTATGTACCTCTCCGACTTTAAGTGGATGAGGAACAACTGGATTGAGTACTCCGAGGCCCAAGTTCTTTTCGAAAAACTCGCCCGGACCAACATCGACCTGTTGTTGATGGATTCGACTAACGCGAAAATGGAGGGTCAGACTCCTAGCGTTACCCGAACTAGAGCGACATTTGAACGAATTCTGACGGCGGAGAAGTACAAAGACCGCCGAATCATTATCGCAATGTTTTCCTCGGCGTTCGAGGATGCCAGCGACATTGCAATCGCCGCCAATGAACTCGGCGGCCGGCAATGCAGCTGCCGCGGAGTGGCGATGAGTTTCTTCTTTGACCTGTTCGGCGTCTTGGGCGACCAATCGCATTATGCCGACGGCCAAGAAGTGATCTTTGTCACCGGTGGCCAAGCGGAGAAGACTGCGGTCTTAAACAAAGCCTCCCTTGGACAAAGCGATTGGCTTGAACTTCAGCCGTCCGACGTTGTGATTATTGCGTCAAATCCGATTCCCGGGAATGACGTGAATATTGAACTGATGGTATCAAGAAT
Source organism: uncultured Candidatus Berkelbacteria bacterium (assembly GCA_903851235.1). Lineage (GTDB taxonomy): Bacteria > Patescibacteriota > UBA1384 > XYA2-FULL-43-10 > CAINNR01 > CAINNR01. Next base: position 52,789 of record CAINNR010000008.1, on the reverse strand, counting down.
CAAAACCATCGGTTGCGAGGTCATCACAACGAAAGAGTCTCCGGAGATTCACGTTTCCGGTCATGAGATGATTGATGGCTTGAAGAGAGCGACCGAAACGATTCAACCCCAAAGGTTGATGCCAATTCACGGCGATCGGCCAAGCCGAGTGCAACTCGGCAAGGCAGTCCATTCAACAAACCCGGAGCTCGACGTCTTAATCGTCTCCGATAACGAACCAATCGTAATCTAAGCGCCAGAACGGCGCCAACCGAATGTCAATACCAAATTGCAATAAAATGCTAAATGGTATTGACATTTTTTTTATTATATGCTACAATCTTGTTGTCATTGTAAAAAACTCGTCGTACAGTCGCCAATCGAAAGGACGGTTGTTCAAAGATGACGACCTTAGCCGCTGGATTGGTCGCAGCCGGAGTTGCAGATGAGGAGACTCCTGCAACTGAGGAGAACTTCGATGTCGAGGATTTCAACGCCCCGCGCAAGCGCTTCATCGCACTTGTCGAGTTCGACAAGGTTCGGGTTGACAGGAACCAGAAGCCGATCGGCTTCGGAACCGTTGTTGAGTACGTCGGGGTCGATACCCGCGGCGACACCAACGACGGTGAGGGACACCCGATTGAGGGTGAGTCGGTCTTCATCATCCCCTTCACCACGGGCGGGATGGACCGCCAGGATGTGACGCCCGTGCCGGGCATGATCATCCGCGTCAGCGTCTCTCGCCAGTCGGCGGGGAAGGACAACACGACGGACTGGATCTCGGGCTACTACCACGCAGTTGTCTCTCGGCCCAAGGCCGAGACCATCGCGGCGGACAAGATCTCGGGCTTCACCAACAGTGTTGAGGCCATGGCCGACGCGGCCCTGGCCGCCTGGACCGAGGTCGACACGAAGCAGGCCGACAAGGAGTCGCGGGAGGCGGCACAGGCCATCTTGGCCGGGCTGCTGAACGATGACGTCGACAAGGTGAAGTCGGCGACCGGGGCACTGAGTGCCCGGGTCGAGGCCATCAAGGCCAAGACCATCATTCCGGAGATGCGCAGGCAGGCCTTCGCGGCCTCGGCCAGTACGCTGGCCGCCAAGTACGGCCTGACCCTGCCCAAGAAGTAGCCTGGGCCCAAACCCCACGCAACACACGCAACACACCGGTGACCACGACATTGTGGCCACCGGCTTTTTTTTATTCAAAAAAACCGCCCAAATTTGGAAATATATATATATAATTGAAAATTGCGATCTAGAAGATCGCGGTATAAGTTCCTTTGGCCACAAAGGACAGAACTCGAATAATCGGCTCCATAAAGCTGACCAAAAACGGCGAGCCGAAAAAATTACTGGCGATAATCAGTCCTAATAGTATTATCGGGCCAAAACGTTCAAAGGTTACTCTGGCATCAAAGCTAATGAAAGGGAAAATCAACTTCGAGCCGTCAAGTGGTGGAATCGGAATGATATTGAAGGCGATCAACACCAAGTTCATTTCAAGCAAAATTTCCACTGCCAAGAGCCAAAGATTTGAGTCGATTGCGACATGCATCGCCGTCGCAATCCGCAGCGGAATGCCCAAAATTAGCGCCAAAATTAAGTTAGCGGTAACTCCGGCGAGTGCGACTTTGACTTCATCGGCGTCGGATTTTAAATTACTCGGATTGTACGGCACCGGTTTTCCCCAGCCAAAGCCGGCAACGAGCAAAAACAGCGTCCCCAACGGATCCAAGTGTTTAAACGGGTTTAGTGTCAGCCGACCTAAATTTTTTGCTGTCGGATCGCCTAAATAATTCGCCATCCAAGCATGGGCGAATTCGTGAAAGGTAATCGCCAAAAGCAGGCCGACAATGGCGGAGATGGCAAAAACCGGTTGTGAAATCAAATTCAATAGAAACATCTTGATTTAGTTATTTATTTCTGTTAACATATGAGAGTATTGTAGCATGTTTTAATACTATTTTGAATCACGATTTGTCAGTTATGAGCTACGGGTCAACGGATCAGCCATAACTTATAGCTCATAATTCATAATTCTTAAAAAAATGGCTATCTGCTCAATTTGCGGAAAATCCAAAGTTGTCGGCTCGAATGTTTCCCACTCGCAACGGCACACCAAAAGATTTTTCAAACCAAATTTACAAAAAGTCGCGGGTACAACTCTTTGCACCCGTTGTTTGCGCACGGCAAATAAAGAAGACAAGTAAAGTCGCCTCGGATAATTTAGCAACTATTTCGGGCTTTTTTTTATAACAGAAAAACTCATGCCCGTAAGGCCGAAACAAATAACATAGCCGCAGACAGAGTAAATCGGCTGTTATGTCACCTGCGACCTAAACCCGGGGTATTTAATATCTCTCCGACTATAAGTAATTATATTTTTTTGCTACGATAATTTTGTTCTATCCGATTTTATAAATTGGACCACAATTTATTTTACATCGGGCTCCGTCTCGCTTCGGCGAGTCCGGACGCTGATATCTCATCGCAAGATGAGATAAAGGTTGGTTCAATATTGCTGATTAACCGTGATTTTTCAGCTGAGGCGCCCACTTATATATCATAAGTCCAATTTATCGTCGGGTGGAACTTTCGGGGTGTGGCGCAGTTGGTAGCGCGCGCGCATGGGGTGCGCGAGGTCGCCTGTTCAAGTCAGGTCACCCCGACCAAGTCTAACAACTTCAGCTCTTAAATCTTTTATTAGGCTGAAACAGGCTAAAAAATCGCCGGCATTATTGTATCAGCGAGCTGATACTAAAATCTGTCTAATTTGATATTAAATATAGAAGATTTGTGTCATCTACCTTCACAAATATAGGTTTGGTCGGTGTAGGTAATAACGGTAAATACGCAAACGAAAAAACTAATCCAAGAAACCATGGCTAACAAGATAACTACAAAACAACAAGAAATACTCAAACTGCTCTATAAATACAAATTCCTAAACCGAAAACAAATTCAAATCTTCCTTAATCATAAATACCACAAAAGAGTCAACGATTGGTTAGGCGACCTAAGACAAAAAGACTTCCTTAATCGAATTTACTCGAATAAATTTGGAGAAAATACCAAGCCGGCGATCTACTATCTGGGGTTAAATGGCATAAGATTTCTAAAAACCCAGGTTGATTGTTCGCTGGAGGTACTTGGAACATTCTATCGGCTCAAAGACCGCTCAAATGACTTTATTGAAAAATCCATTCTTGTCGGCAAAATCGTTTTGGATCTCAAAGCTGCGGCAATTCAAAGCCGAAAGTCCGAGGAAGAATATGAGCTTAGTTATTTGGTTGCCACTTCCACCGACCTGGCCGATCCCGAATACCGTTTTAACTTTTTATCGCAGTACAAAACCGATCTGGTGATTAAGAGACTGAAGAAAAAGAAAACCGGCAATCGAACAAAATCAGACTACTTTCTTTTTGCCCTAATAGCGCCGACTCTACCTCGCTTTTCGATCAGGCGACAGGTTAAAAATTTCATCGAGCTTTACAATGGCTACGAGTGGGATGAAATTAACAAAACCTTCCCAACGATTATGATCGTCTGTCCCAACCTCCCGACCTTGATTTATTCGAAACGGATGGCCAAAAGATTGCTGGAGGACGAGGACAATCCGGACGATCTTCATATCCAATTTACGACCATCGACCTGATTATAGAACATGGTGTTGGCGGTCAGATTTGGGAAGAAATCTGAAAAAAACAGTTTCAAACTGAAAACTTGAGACCGAAACGGTTTATCAGCCGAGCGCAAAGTGCTATGCTAAGATCGGATACAAAATTTGGCGAAAGTTATGGCAAATCGGCCAACAAATATCAGTTTTTAGGGAAAACTTTGAGTGGCTGTAAACTGCGCCTAAGCTAATGGCAAGCCATAAACTGTTGCAATTTCATTTATCAATCATTAACTAGAAATAATTATGGAGAATTCACAAATTCAGGCAAGAATCGCCGAGTTGGAAAAAAATCAAGCGGAGATTAAAGCCGCCAAGGACGCGATTAAACAACAGTTGGAAAACGATTTGGAGTATGTTCAAGCCCAAGACGAAGCAAAAACCGCTAATCTGAAGAAGAAAGCGATTAAGGATCAGCTTCTCAGTATGCCGGAAAATCAAACTTTGACCGAGACGATAAAAAACAACCAGTTGGATTTGTCGGTACTGAAAGATATTCTTTCGGCTGAACTTTTGGATTTCTACCAAAAATCAAACAAAGAGGAATTTCTTGATGCCGAGGGTAAAATTCGAAAATTCAAAATTGGCGCCACTTTACTTAAAAATGGCGATCGCAATGAAAATCAAGGCGACTATGGGAACTATAAGAAGAACTAAATAAAATAGCGGCAATCCAATTGGACACCGCTTGGCTAATTGTAACTCTCTGATTTCAGACAGTCTCTAGCGAGATCTTACTATCCAGCTAGATTAATTTGTCTCGCATATTCTAGGAGGAATTTTTTCAAACCGACAACTTCGGGGTCAGAGACTGAGCCGATCTGACCGGCAGTAAGCCGATCCAATAACTTAACCGGCGCCAAATCAGCAGCCATTTTCCCCTCGACAAACGGATCATATTCCAAGCCAAATTCTTTGGCAGCTTCTGCAAGTGCAGTAAAATAAATATCAGCGGTTGTGGAATTGAAGCGAAAATAGTCCCGAGCAGAGATTGCTGAGAGCCGAATCTTCTGACGCAATTCAACCCGATCGCTCTCCGATAATTTGCCAGTGTATTTCCCAAGATAATGAAGCAGCCCGCTGAAACCGTCGAACATTTCACGGCCCCCTTTTCTAGTCATCGTACGACTAATGAAAAGTTATCAACAAAAATCACCAATGTCAATATTTTTGGGCTTTAAAAAAAATGCGGCGGCTCACAATGAGTCACCGCTCTGAATCAAACCAAACTGCGAAAGTCTACACAACGCAATACCTTTGGCAAGATCCCAGCGAACGATTTGCCCCAACAGTCGCTCCAGAACAGCATTTTTGTTTTCTCCGTAATCGGAGATTGCATCTAAGAGCTGATCGACAATGTCGGTTCCCAGCTCACCGGTTTGCAAGGCAAACAACATAACGCTGGTCTCAAAAAACTCAAGTGCAGCTCTCTTCAATTCGGGATCACCAGTCGTAATTGCCGGCAAAGTTAGCATGGCGGATCTGATGATTTCGACAAACGGTAATCTTGCGACAGAAATTGCACCGGCGAGCGTAATAAGAGAGTGACAAGCACCCACGTCAACCACGCTCCTTTGGAGGATTATCTTCTATCTAATTGGATATTAGCAAATAGATACTCCAATGTAAAGATTAAAAAAAACGGCGGCCACGGCGGCCACCGCTAGAATGTTGCAATTGGCAATTGCTCCAAATCGATCTCCCCGTGGTAAACTTGGCTGATAAATTCGGCTTGATTGCCAGAAACTTGCTTTACCGGTTTCCCTTTCGAAATCTTTGTCGGATGATCTCTGGTAGCGAGAACACCATTGTCAGCCAAATGTCTAAACCGTATATCGGTCACATTGTATTTGGCCACTGCTTCAGCCAGACTCAACCAGGACCCGTCGGGTTTAGGCAATTTCGCCTTGATTTTCATCGCCAAGCAGTTGGGATTACAGATCCCTTTCCTCTTTTCAGCTTTCCGAACTTCCTTGTATCTTTGATTGGAACAAATAGAGGAACAACATCCCCTGTATCCCGATTTCGGCACAGGATGAAAATACTTCCGGCAAACCGGACAGCACTTTTGGTTTAGCAGCTCAACAGCCAAGGCAAGACTTTCAAGTTCTGATGGTAAGATCCGATAAAGTACACCCTTTCCACCATAGGCCTTGAAACATTTGACCAGCCCATATTTACAAGCATCATAGACTTTGTCATGGGACAGACCTGATCTTCTAGCAGCTTCGTAGGCGGTAACCGCATTGGTAAAATCAGCTGAGAGAATTCCCTCTTCTTTCATCTCATCAACTATCTGTCTAACTCTTTCGCGGCTGATGTCAAGGAGCAGACCGATCGCATTCAAAGTCAGATTGGCATCAATCCCGGCAATGATTGCTTCCTCTAACTTCAATCGTCTAGCCGTCTTGCATCTAACCGGCTTTTTGCGAGTTGGCACACTGGCAACTTTCATCCCCAATGTCCTGATGTAGTCCCTTATCGTACCAAGGCGAACGCCCAAATCTAAGGCAATTTCTTCTTTAGTTGATCCCTTCCCGATCAAATCCTTGCATCTATCCAAACGAGCATGGTGATCGTCGACACTAACTCGCATCCCCAACACCTGCCTTTCCTCTGGATGAGTCGAGATCTCACCAACATTGTGACAGAATATTCTGGCACTGTCAATGTTTTTCGGATGATTTTCCAGGTGTTATAAAAAAACGGCGACCAACTTCGGCCACCGCTTGGGAAAAATGATAAAACTAACTCGAATTTAATTGTCTTTCCGCCCAAAGTTCCTCGAGCTTATGGCTCAATCCTTCTCTGGCGCTAAAGTGTTGATAACCGAGCAAAGTGTAGAGTCCTTCATTGTTGCCCGGACAAACGTTCCAAACGATAATAAACTTATACCGCAATCCGGTTGGCACCAACTGGGCCTTTAGAACACCAAGCCCCGCATTGTTGCCGATGACTCCGAAATCAAAGTTATCGGTTAGGACCGGCAATAATGTGCGCTCGCTCGGTGGGAAAGTGTATTTGGCGTCTGAACCCGACCAATCTTTGTCACTACCTTGAACCTCGGTATTAATGCCAGCAATCTGACGGGGAACCAAAATCGAATGGCAACCAAAAAGCAAAATCCGAAGTGTCTCTTCCATCCATCATCTCTCCCTGCGCGTGTTGTCGGCGTGACTAATTTATATCAGATTGGCTGAAATTTTTCAAGATTTTTCGGCTGATATGAAAAAAGCGGTGGTTAGTTGCAACCGCCGCGAAGAAGCTATTCGTTTGGTCGAGAAGTTGTTTTGCCAGCGGTATAGTCGCGCCGGCGCCGATATTCAAAGAACCAATCTTTGACAAGACAGCTGATGAAAAATAAACCAGCTAAACCAACAACCAAACCGATTGCCGATCCAAACTCGCAGAGAGTTCCTTTCCAGTTATTGCCCATCAAAAGCAACCCAACGCATATCAGAAAAGCTCCAATCAAGAGTTCGACGAATGGATTCAGCTTCCTCAGCTTGGGTGCCATTTCATCGCTCCTTATGGCTTGATGTCGGACCTTCGCTTTTATAGTATCAAAACTCCGATAAATTGCAATTTTTTTTCCTTCTCTTGCTTGATTTTGAAAAAATCTGCTAGAATATAGACATAACTCCTACAAAAATACGAATAGGAAAAATAATACGGAAATGTCAGATAAAAATCTTGTAGCTAGAATTGGGCAAATTGCGACCAAGGGAAAGCACAAGGAGCGATTTCTCTTTGTTGGAACAATCGAACCTGCGGACTCACAGGACAGATTTTTTTATTTGATTGAAATTGATACACCTTGGGTTGATGGCGAAAAAATTAAAAATGCCATTGTCAGAACACTCGGTGATGATTGGCAGGGCGACGGTGATAAAACCGAGAGCTTTGAAGTTGTAATTAAAAAGATCAATGCCGCACTCGGTGAGCTGTCACAGTCCGGCGAACACGAATGGGTCGGTAAATTAAACGCCATTGTCGGTTTAATCTCCGATAACGAGTTGGTTTTTTCCCAAACCGGCAATATTTCCGGCTATCTGTTCCGTGGCAATAAAATTTCTCATATAACCGAAAAGCCGGTTGATGGCGATGAAGTCCATCCGTTAAAAACTTTTATTTCGATAATTGACGGCAGTGTCGCCGCCGACGATAAAGTGATAATCGCCAATAGTCAGCTTTATTCTCATCTGTCGCTTGATCGCCTGAGACAAATGTTTGGCACACTGAACTACCGGGAAGTGATTGCTGAAATTACTAAAAATTTGCGCCGATCAAAAATAAAGGACGTAAATTTGATGATTTTCGATTTAGCCGATGGGAAATCTGATCAAATAGATGATGACAAACCGGAAATTATTCTCTTGGATGATATTCCCGATTCAGCGCCGATTCATTACACAAAACTGTTTTTTAAAGGCTTGGATTTTGGGGCAAAAGCCAGCGGCCGGGGGGCCAGAAAGTTCGCTGAATTTTGGGTCAAACAAATTCAGCCGAAAATCTCCGCCGGTGCCAAAAGTGTTGGCGGCCGAATAAAAAACTCCTCCGGCAAGAGCTTGCAACCGCTAACCGAGCGATTCGGCAGCGTTCCGAAAATCAATCATTTTAACTCGCGGTCGAAGAAATCTTCGGGATTTCTGTCATATCTGCAATATTTTTTCGCCAACCTGCTTTTGTGGGCCAAGGCGCTGACAAAACCGGAAAATAGAAAATACCTTTATATAACGATCGTTGTCATACTTTTAATAATCGGTTTCGTCAAAATTCAAATCAACAGCAAAAAAAATCAGAATATTACCACTTCCAGCCAAAACTTAACCAGTCTGGACGCGGCCCGGAGTATGTATTCGAAAGCCTTGGATGACTTGGGCTTGAAAAAATCCGCCGGCAAGGATGAATTAATCTCCGCCCGTGATGCCGCGACAAAAGCAACCGGAACTCCGGCGATAGCCGATGAAGCAAAAAATTTGTTGGCCCAAATCCAAGCAAAGTTGGATAGTTTAAATTCGGCAACCAGAATCGTCGGGAATTCCACTCCGACATTCTCACTTTCGACAAATTCGACAGCTGTTTACGCCGTTGGCGCCAGCCTCTTTTCGATCACTGCCGACGGCAAAATTTCCGAATATGATACCCGGGCAAAAACCGCTGAAAGTTACGGTCAAATTAATAACAAACTCGGGAAAGTTGTTGACGCTACATATAATGACAGTGACAATTCTCTGTTGATATTAACTGATTTGCCGGCAGTCGCAAAGCTCGATATCAGTTCAAAATCAATCTCCACCCCTGTCGTCGTAACCGGTGGCAGTTGGGAAAAGTCAAGTGCAATCGCGACTTATTCATCAAATATCTATTTATTGGACGGCACCAATGGTCAAATTTGGAAACATACACTTTCCGCCGGCAGCTACTCAAAAGGCTCCCTGTATGTCACAAAACAAGCGGTTTCCTTGAAAGATAGTCTCGACCTGGCGGTTGACGGCAATGTCTTTGTATTAAAAAACGACGGCTCAGCGATAAAAATTGCCAAATCGGTTGAGGACAGCACTTTTGCCCTTTCAGCGCTTCCAACACCGGATTCGAAAATTACCTCTCCGAAAAAGATATTTACCGATCAAAGTTCAAATTCAATTTATATTGTCGACAGCGCCGCTAATCGAGTCCTACAATTTACGAAACTCGGCGTCTATCAAAAACAGTTTGTTATGGACAGCAATTTAGCGCTAACAACTTTTGCCGTTAATGAAAAATTAAAAAAACTTTGGCTGATCTCCGGAACCAAAGTTTTCGAGTTGGATATTTAAGCCGACGGGCCTTCACATAGCCAAGATGTCTTGACTTCCCATTGATTTTGCGGTACAAAAAGATAGAGACGACACAACCTGCGAAACGGAGATGATGCCAAGATGTATAAATATCTGACTGGTATCAAACCAGTTGGTTTTCGAGGAGTGGCAGACGGTTTTGCCAGATTGATTGCCTATGACGCCGGAAACGGCGATCCGAATGAGATTTGGTTTTGGACCGGAATAGATGTCGCGGCCGACCGATTGCCCTATCTTCCTGACATCGGGCCTGGTAGTGACTTTGAAAATCAAGGTAGTTGGCATCATTACGCAGTCAAACATGTATTTATCGGAACTATCCCGCATGCTGAAAAACATGCGTCTCATATCGTCATCGTTGCAGCCATCCACTTTGAAGGGGAGGACCAACCCCGACTTTTGTCTGACTTTAGACAAGAATATCTTCAGAATGGTCTGATAAAACCCGAGGACATGGAGGAGTTAAATCAACTGGCAATCGAAAAAGGCGGCATTAACCTGACAGAATGCCTGACCTTCAGTTAGTTATTTGAATTTCACCGTGCAGCCCACTTGGGCTGCTTTTTTTGTCGGAGAGCTACATCTTCTCCGGTGCGCTGATTCCCATCAGCGTTAGGGAAATTTTTAGCACATTTCTGGTGGCCAAAATCAAAAGCAGGCGAGAGCGAGTTAACTTTTTGTCATCTGACAGTACCTGACAGTTAGTATAAAAATTGTGATACGCTCTGGCAACTTCGGCTGTAAAGTTGGGGAGCGCCTGAACCTGAAAATCATCGGTCACCTTTTCAATGGCGGTGGAAAATTCTCCCAAAGTTTTGATTAGAATAATCTCTTTTTTGTCTTTAAGATTCTCCAGGTCTGATGGTTTGATACTCCCCTGCCCGTTGGCGATTTTTTCCAGCGCCTCTTGCTCTTTTGTCGGAACTTTTCGCAGTATACTGCAGATTCTGGCATAGGCGTATTGTAAGTAGTAGACCGGATTTTTTTCCGATTGCTCCAGGGCCAGCTCCAAATCAAAATCGATAATCGATGATGGCGATTGAGAAATTATCATGTATTTAAAGACATCGGCCGGAACGCTCAATTTGGTAATTAAATCAGCAATGTTAATAAAATTTCCCAGCCGTTTCCCCATTTGTACCGCTTCCCCGTTTTTTTTCAATTTAACATTCTGATAGAGAAAAATGTGCAATTTGTTTTCATCATAACCCAAAATTTTCATCGCACTTTTCACCCTAGGAATGTGTCCGTGATGACCAGGGCCCCAAATATCAATTAGGATTTCATTTCCTCTGTCGAATTTATCTTTGTGATAAGCGATATCGGATGCGAAGTATGTCGGAGTTTTATTGACATCAGAGCGCAAAAGTACCGTTTCGCGATCGTTCGGATCCAAGTCATTGGATGTAAACCAGAGCGCGCCTTCGCGAACATTGGTATGACCATCAGTTTTCAGTTTCTCCACAATCTCCATACTTTTACCGGAGTTTAGAAAATCGCTTTCATAGACAAAACGATCGAATGTGATTCCCAGGGCAGCGATATCTTCTTTAATTCGGCGAATGGTTTTTTCCAGTCCCACTCTTGCAAAAAAATCCGAAAGTTTGTCATCGCGGAGTTCCAACAACTCCTTTTTGTATTCATGCTGAATCTCTTCTGACAGCTCTTTGAGAAAATCACCCGGATAACCGGCCTCGGGAAAATGAAATTTCGGATCGGATTTGATTGTATAATAGTAGGCCAAAGTTTGGGCAAACTTCTGAATTTGATTTCCGCTATCATTGACATAGAATTCTTTTTCCACATGATATCCAAGCCAGGAAAAAGCATTAGAGATTACTTCGCCAATCGGGCCGCCGCGAGCATTTCCGATATGCAGCGGACCGGTCGGGTTGGCGGAGATAAATTCAACTAAAACCCTCTGACCTTTACCAACTTGACTTTTACCAAAATCGGCGCCGCTGGCAAGAACCGAAGCCAAATATTTCTGGAAAAACGAATCGGCAAGTTTGATATTAATAAATCCAGGACCGGCAATTTCCGAACTTTTTATTTGATCGGATTTCAGATGCTTGATAATTTTCTCGGCGATTTCCTTGGGATTTTTGCTGGACTTCGATCCGATTGAAAGTGCAACCGAGGTAGAAAAATCACCAAGTTGATCGCTTGGTGGAGATGATAATTCAAAATCTGACGGGATAGTGAATCCGGCAGATTTGATTGCCGCTTCGAATTGATTTTTTATTTCTTCTACCATAGTCCTTGACAATATTCGATGGTTTAGTCTAAACTATTGTGACTTTAGTAATTTAGAATTAACTATTTTACATCATACTGACAAACGATTATAATGTAAATAGAAGAGGAAAATATGGCAATAAAATTCGGATTCAAAAACCCGTTGAGCTTGCGTTCGAAGTCAGGCAAGCCGAAAAAACGCAAACCGCTTGATAAAAAAAGGCTGTTTAAAGTTTTGGGCTTTACACTCTTGGCGGTTTTGTTGTCAATTTCAATTGTTTTCGCTTGGTATGCCAAGGATTTGCCGACACCGGCAAAAATCGCCCAGATGCAACCGTCTCAATCGACAAAAATTTATGATCGGAACAGTCTTTTGCTCTACGAAACCGGTGATTTGAAGCGTACTCTGGTTACCTCAGATCAAATTCCGCAAAATATTAAAGATGCAACCGTTTCGGTTGAGGATCAATCGTTCTATCAAAATCATGGTATCAACTTTAAAGGCATTGCCAGAGCGGCGATTCGCGACATCTTCCATATCGGTACGGGAACACAGGGTGGTTCGACGATTACTCAGCAATATGTCAAAAACGCTTTACTTTACTCCAATCAGACAATCTCAAGAAAAATCAAAGAAGCGATTCTTTCGATCGAATTGGAGTTTATGTATTCCAAAGACCAAATACTCACCATGTATCTGAATGAAATTCCTTACGGCGGCCAAGCGGCCGGAGTCGAAGCGGCATCGCAGATGTACTATAACAAATCGGCCAAAGATTTAGACCTGGCCCAATCGGCGACAATGGCGGCAATCCCGCAGGCACCGACATACTATTCGCCTTACGGCACTCACACCGACAAATTGATAATTCGCCGAAATTACGTTCTCGATCAAATGGTCAAAATGAAATACATCACCAAAGATCAGGCTGATGCGGCGAAAAAAGAGGATACGACAACCGTTGGAACGATTGTTCAACCGCGAAAAATGTCAATACTGGCGCCACATTTTTCAATGTATGTTTTGGAACAAGCTGCGACACAATTTGGCGAACAGAGAGTTGAAAAGGAAGGCTTATCAATTTACACAACGCTGGATTACAACGAACAAAAAGTCGCCGAACAATCGGTTTCTGCCGGAATGGCGAAAGTGACAAAATATGGCGGTTCAAACGGCGCATTGGTGGCGATTGATCCGAAAACCGGCGAAGTTTTGGCGATGGACGGCTCAAAAGATTTCTTTGACACCGCCAATGAAGGCAACTTTAATGTCGCCACTGCACTCCGACAGCCGGGGTCGTCATTTAAACCATACGTTTATGCCACCGCATTCAAACGAAGCGATTTTTCACCCAGTAGGGTCTTGTTCGATCTGACAACAACTTTCGGCGGTAATTACACACCGCATGATTACGATGGAAAAAATCGCGGACCGATAACAATTCGTCAAGCAATTGCCAATTCGCTAAATATTCCGGCGGTCAAAACCACCGACCTGATCGGCATCAACAATATTTTAACCACCGCTTCCGACATGGGTATCACCTCGCTTAATCAGCCGGATCGTTATGGCGACTCGTTGGGTCTTGGCGTCGGTGAAGTATCACTTTTAGAGCACACCAACGGTTTTGCAACCTTCGCCAACAACGGTAACCATCACGACATTCACACCATGCTGAAGGTTGTTGATAGTGGTGGCAAAACAGTCTACGAATACAAACCGGTGGATGATAAAGGCAAACAAGCAATTGACCCGCAAATCGCCTACGAAATGCAAAATATTATGAGTGATAATAATTCAAGATCAATGGTTTTCGGTACCAACACGGCGTTGAAATTTACTGACCGACCGGTCGCCGCCAAAACCGGAACAACAACCGACTTTCGCGATGCCTGGACAATCGGATATACTCCAACGCTGGCCGTTGGTGTTTGGGTTGGTAATGATGATAACCATCCAATGTCCTCCGGTGCTGATGGTGTGGTTGTTGCCGCTCCGATATTCCATCAATTTATGGCGACGGAAATGGCCGGTAAGCCGGTAGATCAATTTGTCGCCCCGGCTGGAATCCAAACCGTAACGGTCGAAAAATACTCAAGCAAATTGCCGACCGCCTATTCGAAAGAAACCACAACCGACATTTTCGCCTCATGGCAGCTGCCGACAAAACCTGATGATGTCAATGTCGTCGTTCGAGTTTGCAAATCCAACGGCCTGGTCGCACCGGACGGTACACCGGACAGTTTGGTTGACACAAAAATTTTCTCCAATGTCCACTCGGAGCGACCGGATAATTCGGCTTGGGAGGGTCCGGTTCATGCCTGGGCAGTCGCTGCCGGGTTGTACAACCCGCAACCGGCCGGTACATGCGACATCGGTCCAAGTATCGTAGTTTCAATCAATTCACCGACTGCGGATCAAACTGTCAGTGGCAGTACAGCCCTAACTGCATCAACTCTGGCGCCGGCAGACACACAAAAAGTTGAGTTTTTTATTGATGATGTTTCGGTTGGGTCCGATAGCAGCTCACCATATTCGGTAACTTTCGATTTTAACACCGTTGCTTCCGGCCGGCATGTGTTGAAGGTCGTCGCTACCGGAGTCAACGGCACAACCGACTCCCATGAAGTTTCCTTTTTCTCTGTCAACAGTGATTTTACAATCTCCGGTGTCTCCACCGGTAGCATCTCAAGTTCCGGCGCGACAGTCGCTTGGGTCACTTCTTCCGGTGGAACAAGTCAAGTTTTCTACGATACAATTTCCCATGACAATTACAACGATTATGTTTTGTCGACTTCAAAAAATCCGGCACTATCAACTAATCATTCAGCCGGTCTAACCGCCCTAACCCCAAACACAACCTATCATTTCCGCGTTGTTTCCATTGATTCCAACAACGACATCGTCAGTTCTAATGATTACACCTTCAAGACAACACTTTGATTTTTCCTCAATGACTATTTTTAGAACAAATTTTTTGCCAACGCCTCGCTAATGTTTTTATAGTTCGAATAAACTTTGTAGCCTAAGGCCTCGGCCTCTTTTTTTCGTTTGTCAGCAGCCATAACTTTTTTTAGTTCACCGGTAAGTCCAATTTCAGAGAAAAATACTGATTTTTTCGGCAACAATTTATTTTTGTAAGATGAAACAATTGCCAGAGCAACGGCCAGATCGGCCGCCGGTTCGCGAGCCGAAAGTCCACCGGCGACGGAGATATAAACGTCTTGGTTACCCAAATTTATCCCCGCACGCTTGGTCAAGATTCCGATGATGATATTCAGTCGATTCAAATCCAATCCGGACGCCGTTCGTCTGGGATAACCGAATGTCGTCGGCGTCGTTAGCGCCTGAATTTCAACCAAAAGTGGTCGCGATCCTTCGAGTAATACGGTGGTTGCGCTGCCGGGTAAATTGTCGCTCTCAGAAAGGAAAAAAGCTCCGGGATTTTTAATTTCCTCTAAACCTTTTTCACCCATCTTCAAGACCGCAATCTCATCGGTGTTGCCAAAACGATTTTTCACCGTTCGCAAAATTCTGGCGTCATGACTTCTCTCACCTTCCAGATAGACCACAACATCAACCAAATGCTCAAGCATCCGCGGACCGGCAACCGTCCCCTCTTTCGTCACATGACCGACGATGATGATTGCAACATCATGTTTTTTTGCCAATTGTTGCAAAACCAAACCGGACTCCTTGATTTGAATTTGGCTGCCGGCAGTGCCGGCAACTCTTGAGTCAATTACTGTTTGTATTGAATCGACGACAATTATTTTCGGTTTATTTTCCAAGATTGCCGCTTCCAGAGAAGCAATATCAACAGCGCTGGTAACATCGATGTTTTTGCCCAAAAGCCCCAACCTATCAGCTCGAAGTTTTAACTGCTGGCCGGATTCCTCACCGGAGATATAAAGTGTCTTTGGTAAATTATCAACAATTTGCAACAGTAGTGTTGATTTTCCGATTCCCGGTTCGCCGCCGAGCAGAATCACCGAGCCGTCAACGATCCCACCACCGAAAACTCGGTCAACTTCAAAAAAGCCGGTTTTAATTCTGGTTTTTGCCGTAATTGAAAAACTGGCCAATTTACTGGCGATAATTTTTTCCGCCGATGATGACCCGGTGGCGGCGGTTTTAAATTCCTTTAAAGTATTCCATTCGCCGCAAGCCGAACAACGACCGGCCCAAGTCGAATATTCATTGCCGCAGTTTTCACAAACAAAAATTGTTTTATCCTTTGATGATTTCATCTGACTCCGCTCTTGGTCGAATATCGATAATTCTTAAATCAATCCAATTTTTTCCATTCCAAAAGTTTAGACCCGGCTGATAAACGATATCGTAATTTGCGCCAGAAGAGATTTTTTTCAAATCGATATCGTGATTAAATATTACCCCTTTTATTTCAGAAATTCCATTGGAGAATTTTAGTTGCAAATGTTTGTTTTCTCGACCGACCAATCGGTGAGTTAATAATTTAATATTTGTTGTTAAAAAAAACGGTCTGGGATTGCCTAAACCGAATGGTTCCAACTCTCCAAGAGTTTTAAATAGACCGATACCGATTTTATTTTTATCAAGTTCAAGGTCAATTGATATTTTTGGTAGCAGCCGTTTTTCTGAGATATTTTTTTCACCATACTTCATCATCGCAGTAAAAAATTTTTGGAAATTGTCCAATTTCATGTGAACACCGGCCGCTCCGGCGTGACCGCCAAAACCCAAAAGATACTTTTCACAAAATGACAGGGCCTTGGTAATATCAAAACCGGAAATACTGCGACAGCTACCATCCAAGACTCCGGCAGTTTCAGATAAAATAATTGTCGGTCGAAAATACTTCTCTACCAGTCGACTGGCAACCGGACCGATAACGCCTTTTTGCCAACCGATTTTTTTTACAATAATGATTTTCCCGTCAGCCAATTTTTCTCTATCGATTATCTTTGATGCCGATTCGAAAATTTCCTCCATTTCAACTTGGCGTTTTTCATTTTGATTTTGGAGATATTTCGCCGATTTATAAGCTTGATTTTTATCCAATGTTGTTAGCAAAATAAATGATTCCCTGGCACTATCGAGTCGTCCGGGAGCGTTAATTCTTGGACCAATTTGAAAACCGACAGTGTAAGTGTCAATCTTATTTTGATCAATATCGGCGATTTTGTATAATTCTTGTAAACCGATATTTTTAGTTTTGACCAAAACTTTCAAACCGTATTTTGCAATAATTCGATTTTCAGAAACAAGCGGTACAACATCGGAGATTGTTGAGATTGCGACTAAATCCAAATTCCATTTTAAGAATTTTTCATTGATAACTTTCGGATATACTTTCGCCAGCCCCTGAATTATTTTGTAAACGACTCCGGCGCCGCAAAGTTCGCGAAAGGGATATTTTGAGTCGAGTCTTTTCGGATTGACCACTGCCAGTGCCAGAGGCAATTCATCGCCCGGTTCGTGATGATCAGTGATTATTAAGTCGATTTTTTTTTCGAGTATCCGCTCTGAAAATTTAATCTCTCTGATTCCAAGGTCAACACTAATAATTAATTTGCAGCCGGTGGAAATTAAATGGTCAATACCAGATTGATTAAAACCATAACCATCTGATCGCGCGGGAATATAAACCTCGGCTTCCAATCCCAAAGCAATTAAGCTTTTGTAAAGAATCGCCGCACCTGGAATTCCGTCGGCATCATAATCGGCATAGATCCCAACTTTCTCCTTATTTTCAACCGCCTGACAAATCCGTAAAATTGCAATTTTGAAATCCGGCAAAAGCTCCGGATCAAAAAAATCCCGGTCAAAGTTAGGATTTAAAAATAGCTCAAGATCTTTTTTCTCGACACTTTCACCAATTATTCCGCGATTAAAAAGTAGCTGTTCTATGACATCATCATACTTTTTCGGTTTTAGCTGCCAGGCTTTACTCATGGAACGATTATATCATTTTTCATCGCATAAAGCTTAATTAAAAAAGCCGGGGATTACCCGGCATCGGACTTTGGCGGCAAAACTGTAATGGTTCTGATCCCTTTATCATGATCATCTACGATTTCAATATCCCATTTCACCTTTTCCGCCTTAACACCGATTGCGTTCAACATCAAATTCAAATCTTCGAAAAAAGCGTCGACGGACGGATACTCGGATTTGCATCTATCCGGTAAAACAAAGCCTTCGATTGGACTGGCAATAACAACGATAAAGACCGGAGTTTGATGATTACCTGGCTGTACCGCCCCAAGTGTCAACTGTATCTTCTGTGAAACAATATTTTCAGGGCATGACTCTATACCGGTTAAACCCCAAATCTGGTCACAAGCCAACTCCAATACTAGTTTGACGACTTCTCTGCTAGCGGCTTCCAACGCGTAGCGCTGAAATTCCGGCGACTGAATAACATTGACTTCATATGCAGCCGGGTTTCCCATCGCAATCTCCTCCTTGTAGTCGGTGGTGACCCAATGTTAGCACTAGATCAGATTTTTTGCAAGCAAAAAAACAATTTTTAACAAGCTTCTGATTGTGTCAAATTTTATCCAATTAAAAATACCAATATTTACACCCGAACAAAAAAGAGTTATGCTGCTTTGTCGTGCTGAATTCCCCATAATTCGCCTCTGAGACTTTCAATATCAGCCTGGTAAATATCCGGTTTTTTGGATAAAACTTTTATCGCCGTATTAAGAGCAACTTCTGGGTTAGTCCCCAAAATCATACCAATTGCGTCCTGAAGAATATCAGCAAAATGTTCTTCACGTTTAGCCACGTCACCCCCAATTACCATATCTGAGTTTGATGGAGACCTGACTCCTCTTAAATCCAGTGATTCGTCGCGTCTTTTTAGGCATCCTTGGCGTGAATCTTCAAGTAATTCAACCGTATTATTTAATATTTTCCTAATATCATCCGGATATAATTCAGGACTTAAATCAAAATGCTCTTCAATTTCCGACTCCATTTCAATAGACATACATCCGCCTTTCAAAATTATATTCTAGCTATTTATAATAAGCCCAACCATTGATTCGAACATCAACATATTCATGAATATTCGGACGATATGCGACAATAATATCTTTCAGATCGGTTAGCTGTTTGTCAACCGATCTGGTTGTGTCAAATTTAACATAAAAACCGCCATCGGTTTGAACATAAAGATCAAAGGTCGTCTCGGTAATGTAATATCCGGTAAGATGAATATTTGTTTGATCAAAGAACTTTGCCTGAATATTTTTAGCAAAATTGATAAAACCTGGTGAAAGCAGTTGCTCGCCAATTTGAACCGTCATATTTTTTTGATCGCTAACATGAATCAGGTTGGGGTAATCGCTTGCCGCAATTTGCTTGTCGGCGATTCCAGCATCATCAACAAGATAATAATTTCCTGCCGATTGCCAAACCACCTGCGGCTTGCGCTCGAGAACGACGATTTTTAAAGCGTTCGGAATACCACGATAAATTGCCACATCGGCAATTATAGGATTTGATGAAATTATTTTTTCTCTGGTGCTGGCGATATTGAAACGAAAAACATTTTGACCCAAATTTACATTTTTGGAAATTTGTTCGGACAAGACCAGCGAATTGCCCTCGACAATAATATCGCTTATTCGAAAATACTTGGAATAAAATATGAACCAAGCGCCAACCAGTAGCAAAAACAACAGTCCGATATTGCCCCAAAATTTCGCCGGAAGATTGATTATCGGGTTGTAAGAATATTTGACTTTTGGTGCGACAAAAATCTTGCCACTTCCGGTCGGTCTGGCATCGGTGTTGCGATATTTAGAATAAGAGTACTTCTCGTTCGAACGCACAAAACTCCTCTCCTGCCAACTGACTAAAAACTATCATACTTAAAAAAATGCCATTTCGTAAGAGATTACCACTTACCGATATATTCGACTTCTTCTTCGAGATTGGTCCGAAACTCGCCACGAACCGCATCTTTCATTTGACCGGCCAGACGACGGATATCATCAGCGGTTGCCTTGTTACGGTTAATAACAAAATTGGCATGTTGTCGAGAAACTACCGCATCACCGACTCGAAATCGTTTTGCGCCCGAACGGTCAAGCAAAAATCCGGCTGATTGCTCCTTTTCGATCCCGGGATTTTTGAAAAAACTGCCGGCACTTTTAACCCCCAAAGGCTGAGATAACTTTTTAATTTTTAAATTTTCTTGCATTTTACGTAATATGACATCTTTGCGACTTTGACAGAGTTGAAGTTTAACCGAAAGAATTATCGGTTTGTTGGTCAAAGGATGGAGTTTGTTAAACTCCTTTAATTTTGAACTCCGATTACCGAACTCAAACCATTTTGCCGTATGCCGAACTATTTTAGATTCGCGATCATCGCCGCCGGGGATCAGTAGCGTCACTGATTTTACAAAGTCACCGATTGCGTGACCGAAAGCGCCGGCGTTGCCATAAACTGAGCCACCGATTGTGCCGGGAATTCCAAACAGAAATTCCAATCCGCCAAAATCCCGGGAGGCTGCATCCATTAAGAGGCGGCTAATTTCGACTCCCGAACCAACTATCACCTCGGTATTGCCACCGGAAAAAACAATGTCCTTGACTTCATTTTTAATTACCACTCCGGGAAAACCCATATCTGAAACGATAATATTGTAACCACCACCAAGAACAAAATATGGAATTTGGGCTTTTGATAAATAGGAAACCGCGCCAACCAGGTCATCAACTTTTTGGACACGAAGAAAATAATCGGCGACACCGCCGACAGCCATCGAGGTGAAATCACGCAACAGGACGTTCTCCTCAAGTTTATCACCAAAATGTTCTTTTAACTCCCTTGCATTTAACATGATCTCTGATTTTCATTTAAATATCTGTCGGCAATTTTATAAATCGGTGGAATTCCGACGGTGACCAAGACCCAGTCCGCAGACAAATTTTTTTTCAAATTTTTGATAATTTCATCATCTCGGTCGATAAACTCAGCTTTACCCGGATCGGATTTATTAATTAACTTGACAATGTCTCGACCGGAGACATTCAATATTTTGTCGCGACCGGGAACGAAAAAAATCTCTTTAATTATTACTTTGTCGGCGTTGGCGAAAGCTTGGGGAAATCTTTCAAGGAAATCTTTTGTTCGCCTGTATTGATGCGGCCAAAAAACCGCCATAATTTTTTTCTCCGGATATTTCTCTTTGACGCCGGAGAGCAGGGCGGCAATTTCGGTCGGATGGTGACCATAGTCGTCGATTACCGTTACGCCGTTTTTTTCACCCTTTATTTGGAACCGTCGGTTGGCGCCATGAAAATTTTTAATTGCCGACTGAACAAGATTTTTATCAATATTCAAAACAGAAGCAACAGCGATCGCAGCCAATGCGTTTCGGCGATTATGGTCTCCCGGAAGAGACAACTTAAACGCTAAGTCATTTATGTCATTGGATTTCTCTAAACCGTATTTGATGATTTTAATTTTGTCATTTTTAATTTGATTGACAGTTTCCATGGCATTTTTGTCGTCAGCGCAAACGATAATAGAACCACCATCAACTGTCTGAGACGCAAACTTGGCAAAAGTTTCCTCGATTTCCGGCAGTCCGCCCGGATAATGATCCAGGTGCTCCTCTTCAATATTGGTGATAACGGTAATGGTTGGATGGAAATAAAGAAA
This sequence comes from uncultured Candidatus Berkelbacteria bacterium, assembly GCA_903851235.1. GTDB lineage: Bacteria > Patescibacteriota > UBA1384 > XYA2-FULL-43-10 > CAINNR01 > CAINNR01. Next base: position 31,385 of record CAINNR010000008.1, on the reverse strand, counting down.
ATTTCGATCGTATTCACAAGCCTCAACCACCGCCCAATCGCCGCCACCGAACCGCACAACGCCACCCAAGTCGACAACCTCTTCACCAACGATGATCAAGGGATCAAGTCCGGCCTTGATTAATGTCAGTCCAATCATCGAAGTTGTTGTCGTTTTCCCATGCGTGCCGGAAACAGCAATGACCTTATAATTTTTTACCAACTCCGCCAACATTTCGCCGCGTTTGGTTAATTTGATCCCCAACTCTTTGGCTTTCTCAATCTCAACCCAGCCAGGGGAATCGGCTGTAACAGCTGAAGTATATATTACAGCATCAATACCTTCGACCACATTATCGGCGCTGTGACCGGACAATTTTAAATCGGAGCCAGTAACCTTATGACCTTGTTTCTCCAATATTTGGGCAATTGCTCGCATTGAGATGCCGGAAATTCCAATTAAGTGATACCACATATTTTCAATTTAAAATATAAAAACTATCTTTCAAGAAACTTGACTAATTCATCTCTAATTATTCTTTCCCCGTTGAGTTTCACTGATTTCCCCAGCTTCTGACCCAACTCTTTTTTCCGTTTTTCGGATGAGAGAATTTTGGCAATTGCAGAGTATAGTATCGTCGGTGACAAATCCTTTTCGTTAAGAACGATCGCCGCGTCGCGATCGGCAAAGTATTTGGCGTTTGCCAGTTGATGATCCAGACTGGCGTATGGATATGGTATCAGAATTATCGCTTTTCTGAAAGCGGCAAACTCAAAAATCGACGACGAGGCGCGAGAAATAATCAAGTCAGCTTTTGAAATCGCTTGAAAATCATCTTCGATGAATGCCGAGGGCTGATAATTTCCAGCTATCTCTTTTGACAATTCCCGCTTCTTTTCCACCGATCTCTTATAATCGACGACTCCGGTTTGATGGATAATCTCGTAACCGGATACCAACTCCTTCAGTGTCGAGAAAATTATTTCATTTATCGCGTGCGCGCCCTGACTGCCGCCGAGAATCAAAACTGTTGGCATTTTTTTTGCTTGATTTTTCGGGCCAAATGTTTTTATCTGATATTCCGACCGCAAAATCGCTCCGCTATATTCTAAATTTTTGCCCGGATGAGAAAAAACTTCCGCTGGGTAGGAAACAAAAAGTTTTCGGGCAAACCCGGCAATCAATTTATTGCTTTTGCCGATAATTGCGTCCGATTCATGGGCAAAAATCGGAATACCAAAGATCCTGGCGGCATAAGCCACCGGCACCGTGGCATAATTACCTTTAAGAAAAATTACTTTCGGATGATATTTAACAATAAGCCCGATTGACTGGAAAAAACCGATGCCGGATTTCAAAACCGCAATAAAATTTCTCCACGCTGACTTGAATTGAAATTTACCGGCAACAATTGTCCTGTATTCAACAGCAGATAATTTTCTGTAAAACCTTTTTTCAATCGTCGAACCGACACCGATGACCACAACACGGTATTTTTCGTCTAATGCCAAATCTTTGGCCAAAGCAAACACCGGCACGACGTGCCCGCCGGTATCAGCCCCGACTAAAAATATGGTTTTTTTATTCTTCATTTTTTCTTTCGATATTTCCCTCTTTTATTACATCATCTTTCATCGGACAAAGCAAATTTCGATTATGCACTTCCGGATTTGACATTTTCTCCTGTTGATAATATTTTATTTATTTGATAAGCTGTAGTTAAGAAATCTCCGGCGCGAAGTTTCCATACTTCACTTAGGCGGGGGATTTTTTTATTCCACTGGAAAACATGACATGAAATATTTTCTTTTACTAATTCTGTTTTCCTTAATCTGAACAATAAATAATTCACCCGATTTTGTCAGCCCTGAAAAGCGATAAAAGATTTCAGATTTCTTATTTGGATTATTTTTTATTACAGGTGCACTCGTAGAATTCTTGATTATATCAATTGCGGCTGAAAAAAATTTTAATCTATTGAATCTTGCATTTGGCGGCTAACTTTTAAGATGTTCCCAGAAAAAATCGAAGAATATTTTGTCTTTTTTGAAGAACGTACTTCTGATATACGCTTTTCTCTTCGTCGACTTTTCAATCTGATGATAAATTTTCCAGGCAGATTTATAAACTTCGCCTAAATTTGATCCGGGCAACTTCTTTAATTTTGTTTTATACGGAATCATTTTATCAATCCGCTGCTTGTTTGGAAATATTAAGAAGTATACCAACTGCGGCCAAAAAAGCAATAAGCGAAGTACCACCGTAACTGACAAACGGCAATGGCACGCCGGTCAGCGGCACCAACGCCATCATCGCCGCCAGATTAACGAATGTTTGCCAGATAATCCAAGTGGTTATGCCAACCGCAACCAATTGCGAGTATGAATCCGGCGCTCGCCTGGCGATCGAATAACCACGATAGGCAATAACCGCATATACGACAATAACCGCACCGGCGCGTAAAAATCCCAACTCTTCGGCGATAATCGGAAAAATGGCATCGGTTTGGGCTTCCGGCAGATAAAGATATTTCTGAACACTTTGGCCGAATCCCTTGCCCCAAAGTCCGCCGGAACCGATGGCGATTAGAGCGTTTCTGATTTGATAAGTTGCCGACAGCGTTACATTATTCGGATTTAAAAATGCCGTTAATCGCTGCATCCGGTACGGCTCAATTTTAATCGCCAACCAAACCAAGAAAACTCCGAGTGATCCGCCAATCGCAATATTGGATAATTTGGCGCCGGCGGTAAAGAAAATTATGGCGGCGATAAAAACGATGATACTTAGGGTACCTAAATCTTTTTGGATTAACATCAACAGTGAAATGGCACCGACAAAAAGCAGAAACGGCACAAATGATTGGTCGATATCACCGGATTCTTTTTTGCTTGAAAGCCAACCGGAGAGATAGAGAATCATTGAAAGTTTTGCAAACTCAGATGGCTGAAAACCAAGACCGAATAGACTGATCCAGCGCGAACTGCTCCCACCACGAAAAAAGAAAACGCAGCAGAGTAGAATAATTGTAATCCAAAGCATCGTGCCGGTATGTTTTTGCCAATACTTGTAATCGATAGCTTGAAAAACTATCCAAACAACCACGCCAATTCCCAAAGAAACCAATTGGCGAACAAGATAATATTTGTCGCTAGCTTGACCGGTAATTTGCAATGAGAGATATTTTGAAACCGAATAGATCATTATTAAACCAAACGCCGTCAATGCAAAAACCAGAATCATTAAAAAATAATCGACGGTTTTTCTTTTTTTGTATGATGAATTCATGTCCTTTACTAATTTATTGACCCTCTGGGCGAATTGCACTTATTTCTACCCTAATCTGTGAAATCTGCCTGATTACTCCATCAGAGTTTCCTGACTGCAGCTTTAAATTTTTCACCACGATCTTTGTAATTTTTGAACATGTCAAATGATGCGCAGGCCGGTGAAAACAAAACTACGCCACCATTTTCGGTATTTCTCGTCGCGATTTCGACAATACTCTCAATGTTTTTACCACCGTTGATTATGTTCAATTTTGCTCCTGAGCCGACCAAAGCTTGGCGAATTCGCGGCCCTTCAATTCCGATGACAATAACATTTTTAACTGTCGATGATTTAATAACTTCGGCCAACTCGGAAAAATCGGCGCCCTTTTCCGAGCCACCAAGGATAATTGAAATCGGTGTGTCAAATGATTTAATCGCCGCGATTGTTGGCGTCGGATTTGTCGAGAAAGAATCGTTGTAAAATTTCAGCCCGTCAACTGCTCTAACAAATTCAAGTCTGTGCGGCAAGCCATCAAATATTCTCACCGCCTCGGAAATTATTTTTGTTGGAACAGCCAAAATTTTCCCGATAATCGCTGCTGAGGCGATATTTTCCAAATTATGTCGGCCAATTAATTTTAATTCGCTCTGGGAACAAACTTTCTCTTCCCCGCCGATTGTCAGAATCACATCACCCCTCGGGTCAACATAAGCACCGTCAGCAATCTTTTCCTTTGACGAAAAATAGTATTTTTTCGCACCACCATATCCTCCCAGCTTTCGCGATTCCGGATAATCCCAGTTGATAACTGCAAAATCATCTGCTGTCTGATATTTCAAAATATTTTGTTTTGTCGCTCGATACTCTTCGATTGTTTGATGATAATCCAGGTGATCATCGGCTAAATTAACTACAACCGCAATCTGCGGTGACTTTTCCATATCCTGGAGCTGAAAACTCGAAAGTTCAAAAACCACCGTGTCGCTTGGCTTCAAGGCTTCGATAATATCAAAAGACGGCAGACCAATATTCCCAACCAAATACACTCGGTAATTTTGACTTTTGATTAATATCTCCGATATTAATGAAGCGGTCGTCCCTTTCCCTTTGGTTCCGGTAACACCGATAATTTTCGCCGGACAAAAATCAAAAAACAGTTTAGTCGATGAAGTAATTTCGCAACCGGCTGATTTTGCATCTTGGATTTCCTTTGTCAAATACGGCACACCCGGCGAACGAACCACTATGTCGTAATTTGATAAATCTCTTAGGTAATCTTTACCGGCGATAAATTTTAATTGATACCCATCAATTAATTTCTGACCCTCAAAATTATCAAGCTGGTCATCTTCGCGATCGAGAATTGTAAAATCGACACCATGTTTAATAAAAAACTTGGCAACGGAGATATTTTCAATGCCAAAACCAAGAAGCGCAATTTTTTTAGCTTCAAATTTTTCTAAATCCATACTTCTATTCTATCTTAATTTTCACCATTAGAAAAGAAAAAACCTCCGCCAACATCCGGCAAAGGCATGGTTCCTAATTCTTTGTCCCCCAAGGTTCTTCATAATTCCAAACTTCTTCTCCATGGATGTTAACGCGAACATACTGCCCCTTGTAGTTCATCCGTATAGGGTGTAAGCGATTGTAACGTTCACTCACTTTTGTATCAAACCAGACAAGTAGTTGACAAAACAAGCGTCGCATCATCACAGGGCTCCCTTCGGATATAGGCTTATGACTCCACAATAGCAAAAACCCCAGACTTTTGTAAATGAATAAGGCTGTTAAAGCTAGTTCTCGTCGGAAAAGTTTACAAGGTGATGAGTTCCGTCACAAAATGGTTTGTTATTTGATTTGCCGCAACGACAGAGTGTGGCCCGATTTCTTTTTTCGTATAGTTCGCCGTCGACCGATTCGATTTCAACGCCACCTTTGACCCAAAGCGGACCTGACAGACCGATTTCCGGCTCCTGGACAACAGAAATTGATTCCTTAAATTCCGGCTCGATAGCATTGCCTTTTTTATCCATAAGAGCCAATCTGCCCGACGGGCAATTGCAACATTGTTCTTTGGCAACATCGGTTTCTGATTTTGAACTGCTGGCAGACAATTCCCAAGCTCCGCCGGCTCGGTCGCAAAAACCGGCTCCAACACAAAGTTCCCCGGCATCGTGCAAATCCATCATCTGACCTTCGTACACCTCTTCCATTTCGACATATTTTTTCTTGGCGCTCTCAGCTTCCGTACCATCAAATTTCTGCTTAATGTGACTGCCATCACAGAATGGCATATTCTTTGATTTGCCACAACGACAAAGGGCGAAGTTTTCTTGATTTGGATAGCTTTTTGTCTTTTGCCAATTTATCGGATACCCGTCTTTGTCGACAATAACTTTCTCTTCACTCAGAGGCGTGTTGCCGGTAACTTCATACGGACCGTTTTTTGTCACTTTAATTTTCTTCATTTTATTTTCTCCTGGCATAACTTTCAAAATTAATAATAGGCGAATCGATATCAAAAATTTCAATGATTTTGTATTTTCCTTTTGTAAATGGTTGATTGTGATACAAAAAATGGATCACTTCCAAAATTCTAATACTGGCAAACGGCCGAGAAAGTTTTTGATTCCCTTCGGTTTTCAAAAGTGGCACCTCACCTTCCAGCCAATAATTGCGTTGGCCGGATTTCAGAAAGTTATAAACTTTACCTTTATCTAATTTTAAAGGCAAACACTCCTCTTTTTTTCTTTTGCCGGATTTGAAAAATTTATAATCTCGCAGCGCCAAATCCGGATTGAATTCAACAGCAATACCCATAACTATTTTCTCCCATCGTGACCACCAATATTGACATTGGTGTGGCGATTTCTTGTTTTGGTAATTGGAAATCTTTTTTTGTTGGCGTCAATGACTCGACTAAGAGATTTATCAATATCAATGTTTGATTGGTTTGCCAACAGAGATAAAAACCATAGAATATCTCCAATCGTGTCATCCACCTCAACATTTTTTTCCTTTAGCACCTGGCGAATCTTTTGCGGATCCTGTTCCCATTTGATAATATTACGAAATTCGCCGATTTCCTCTACAATTCCCAAAAGCAAATCTTTCGGATTGTGAAACTGATCCCAGTTGCGATCTTTGGAAAACTTGTCAATTTCTTTTTGGAATTTATTCATAATTTTACAATCCCCGACAGAAATAACCTGATTTAAAAATCCGTGTTATTCTTTTTCAAAAATTAAAATATATTGATCGTCTAAGATTGATTGTTCATCATCCCGGTCGCGAGCGAATTCATTTTTCTCATCAACAACAATTTTCCCACTAAAACCTTCCAATAATTTTTTAACCGGCTCGCTTTCGATTTGAAAATAGCAAGTAATAATTGCAATTCCACCGGGCCGTAAACGCTTGATACCATTAGAAATAATTTGGCTCCAAATCTCCTCCGCTTGTCCCGGCAAATAATCAGGTCCCCCAACAAATTGTTGATGACGAATGACAACCACATCGACTTGTTCGGGAATTTCCGGATAATCTTCTAATCTTGTCGCATCACCGGCAATGAAAACCATATTCTTCGACGGAACTCTCTTGGCTGTTTCTACATCAAATTCTTCACCATTAGCATATTGGGCACTTTCAATACTTTCCGAATCGGTATCAATTCCAAATAAATTTACCTGATCGCTGAATTCAAAGGGTTCTTCTGAGCCAAAAAAGGAGTTCAACAATCTTCCCTCTTTGCATCTGCCACAAGCTAAATCCAAAATATCGACAGGTCTTTTTTCCGGCAACTTAAAATTCGTTCGATTAACTTCTTTAACCAAAGTGTCCCAAAAGATTCCACTTGCAAGCTTTTCGAGATCCTGCTGTCTGAATAGCTCAAGCCACTCGGCTTCGGTGTACACGGTTAGACCGCCATTGTCGCTACCCCAAATTCGTGCCTGGCGAGCATCATCAATCACCTCAAAATCCTCCTCGGGGTAGAAGTAATCATAAAATTTGTCCGGTAGGTGCCTTCCACCGCTATATTGTTCCAGGTCCAAACCAGGTACTTTTTCAGTCATATTTTTAATATTACAATCCCCGACCAAATAGCGCAATCGCCAAACCGGCAACGGCCGAAACGGCACCGATGACCCAAAACCGCATGACAATTTTTTGTTCCGGCCAGCCGATGGCTTCAAGATGATGATGAATCGGCGATGACAGGAATAATTTTCGCTTAAAAACGATCTTCCAGAATCGCTGAATTAAAAATGAAAGGCCTTCAATGGTGAAAATCAGTGTGATAATCGGAAAAACGACGATTGAATTGGTTAAAAATGCAATCACGCCCAAAGTAATTCCCAACGCCATCGAACCGGTGTCGCCCATAAAAAATCGTGCCGGTTGGATATTAAACCAAAGAAAAGCTAGGAGCGCGCCCATAATCGTGCCGCAAAAAAGCGCCAACGAGATTTTCCCCTGTGTCAGGCAGATTATTGCGTAAGCGCCGTAAGATGAGGCAAAAATTCCACCGGCCAAACCGTCAAGACCGTCGGCTTCATTCGACGCAAACGCCGCCCAGACAAGAGCAATGATGAAAAGTGGAATATACCAACCGCCGAGAACGTAATCACCAAATCCCGGAACGTGAATAGAATTCCAACCGAGTTTTTCATAAAACCACCAAGCGCCAACTGCGGCGATTGCAGCATATAGTAGGAATTTCTCCCGAAAACGCATTCCACCGCCACGGGCACCAATCCCATAAATGTTTAAGAGATCATCAATACCACCGATAATTCCGGCACCGATAAGTGCAAATAATGGTAGCCAAGTCGCGCTCCGTTCCAAATTGAAGATGATAGTCAAGACCGCCGTTGTGACCCAAACCAAAGTTCCACCCATCGTCGGCGTTCCGGATTTATGCGCGTGAAGCTTGGAGTAAATCGGCGTATTCTTGTCAACTCGAATTCTTTTTCCCAACTTATACTTGTAAAGAAAATTGGTCAGAAGCGGCGTCCAAATCATGGCAATCAAAAATGAAAGCCCCGTTAACCAGAAAAGACGAATAAAATCGTTCTTGTAAAGCACAATCATTTCAACTTTGTCCATCAGTCTCCTTTTTCCCTGTTAAATATTCGCTCCGCGAATGCGCTAACAGCGCACTTAACGGGGTGAATATTTTTTGTTATTTAATTTTTGCGAATTTAAATTTGTAAGTATATTAGACTTAAAAGTTAATGATAAATCATGCTTGTTTTTTTGCCGATCTTCTGCATACAGAATCAGTTTATTCAGAAGATCAGAAAATTCAATTCCAGAAGCTTTCCATAAATGGTGGTAGAGTGTCCCGGGTAACGGGTTGACTTCATTAGCATAGTATTTATTAGTTTTTTTGTCTAAAAGGAAGTCTACCCTGGCAATCCCGCCACACCCTAACGCAGTGTACACTTTTTTGGCAGTTTCTTGAATTTCCTCAGTTAAATTTTTGTCAATTCTAGCCGGAATAATCAAACCACTCTCCGATTTTCCCAATTGTGTTCCGCCATCTTTCAAATATTTTTCATCAAAATCAAACAGCTCAGCGGAAAAAACCGATTCTTGCAAAACTGAGGCAATCAATTCATTATTTCCAATAATACAACAAGTGACATCCATCAGATTGTCAACAGCTTCTTCGACCAATACCTTATCATCGTAATAAAATGCAACTTCAATTTTTTCAGCAAGATCTTTTTCTTCTGTCACCTTGGCGATTCCTATTGACGATCCGAGATGAACCGGCTTGACAAAGAGCGGAAATTTAAACTGTTTAACTTTCGCAATTATTTCCTGTTTCACATTTTCCCAGTTATTTTTGGAAAAAACTTCAAATTTTGTTGTTTCAATATTATTTACCAAACAAATTTGTTTGGTAAATGCCTTATCCATGGCAATGGCCGAAGCTACCACATTGCAGCCGACATATGGCAAATCTAGCATTTCAAATAAACCTTGAATTGTACCATCCTCGCCAAAAGAACCGTGTAAAGCAGGAAATGCCAAATCAATGGAAATTGTTTTGCCTCCAATACCCTTTTTACGGAAAACTATTTTGCCATGAGAATTTTCCAAGTCTAGAAAATATTCCTGATATTTTGTTTCTTCTGTAATGTCTTTTTTAGGATCGGTAAAATTTTCTAGTTTGCCGAGTTCTTCGCCGATTAGCCATTTGCCACTGCGGTTGACGTAGACTGGCACAACCGGATAGCCGAGTTTCTTTAACCCGTCGATTGCCAACTCTGCGGTAATAATTGAAACGTCATGTTCCGGACTCCGACTGCCAAAAAATACACCGATAGTTTTCATTTTGTCCTTTGATTAAACGATTATTCTTCTCAAATGTTGCGGAATGTGAACCAAAATCTCATGTGGATTTGTTCCACACAACTTCGCAACCTGTTCAATCGAATTTTTTGATTCACTTTTACTGCCAAACACTTCAACTTCGTCTCCGATCGCAATGTTTCCAACTTGCGAAACATCAATCATGGTCATATTCATACAAACTCTACCGACAATCTGACAAATCTTTCCGGAGATGATGAAACAGCCATGGTTGGAAAGCCTTCGATCAACCCCCTCAAAATATCCTACCGGCACCGCAGCGATTCTCATTTCTTTTGGCGCCTCATAGGTCAAATTATACCCGACTTTATGATTGGCTTCCAGTTTTTTTAAAAGACCAACGGAAGAAGTCATTCGCAACGCCAATTTTAACTCCATCCCCTGATTGGTTAAATCAAATCCATACAAACCAATGCCTAGGCGAATTAAATTAGCATCAATTTTTTTCGAGTAAGTCGAACCGGAAGTGGCAGCAATGTGAAAATATTTAAGATCGATAAATTCCTTTTTTACCTGTGCAACCACTGTATTCCATAATTCAATTTGTTTTCTGGTAAAATCAAAGTCTTCTCCATCGGCATCGGCGAAATGTGAACAAATTCCTTCAAGTTCGATTTTAGGATTTCCATTTATCAATTTTATCGCTTCGGAAATTTCTTCAGGCAGAATTCCCTGTCGCCTCATTCCAGTATCAATTTTTAAGTGAAATATTCTCTTATTTTTTAGCCCCTTATAAATCTCTTTCAACTGATCAAGACTGCTGATAGTATAAGCAATATTTTTGAACCCAGAATTAATGTAATCAATTGGCGCAAATCCAATGACCAATATTTTATCAGCTATCCCCGTTTTTCTCAGCACTCGAGCTTCATATAATGAGTCGACGACAAAAAAAGGTACTTGTTCATTTTTTAAAATCTTTGCTACTTCTGACAATCCGTGACCGTAAGCATTGCTTTTTAATACCGGCGCGACCAATAAATTATTCTTACTTTTGAACGAATGATAATTATTCAATATTGCATCACGAGAAATAAAAATCCTGATCAATGGAACTTTATTAAATAATTTATCATTGATGAAATTCAAGGATTTGTTTAGCATAATTTTTACAGATACAGATCAGGCCAATCGTTTTGAAATAATATCACGTCATCTTTTTTCAAAATATTTTTTAGCGACTCATGAGCTTCTTGCGCGGTTTCAAACCAAATTATCTTTTCCTCTGGAAATTTTTTTGATTTCAACCCTTCCAAAATATCAGATGTAGAACTGGTTTTTATCAAAAGAACCAGGTCGGCCACACCAGCCAATTGTTCGCCAATTGCTTTGTGGATTTCGACACTTCTACTTCCGGCTTCAACCATTCCAGGCGTTAAAAATATTTTTCTCTTCGTTTTAAACAGCGCCAATAAATCTACTGCTTCCTTAATTCCCTCGGGGTTCCCATTGTATGTATCATCAATAACCAGTACACCATTCGCACCAGCAATAGGTTCTAATCGATGTTTAATAGGCGTGATTTTAGCCAGACCTTTTTTGATTTCATCATCCGTTAGTCCTAAAGATTTTCCAATTTTTACAGCAGCGTCAATGTCGGAAAGAATATATTTACCGAGAATTGGAGAGCTAACTTTTCCAAAACCAGTAATTTCGGCATCCCAGCAAAGTTTGTCATCATCAAATTTGGCATTATTAATGTTCTTTCTGCCATATAAGGTAACTTTTTTATCACCAACAAATTTATGTTGATAATCCAGAATATTTTTGTCATCAGAGTTCAAAAATATATTAGCGTCAGGTTTAGAAAATGTCACCGCTTCGAAAATAGTTTTCGCTGTAATCTCGATATTTTTGAAACGCTCAAAATGAGCTTCATTAATTCCTGTGATGATAACAATATTGAGTGGGAAAATTCTCGCGATTTTCTCATTATCTCTTGGGTATTCCTCACCGAATTCGATCAGTAAATAATCCGTATTTTCTTTGTTATTTTTTAAATACCATGACGCGGTTCCAACCGGCGTGTTAACATTGCCAGGCGTCGGTTCAACACTAAATTTCTCAGCCAAAATTTTTGCCAAAACATTTTTCATTGTGGTTTTACCATAGCTCCCAGCAATTCCAATAATTTTTATCTTTTGATTTTTGGCAACCAGATTTTTGGCCTTATTCATAATCATCGCTTTGGCAAGCAAATCAAATGGTAACATGATTAGCAGTCCGATGATATAGAATAACGGAAAAATAAGTAATGCTATGACAAACCAAATGACGGCTAGCACAATCGATATCTTCAAAAATAATATAAACCCGACAATAGTTGCAATTATTGCAAAAGAAAAAATGGCCGAAATTTTTTTAGTCCAGTTAATTTTTCGTTTGCGCAAAGGAACTTTTGAAACAAAATAACCTTTTCTGGCTAGAATGCGAAAATACCTACGAATTTCGTAATTTTCTAAGTGCAATAAGTATAATTGATAAAGCAAAAAATTCATTTTATGTAATTTTCAAAAATCCGCCTAAATTTTTCTGGCTGATCAAGAAAACTAAAGTGACCGGCATGTTCCAAAATTTCTAATTTCGAATTATTAATTTTCTCTTTCATTATTTTTGCGTCCGAAACCGGCGTTGCCACATCATCAGCACCCCATATTAATAATGTCGGTTGGACAATCTTTGATAATTCCGATGTTAAATCTTGATTAATAACTTTTAGATATGTTTCAGTCAAAGCTGGTGTTGCCAAATAATCTTCTGAGCCGATTCGTTTGTAAATTTTTTGCCTAAGGCCATGCATGAATTTTGGTTTAAAAAGTGGTTTAACAATCTTGGCCATTTTTTCTCTACCAGGATATTCTTTTTTTATTCCTGCACTATCGACCAATACTAACTTTCCCACCAAGTCTGGATATTTCGCCGCTAGCACAATTCCAATTCGGCCGCCAAATGAGTGACCAACAATTATTGCCGATTTAACTCCCTGTTTTTCTGCAAAATTATTTACTAGCCGTGCATAATCTTGAACTCCAAAAGCCACTTTCGGCGCCGGAGACTCGCCAAAACCAGGCAGATCGATTAGATACGACATGAATTCCCTAGACGGCAAATTCTTAGCCAAATTTTTCCAGACTGAGGACTCTGACCGCCATCCATGCAGAAAAATTATCGCCGACTGACCAAGGCCGACACTTTCAAATTTTACCAATTGATCATTTACAACAGTTTCTTTCATATAACTTTTTATTATCTATTCGGTGCTATTCGATAATAGTAGTTTAACAAGTAAGATGCAATATTGCCAAAAACCGGCGCTGCGGTCGATTCGGCATATGTCGCATTTTTCGGTTTGTTCAGTTCGACCAAAAGCGCAAACTTCGGATTATCGGCCGGCGCAAATCCGGCAAATGAGTGATTGAAAATTCCCTGGGTGTATTTTCCGGTCGCCGGGTCAACCAACTGCGCCGTTCCAGTCTTGCCGGCAACCCAAAAACCTTTAACCGCCGCTTTTTTGCCATAACCGTTCTCAACCACCTGAACCAGCATTTGATTTATTTCGGCTGAAGTTTGATCGGAAATTATCTTTCCGACAGTCACCGGGTCAACGCTTGATCTGCTACCGTCATCGTTTAAGATCTTGTCGACAACCTCCGGCTTCATCATCACGCCTTTATTTGCTAAAGCGGCGTAAGCCATCACCAGTTGAATTGCTGTGACCGAAATTCCCTGACCGAAGGTAACCGTCGCTTGACCGATCTGCCCCCAATTCTTTAATTGCTGGACAATCCCGACACCTTCGCCCGAGAGGTCGATACCGGTTTTGTCCATAAACCCAAACTTTTGAATATATTGATCCATAATCGGACTGCCGATCTGTTGGCCGACCCAAACCATACCGACATTATCGGAGTTGCGCAAAATGTCACCGATTTTTTCCGCCCCGAATCCTTTGCCCTCGGCAGTATGAATCGTGAAGCCGGCAACATCAACCGAAGAGCCAAAGGTTGAGCCGGAATCGGGCGTGATTTTGCCGCTATCAAGTCCGGAAGCGACGATAACAGGTTTGAAGATGCTACCCGGTTCGTAAGCGGTCGAGATGATTGGATTTTTAAACAGCGCCGTTTGATTACTGTTGGCATATTGTGAATAGTTATTCGGATCGAATGACGGCAGTGACGCCATGGCAATGACTTTTCCGGTTTTAATATCAACCGCTACCGCCATCGCCGATTCGGCTTGGTAGGTTTGTATCGCCAGCTGCAATTGTTGATAAATATAAAAATTTACCGACCGATCAATTGACAGTTGATAACTGGTACCATTTTTCGGCGCGTTCTCCGAAAGCAAACTGATAACTCGACCGAGTGTATCTTGCTGACCGGTAATTTCACCGGCCGAGCCCTGAAGCTCCTTGTCATAAAAACCTTCAAAACCGTAGCGGCCAACGCCGCTGCCATCGACAAAACCCAAGAGTTGAGCGGAAAAATCCGACTCCGGATAGTATCTTTTGTACTCCGGCAGAACATAAACGCCGGGAATATCTTGCGCTTCGATTTTGTCAGCGTCGTCATAACTTAACCCGGCTTTCAGAGCCGGCAGATAACTTTTGTCGTTATTGATCAGGCTGTAAACTTCCATTTGCGAAATTCCAACAAACGGTGCCAACTTCGCCGCCACATCCTGTTTGTTGCCTAGATTTCGTGGTATGACAAAAAGTGAAAAATTCTCGGTATCATAGGCCATGGCGTAATTTCCCGAAGTGGTATCGGTTGAATCGGCAAAATAAATTTTTCCCCGCTGCGGCAATTCTTTTTTGCTAAAATCCTGCTGACTTTTAGCTTCGGCAACGTAACTTTTGCCTTCAATAATTTGTTTTTGGAATAATCTGGCGACTAGTATAATCGATAGAAGTATAAAAAGCGCCGCGATAATTTTTATTCGCCCAACTATTTTTTCATCTTTCATTTCAATTCCTTTGATACTAGAAAACCGAGTCAGAATTCCTTGACTGAAGTTGCCGGGAACATTTTGCTAATTTTTTGCGCTGTCACTCGGAATATAATTAACTTGAGTGCTCGGTTGTAACTGTGTAGCACCGGTAGCGGCCGGGGTAATTGACTTGTTAATTTCATTCAATGATTCCAGTCGCGACTGTTCTACTTGTAGTCTATCTCTTTGTTCCGATAATTGCGACTTTTGGCTTGATAGGTCACGCAAAGTGTAACTTCTGTCGGCGCCTTGTGTTGATTGAGTCAAATAAAGCAGTCCCAGAGCACCAAAAATAATCACAGCAATAAATCTGGCCGCCTTCGGTCCGATAAAAACTTTTCTCTCAACTGTTCTTTTTCTGCTCCCAATGGTTGCCGAATTTGAATTGGTGACAACAAAATCTCTACCCACGTTCCCTCCTGGTGATTATATTATATCCGCCTTCGTTTCTTTGATCAGTAGCCAGCTTTTTGTTTTTGTTTTGATTCATCCGATTAAGTTCGCCGGATGATAAAAAGCTGTTTGTGAAATATAAGCCTTTGCCCCTCCAATTGACAACTTGTTTATGCAAATTGTCTGTCGTGCACTGGCTACTGGTCAAAGAAGATAAGCCTAAATGTCAGAATCCAATTTCCGATAAACTCTCTGCCACTTCCGAACTGTTTTCTTCCATCTCATTTTTAAAGTTCGCCCAAACATCGGCCGGCCAAATTTCGATTCGATTGTAAATGCCGACAATAACCACCTCTTTTTTTATCGCCGCATATTCTCGCAGATACGCTGGCAAGTTTATCCGACCGATTCGGTCGGTTTCAACATCAGATGCGCCGGCCAACATCAACCTTGAAAAGCTTCTGGCATTTTTCTGGGTAATTGGCAATTCGGCGATTTTTTCCGCCAAGTTTTGCCACTCACCCATCGGATAAACCCAAAGGCATTTATCCAACCCGCGAGTAACAACACAACCCGAAGCTAACTCCCCACGAAATTTTGAGGGAATCGACACACGACCTTTTTCATCGATTGTGTGGCTATATTCGCCGATGAACATGTTTTTAAATTTAATATTTAAAATTTAAAATTTTCAAACTAATTCCCTCGTATTCAAACGAAACAAATTTTTAAAGTAACCAACTTGCTTTTGTTCACCACTTTTATTCTTTTGTGTTTTGGTTTTAACATAATTTCGATTCTTTCTATCCCACTTCTTCCCACCTTTTCCCATTTTATGTCTATTTGATTCATTGGTCAATATAATTTCCCATCAATTAGCATTAATATATATCAGCCAAACAATTTTCCAGTTCTGTAATGGATATTTTTTAGAAAAAATTGTCGCGGTATCTTGCGTTTGTTGTTTTGTATTGATACGGTATAGTCTGCAAACAGACGCCGAAAGGAGATGTATCCGAATGGTACACGACTGGTGGACGGCTGCGAAAACCGGTAAATTGACTTGCATTCGCTGTGGCTTGGTCCCAGAATGCGGACAACATTCGATTGAGCTGGATGATCTTCACCCCAATGCACTTTGTTTCGGCAGTTACGAGTTGACAGCCGACATTGTTCAGCAGGCATTGGAAGAAACTGGCCACACATTGTGGTTTTCGCCATACGAAGCGATTCCATGGCAAGAGACATTTGGTGGCAGAACAAGAAAGTCCGTAAAGTATCGCGAATTCCCACTTACTGGCATAGTTGCCATTTGGCTGGGTGAAAATGGTAACCTAATCATTTGGAGTGACGACACTGTTACATTTACTCACCCTTCAACACATCGAACAACTCCAGCCGCGGATCTAGAGCCGATTTACGACCATGATTGCGATCAAAAGTCCGTGCCACGAAATCCAACAGAAAATACCGGTTGGGGTGAAGGCAGACTATTCTGGATCGAATCAGATTCCTCCCGACTTGTATCATTTTGGGGGTCTCTTAACAACTTTGAGCGTGATTTGATTCAAAATAGGGTTTTTGTCATACTAGAAGCATGTTTCATATTAGGACAACAAAAACCAGCTCAAAAGCAACTGCCGTTCAAGTTGTTAGATATGAGTATCGCAGACTGATAGTAGTTAAACATATTGGTAGTGCTCATAATGAAGATGAACTAAAAGTCTTAAAAGATTCTGCTCGGGTCTGGATTAAAAAAGAATCGAAACAGTTCGAGCTTTTCCCGGTCTTAAAATTTACTGAATCAAACCAGTTCTCGCTGAGTAAGTGTCAGTATTTGGGAGTTAGTTACAATTTTATCTATGAATGTCTAAATCAACTGTTATCGCGATTTGACCTAATGAAGATCAAGGACAAGATGCTTCTTGACTTGGCCCTGATTCGAATCATTGAACCGGCTTCTAAACTGCGCTCCTTTGAACTCCTGGAGGAGTTGTTCGGTATTAAATATTCACGTCTTGA
Source organism: uncultured Candidatus Berkelbacteria bacterium (assembly GCA_903851235.1). Lineage (GTDB taxonomy): Bacteria > Patescibacteriota > UBA1384 > XYA2-FULL-43-10 > CAINNR01 > CAINNR01. Next base: position 14,342 of record CAINNR010000008.1, on the reverse strand, counting down.
ATTCTATCGTCATCTGGAATATTTTGTTGGCTCTAAAAATACTGTTATCGACGCAGTAACTAATATCGCCAAGAATGAACTGGGTTTTAACTTTAGCCTGGTTTTTTACGATGTTACCAGCCTGTATTTCGAAGCCTTTGGTGAGGATGAACTTCGAAAGCCCGGATTCTCTAAGGACGGCAAATCAAACCAGCCCCAAATACTGATCGGGTTGGTTGTAAATGATAAAGGCTTTCCAATAGCTTATGAAATCTTTGAAGGCAACAAGTTTGAGGGTAAGACGATCATTCCGGTTATCCTTGCTTTTAAACAGCATCACCAAGTCAAGAACCTTACTGTGGTCGCCGATGCAGCAATGATCAGTAGGGACAATGTTACTGAACTGAAAAGTAAACGACTTCATTACATTGTTGGGGCTAGGCTGGCCAACCTGCCGACAGCTACGATTGAGAGAGTCTCCAGAGAGCTTGGAAGAAAAGATGGGACCAACCTGAAGATCAGAACCAAACTGGGTAGTCTGGTTGTAAGTTTCTCTCTAACCCGCTACAAAAAGGATAAACGAGAGATGGAAAAACAGATCGTCAAAGCCGAATCTTTACTTAAAGAACCCGGTAAAATCAAACGAGCTAAGTTCCTTCAGAACACAGGCAAGAGCAAAAAACCAAGTTTAAAACTGAATGAGACACTGATCAAGAAAACAAAAAGCCTTCTTGGTATTAAAGGTTATTACACTAATTTGGGAAAAGTTGATAATCAAATGATTATCCAACAATATCACGACTTGTGGCATGTTGAACATGCTTTTCGAATTGCCAAAAGCGATCTTCAAATGAGACCAATCCATCACTTCAAAAAACAGACAATCGAGGCTCACGTGCTCATTTGTTTTATCGCCCTGAGTATCTGTAGGTACATGGAACTTAAAACCAATAAATCAATCAAGAAAATCATTCAACAATTCAAAAAAGTAACCGATGCCAAAATTTTAAACACAATGACAGACGAGATAACAATAATGCGCTCAGCTATTCCGGAAGAAACCATGGAGATTGTGGATAAACTTAATTTGTCACACTAATGATACAAGTCGGGAGAAAATACCGGTTGGGGTGAAGGCAGACTATTCTGGATCGAATCAGATTCCTGAAAAACAGCGATCGTACCGCCCGCAGCCACCATGGCTTTGCGGGTTTTTTATGCAAAAAAAGCCCCGATATTTCGGAGCTTGCGGAAATAGGATGATGGCTTAATCCATTTTGATCAATCCTGAGACAATATGTCGCATCGCAATATTGAGAATTAGTGTTTTACCGGTACTGGATCCGGTTACCACTAACAATCGCTTAGCGTCCAAAGGATTATGGAAAGGCTTGTAGAAATAGAAGTCGTCAACTTCTCCCATGACAATGTCGCTCAAATACTGTTTCATTGAATTTGACGAAATTCTTCTGCCAATCCAGTGATAAATCCCGCCTCCGGGCCATTTCAGGCGGATTATTAATCCGGAAATCGTCGGCAAACACGCTCTACCATCAGGGGCGAAACAACGCAAACAGGAATAAATGAATCCAAGTTTAGCCAAAGGATCTGAGTCAGGACTAACCTTACCCATTGCCTTGTTGTAACCCTCACCGTAAAACAGTCCCTGGATAATCGCCTGCAAATCGAGTCGATAACTATATTCAGACTGTCTGGTATTCAAAACCGCGTCAATCCCCAATCTCGGCGCCACCAACTCCAGATAATCAGATGAAAGTTCAGACAAACGCTCGGTTGTTGTCGTTCTGCCGGTCGTTCGCATCAATAAAGTTGGATTATCCCATTTCAGCCGAAGCTTAACATTGGAAAACGTTGGAGCAGAAATTGGCTCGAAACTTTCATCAATCGCCGGCCCAACAGTGGCATGAATGTTAATGCCGGCTCCGCAACGATACAAATGGCTGAAATTGTCCAAAGGTTTGATCAGAGAAACAATAAATGCCCATTTTACTTCAGCCGACGACTCCGGCGAAACAACGATCTTCCGTCCCATCTGGACCACTCCCTTTCGTAGGATGAATTAAATTTAACAGATCTATAAGTATATATCAATAAAAAATGCCCGCCAAGTCGGCGAGCAAATGGTTCTGACTATTTAATACTTTGGTTTTTTCAATTTGACCAAGCCGGAAATCAAATTGGCATCCAAAACTGACATATACAATTCATCGTGACCGTGCCCATCGCAGCTGCCACGAACAGTCAGATATCGATGTAGTTCGTTCCCAACCACGCCTTCGATCACTCCATTAACTCTCGATGTGCTGTATAACGAAGAAAGCAACTTATAATCGTGAGTTTCCATGTATTCCTCAGACTTCCCCGACTGAACAAGCTGAACTACCGCCGGACCGGTGTTGCAGTCAAAATTCAAATCGACTTGATGGCCACAGAGCTCCTGATAATTGCCATTGGCAAGTAAAGCCAGCAGTGACAGTTTTGATTCATTAGTGGAATTTGCGCCAACAACCATTGGCGCCGGGACATTGCTTCTCGACAACCGGCTAATCAATTCCCAAACCTTAATGCCGGTCCAGTCGCAAAATACCGATCTGTCTTCTGTGTCCTTGCCGACCACTCCCGGACAAAGCGTGGGGAGAAACTCAACATGATCAAGGTCGATTGTAATCCCATGAAGAATTCTTGACCCCAATCTCCAGTCTGAATCCTCGATACCTTGACGGTGATGAACTCTAACATCACCGACGATAACCAACTGAAGCCGGTCATAAGTAAAACGCCCGTCCGGATTATAGACCTGTCTAACCCGAATGTTACCGACAACCGGTTCAACCTTTGCAATTGAATCGAAGCCAACAACAGCCGACGCGACCAAAGCGAATCGATTAGCCGCCGACGACGCGCAGGAAATCACTCGCGGCCTATCTCGTCCCATCCGGACCACTCCCTTTCATAGGATGAATTAAATTTAGCAGATGTTAAAGTATATATCAACAAAAAAGCCCACCAAACCGGTGGGGTTGTGAAAGAGGATATTCAAGATAGGGGTGCCAAACCGGAAATCAAGTAGTGGTCTGGAATAATTATTTTCGCCATTCGCAAACAGCTATCACATTCGCCAGCAATAACCAATTTTCGACTTGGCAGATCACCGAAAGCAGAACAGATTTTCCCACGAACGACCGAAGGGGTTTCGTAATTTCCAAGAGCATCGTCTTGAGTCTTGAAATACTGTTCCAGCTGATCATCGCGGACAAGTAAGATCTTCTGATTATTCCGGCCACGATTAAGGAACAAATTGATAACCGCGTAAGTTGCATAACCTGAAAGATGTCCTTCGATACAAAAATTCATCAAAAACTGTAGCTTCCTTACATAGACATCGCTTGGACAAACAGAGGCAATTGATCCAAACGATCGCGGCGCAAAAGAGTTGGCCAGCTGCCAAACCGTAACTCCCACAGGTGACATTCTTCCACCGGCAAAGCTTATCCGTGACTCTCCGATGATTCCGGGGCAACCGTTAACTTCACCGACGGTGCAGGAACGAATGGAAATGTGCTCATATTGATACGGCCCTTCCCACAGATTGCTCTGCTGATCCAAGTGATAAACACTAGATTTCGAAAGGCCCAGCTCCAAATTCTGATATTTCGGTACACCGGCTCGAACAAAGGTCTGTGAAAGTTCAATTCCGCCAAACGATTGCGTACTAACAACATCTTCGAAATTAGCCAGGACTGAAAGTAAAAGCGAGTATTTTACAAACACATTAGAACTCGCTCCGACCTGTACAACGGCTGCGCTCACAGCTACCACGACCTTTCTGTTCAGAATAGATAGAATATACCATAAAACCAAAATATTATCAATAAAAAAACCACCATTTCTGGCGGCTTTTTGACTCTATCCTTCTAGCTATTTATCTTGCCAAAAACATAGTTACTGATCTCCGAAATTTTGATCCGTTCCTGTTCCATTAAATCTCGCTCGCGAATAGTGACGGTTTGATCTTCTAGTGTTTGATAATCAATTGTGACACAAAAAGGCGTACCGATTTCATCCTGTCGACGATACCGGCGACCGATTGAACCGGATTCATCGTAGTAAGATGGCAAACAGCTCTTGATCGATTTATATACCTCGCGAGCCTTATCACCGACACCGTCTTTTTTCACCAATGGGAAAACCGCACATTTAATCGGCGCAATCTTCGGGTTTAGTCGCAAAGTAATTTCCCCCTTTTCCCGACCATCGGTTCCATCGGATTCGTCGTAAGCATCAACCATCAAAAACAAAAACATACGATCAACGCCACCGGAGGTTTCAACAATATTCGGAGTAAATTTTGGAGCGCCTTCAGGGGTATAGGTCAACTCTTTGCCGGAAAATTTACTGTGTTGAGACAAATCCCAATCGCCCCGCCAATGGATGCCTTCGATTTCTTTACCGTCGTATTGTATATCATAAGCCTCTTTGGCATAGTGAGCCAACTTTTCATGCTTATAAAAGCCAAGTTTTTCCGGCTGCCTAAAATAGGATTTAAACCAACCCATCCGTTCAGCTTTCCAATAATCAAACCATTTTTGCATTTCACTTGGATGGCAAAACCATTGCAAGTCCCACTGTTCAAATTCACGCTGGCGATAAAGAAAATTGCCGGGAGTAATCTCGTTTCGGAAAGCTTTACCGATTTGGATAATTCCAAATGGGATTTTCAGCCGGCTGGAGTCAAGGACATTTTGGTAATCAAGATAGATTGTTTGACAAGCTTCACCACGCAAATAGGCTTTAACTTTTTCGCCCTCAATGACGCCGATTTCCGTTGGCACCAAAATATTGTAAGTTCGCGGCTCGGTTAATTCACCACCACAGTCCGGACATTTGTCACCATCAAGATCATCCGCTTTGAACCGGTGGTGACATTTTTTGCATTCAGAGAGTGGGTCGACAAAACTTTTAATATGGCCGGAAGCCTCCCAAACTTTTGGATTGGTGATAATGGCGCCATCAATACCGACAATATCTTCATGATCGTTTATCATCCAATTCCACCACAAATCCTTAAGATTTTTTTTCATCGCAACACCAAGCGGTCCGAAATCGTAAAAACCTTGCATTCCGCCATAAATTTCCGAACCTTGAAAAACAAACCCCCGCCGCTTGCAAAGCGAGACAATTTTTTCCATTAGTCCCGACTTGTCATCCCGAACTTGTTTCGAGATCTTATTCTCTGTTTTATCCATAATTTCTGATCCATAATTACTTATTCTGTTTTTATCTTATCATTTTAAATTTCCGTCTTCAACCATTGACTTTTTGTTCTCTTCGTGCTAGACTGCAAACAGCACCCAGTAAAGGGTAGCATCTATCCCAGGAGGCGAACGAACATGTTGTCAGGCAATCTGTTGTTGAGAAGCGATGCTGCACAGTTGTTCCTCGAAGAGATCGGCATTGATGCCGATCCGTTCACAGAGCCGGAAGCGTTTCTGAAAGCCTGTGAACAGGCCAATCCGCGCTACAAAGGCGGACGTGATCTGGTTCGCTTCCAGCTTGAGGAGGATGAGACTCAGTGGGAGCCGCAACAGCGGCGCGCCACAATGATCCTCGCACGCGAGTTGGGAATGTTCAACGAAAAGCGACTCGAGGGCGACTGGGATGTGGTCATCGCACTTGGAGGTGCTCGTCGGTCCCCGCTCCATCGCGCCTGCTACGCGGCCGAAGCCATTGCTCGCGGTAAGGCGGGCGCCAAGGTTCTGGTCTTCGCTGGCTCGAACCGGCCAACCAACAAAGCCGAGCAAGTCACGGTTGAGGACTTCGCTCCTAAGGCTGATGAAGAGATCAAGATCTGTGAGGGCGCAGCCGGAGTCATCAAGAAGAGATACCCTGACATCCGGATCGTCACGATATGCAACCCCGACCCCAAATCGGGCAACCGTGGTGTCATCGCCCGGGTTATGGAAGAGCTGGGCAATAGCTTCGGCGAGATCAAGACTGTGGCTACTGTCACGACTGCGATCTACCGCACAGCCTTGATGCTCGACATGAAGATGGAGGCACCCGAGCAGGGGTGGACATACTTTGACGCTGCTGGTCACCCCAGCGATCCGGAGATGGTCTTCAACCGGACCACCGCCACATACTGCTCAGAGAACCTGACAACCTTGAGAAAGGCGTCTATGGCCGCAGCCATGGGCTTCTGACCCAGCGTTTCACCATCGTAACACCGACCGACGCCGTTGCCCCCATCCGGGACAACGGCGTTTTTATTTTTAATCGATATCGATAAATTTATCATGATTAATTTTTAAGTAAAATATTAGCAAAGACCATTGACAAATTAATTCTAACCCGATATAGTAAGAATGCTTTTTGGACCTTAACAACGAGGGAGGAACCGCAATGAAAAAACCGACTGAGACGCCGACCAAAGAAACAACAGGAATTGTTGTAGCACAAACCGTTTCGCCGATTGAAAGATTGTCATTGCAAATCAATGCGCCGATCGTTTCAATCCGAGGTTTAACAAAGCTTGGAATCTCGCTTGCTGAGTGTGAAGAACTTGATGACGTAGCAAAAAAACATCAACTTCGTTTTCGTCATGCCAAAAGCATTGTTCGCCAATTGATTGTAAACGGAGGTATTAACGCCAAGGAAGCACAGGTTGCGGTTGAAATGTGTCTCGAGGGAGTTAGTCAAGGAGTTAGTTGTGCGAAAATGGTTGATATTTACTTGGAGACACACGGCGATGAGACGGCAATAGATGAAGCCATCGATCTCGAGGTTTCAAGAACGCTTCGCGATCGTCAGATGTGGGGCCGTCGCGGAGGACACTCGCGTGGGACAAATAAGGTTCGAGAATTTCAGGGAAAACCTTGCGACCCACCGAATCTGGCTTTCGATAATCCGGAGGAGTATTAGTCATGGACACTCCGCTTGATCTTGACAGAGTTTTTTCCGCTTTCGGCCTAAGCCCCAATTTGGCAAAAAGATACCAGGACAATCCACTTGATCTAAAGACTTGGATTTCCGGTCAACTATACCGTGGAATTGCAACCGGTCTTTACCCAGACGCGCAAATGATTGATGCGCCGGACGATCAAAAGGCTGGAATGGCCGAAGTAAACTCCGCATTATCGATGTTGAATCAAACAACAGACGAAGCATTCTCCGCCGCACTTCAGGAGATGGCAAGTTCCTCGACACCGGGTTTTTCACGGATGAGAGGAATGAGCGATGACCTGAAACACGCCGAAGCGACAATTTCAAAACAGCAGAGACGAAATAAAGGCCTTGTTGCCAGGTTGGAAGCAATGCGCAATTTCGAACTTCGACTCATTGAACACCTGACAATGAGCGCAGTCACAACACCGGTTGGACCGGTAATAGACCGTGTTAACTTCAGCAGAATCCGCAATTGCGTTATCGTCACAGCCGATGAGATTTTTTATGTCACAAGTTCCGGATTTGTAAACTCGAAAAACTGGATAAGAAGAGATATCAGTGTGGTACCGTTGTTCTTGGGTCGCGAAGCAAAACTCTACTCACGCAACTTTGAAAGTACTGAAATAGCTTTGAGCCAGGGCAAGGATCCGACAAAAAGGATGCCCGAAGCTTCACTCTTTGACAGGTTCGACAACCAAGTCTTAAGATTTCAGATTATCGGTGGCAGTCCGGATAGCATCATTCCTCAAAGTAGTGGAGTCGATGGGATCGATGTTGATTCGGTACAGATTCCAAATATTATCCGTGAACTTGATCCGGAAATCCGGGTTGGCCAACGGTTAGCACTGCTGGCCAAGACCGGTACCGGTATTGAGAGTATCGAAATGGTCGCTCGACAAAGAATTATCAACCGAAAACCCGGCCTGGTTTTTAAAACAACCGGCAAGGTTGTTGCGATAGTCGGTCCGTTTGAACTGAACCAAAATAGCGTAAACCCGCCTCGGGGTTTCGAACTTGAATATCCCAAGAAAAGAGTTGCAAAGCCAGGGAGAGGGGCTGGCAAAAAAAGGATCGGTATTGATCAAGAACCAAATGCATAATGGCGCCAAACCCGGCGCCATTTTTTTTATTTCAAATTAATCTACAATTTTAGCTTAAGTTTCAACTGCAGATATCTTTCATAAATTTTTTGCTTTTTAGCTCACGTTCGATAATGCCTTCAATATAACTCTCCAAAACCGCGGCGGTTTGGTTTTTGTATTTGTCATTAATGTTAATTTTCGAGCCAAGACTAAACTCCGACGAAAAAACCAGCCGCAAAATTTTTATCACATCATTTGAAATCTCTTTTCCATGACCGAATTTATCATGACACTTTTGACAAATTACACCACCTTCAATGTCATCCCAAAAATTCTGCTCTGGTACTAACTTATTTCGACAATGCAAACACTCCGATGTTACCGGTTTGAAACCGAGTGCTTCCAATATCTTGGCTGAAAAAACCGGAATTAAAATTTTGTCGTCGGCATTTTCTAAATTTTCTAAATATTTCGCAAATAGATGGAAAACCTCCGGATGTTTTTGACCGACTTCTATAAACTTGTCCAGTAGCTCGCCGATGTAAAATGCTTTTGAAGTTTTGTCAATGTCGGTATGGATTTTTTCAAAATGTTTGATGACAACTGCTGACGTTACAATGTAGAAACTTTTGCCTTCATGAAAAATAAAGTCGACTAAACAAAACGGCTCCAGTGAGCCGCCAAGTTTCGCCAAAATTTTGCGCGAACCTTTAGCGATTGCCTTAATTTTCCCCTGACTCTCGGTTAAAATCGTCAGAATTCTATCGGCCTCGCCAAAATTCATTCGCTTGATTACAATGCCTTGTGTTTTTAAATGCATAAAATCAGTATAACAAAAAACGCCCAGCTTATCGCTGTGGCGTGGATTAAAGTTGATTTATAACTTCTGCGAGTGCTATTTCTGTAACCGGATCGGTTTTACTAACATCCCGGTCGGCAACAGGAAGCAAATCGTCGGTCAATTGACTAGTAATCGATTCTGGACACCGACGACCACTACTGACATTTAGCGGTTGACTGAAAATTGTTGAAACCCAACCGGCCACAAGCGGGCCGTAGCCTCGGCTAGCCATATATTGCCTCCGTCGGACAGGATGGATAGAGTATAACAGCGTTTTGAAAACTATTCAATAGTTTATTTCTGACAACCTGGACAAAAATGTGTTCCGCGACCGTTTAATTTAATTTTTTGAATTACACCACCGCATCGTTTGCACTTTTTTCCTTCTTGGGCGTAAACTTGAAAATGTTCCTGCGCCTGACCCTTTGCGCCATCGATTTTGTAGTAGGTGTTTTCTGATGAACCGCCATATTTCAAACCAATTTGGAGCGCCTTGATGATGGAAGTATGAAGTCGTAATACTTCGTCATACTTTATTGTTTTGGCAATCCTGGTCGGTAAAATCCCGGCCCAAAACAATGATTCGTCGGCATAAATATTACCGATGCCGGAAATTAAAGTTTGATCGGTCAGTATTTTTTTAATATTCCAATTTGATTTTTTCGAAATAATCTTTGCCAATTCATCGGTTGTAAATTCCTTGTCAAATGGTTCGACGCCAAGTTCTTCGGTCAATTTGTGCTTTAGCTCTTTTGCCTCAAATATTTTTATCCAACCAAACTTTCGCAGATCGTTAAAAAACAGTTTTGAGCCATCGGAAAAATCGAAAATGATGTGAGTCGTTCCGTTCGGCAAAACTGCTGTCCAGTCCTTACTTGGGTGCCCACCGGCTATCTGTCCATGACTTGCAACCCCTGATTCCTGCTTTGGTCTGTATATCAACTGTCCGGTCATCTTTAGATGGATAAGTAGATCATTGTCGCCTTCAACATCGATAATAATTTGCTTAGCCCGACGACCTACATCCAAAACTTTTTTCCCAATGATAGATTTTTTGTCGCCATGAAAAAGTTTCGGCACGCGAACATCAACACCAGCGATCGTTTTGCCAACGATCGCTTTCTTCAAACCCAGTCTTATTGTTTCAACTTCCGGTAACTCTGGCATAAATAATTATAAAAATTTTACCACCGGCTCCCCCTTACTCTTTCTAACTTTGCCACCAAGTTTAGTTTCAAGTTTTGACATTACAGCCTTGATTAATGCCTTAAACTCTTCATCACAAGAGTCCCAATCTTTTGGAGCTTCAATGTTAAATGAAACAACGGCTAAAATATCTGCCACTGTAATCGTCGCCAATTTTAACTCTTCCGGAGTAACGTCAGCATAATTTGCCTCCAGTGTATCAGCTATCTCCTCTGCTTGAAAATCTGTCTTTATCTTCCCTATAATTTCAAGAAGATCTCTTCCCTCCGCGGTTTCCGCCACTTCATCGCTCCACTCAGAGGGAACAACAAAATCTTTTTCGGCCAGTAATCCAAGAGCTGACTGAGGGTCCAAACTATCAATTCCTTGATTTTTAATATATTCTGCTAAAATCGGCGATAAATTTCCCAAACTAATATTATGTCGATTATAATCTCTTTCAAGAAGATCAAAAAAAGCTGTGTCAGCTTCCCTGTGAACAACAACTTCTTCATGCGACTGGACATACTCCTTGGCCCACTCCGCTAAAGTTTTCCCGGTTGATTGTTTAAAATACTTGTCCATCTCGCCAGCAATATAGGCAATTTCTTTTGGATCGATTCCAGAATCTTCGCCTCGCGCCAATGCTAGGTTGTATTCAACAACCGCCAGTGGGTATTTACCTAAATAATAATGCTGCCCACTGGTTTCGTTGATAGTTGCTACGATCGACTGAACATCCTGCAATAAATCACTGTCATAGGCTACGTCAGCTGTCTCTACCGCTTTAAACCTCCTGACTGATATTCTCGCAACAACCTCTTCACGGGGCAAACCAAAAGGAGCTCCCCCTTCGACCCAATATTTATCCATTGTTGGATCAGAAAGCTTTCTGAATTCCGCCAGCTCGGCTCTTTGTTCCGGAGTTTGCATCTCTTCTTCTCTCAAACCTAACTCTCCTGAATCTGGGCCAGTTCTGTCTGACATAATAATCTCCTTTTATTTAAGCGGCTTCCGCCATTAATGATGTTTCATCTTCAACTACCCGGTAGTCACCGGCGGCGGCAGATCGAGAAAATTCTTGGCGATAGCCAACTCTTTCCACTTCCGGCAACTCCGGCCAAGTGCTTTCATTACCTTGTGACTCCAATATTCCTTCGATTGGGATTGCCCCGGCAACTTCGATATATTCAGCAGCAGATCCGTCAGCAAATAAACGGCTGATGTCAGTTTCGACTGCCTCAGCTTCGATTGGTGCCGGCACTTCCGGAGTTTTGATAAAATTTCCGGTTTGCGGATCAATATCACTGCCAAGATTTTTTGGACCAAATTCAGTCATAATAATCTCCTGATAAATTATAGCCTAATTATAGCAAATTCATTTCGATCTTGATATTTTGTCGCAAAAGGGATAAAATGAAAACCTGGACAGCAGAATTTCATTGCTTAATTGTTGTATTATTTTATTGATAAAAAACCAAATGCATTTCGAAGATGAAAAATATTGGAAGTCGTTAATAAACCAGGGTTTGATTCGCTTTTTTCTGTTAAAAGTTCTCTACGCCGACAAAGAAGCTCACGGTTACGGTTTGGTCAAACGAATTGAAGAGATTTCCGACGGACTTTGTCACCCAACGGAATCAACGGTTTATCCGGCGCTGGAGCAACTTTTTCGCGGCGGTTATGTTGAAATCAACAAAATTTCCGCCGGCAAAAAAGTCCGAAAAGTATATTCGTTAAATGATAAGGGCCGCTCGGCCTTCCGCGCCGCCGCCAAAGCCTATGGCGAAATTATTCCGGTACTGCGACAGGCGATAATGTTGTAACATCATTGCAGAATTTTCTAAACAATAGTATATTCTAATTAGTCCTATAAAAAGAAGGGGTGATCGCGATGGCTGACAAAGGTCAGCGTCCGTGGCCGAAAGAAATTCCTTTTGGTGTAATGTTAGTAATCAACGGTGGGGTTGATTGGAAAGACAAGCCCCGAACAATTTCCGCCACTGATATGGCAACCGATCTTTCAGCCTACATACAAAACATGGAATCTATTCGGGGACTTGACCCGACACAAGTCCTTGGAAAAATTCAAGATTATTGTGTTGAGAAGGCAGAAGATGACATCAGGTGGAAGGTTGTATTTCCTGCCGCCATTACCAGTGCTATCCAATCACTGACACAAGGTTGTGTAAGCCAATAACTTAATAACTCTAGACCAAACATTACTCTAAACACGCCGACTCTGTCCGAGTCGGTTTTTTCTATACAAAAAAACACTATCTGACGCTGAAATTAACATCTTTGAGTGTTTTATTTTTTGTCTCCGCCTGAAGCGATCATAAAAAGTGCGACAATTGCCGAAACGGCGATCAGAAGAAAACCGGCCGCGGTTAACAGTGAATAAAGCGAGGAGTTGGCGTTAAGCGTCGTTGTATCAGCACCAACGGTTGCCGACTTACTAACCATTACCGTCATTACACCAACAAATAGAACCGCCAGCGGCAAAATAATTTTTGTTCGTGTTTTCATATGCTTTAACTTTAACATCTAATATTTCAAGACGCAATAGTCAACAAAAAAATAGCATTGTGTTGGCGCTGTCCTACTCTCCCGGGACCTCGCGGTCCGAGTACCATCGGGGCTGAAGTGCTTAACGACTCTGTTCGGAATGGGAAGAGGTGTACCCACTTCGCTATAAGCACCAACACAATACTATATTTTATAAGCTCAAACAAATAAATATAGTAAATATTTTTAGTCAGTAATCGCTAGTCAAAGCAACCTCACTTTGTTGTGAGATAAAAAGTTAAAGTCAGAATGATCAATTAGTACTCCACGGCTACAACCATCGCTGGTCTTACACCTAGAGCCTATCAACCCAGTAGTCTACTGGGGATCAAAAATCTAATCTTGTGGCCGGCTTCACGCTTATATGCTTTCAGCATTTATCCGAACCGAACGTGGCTACCCAGCAATGGGTGAGATTCACCCAACTGGCACACCAGAGGTTCGTCCATCCCGGTCCTCTCGTCGCTTATTCTCTTATCACTAAGAGCGCAGACTATATCTTCTCCGTTAGCTTAACCTATTACGGAGTCGGCGTATTACCTCAGATTTCACCTGAAGTCTTGGCGTTTAAGCCTCAGTCGTTACGGGGTCAAGTCTAAAATTTTAATAAGTTCACGCTTGCACTTTTTATGGACAGAGTTATAGTTATTATTCTGAATCGCAAGAATTGCGCTTATTAACAAACATTTTTCTTCCAATGAGAAAAGTTTGTATGATTTTTGGTTCAGCAAAATCATTTTTAGACCGACTTCCCACGATATTGCCTTTATTCATTTTGGTCCTCAAGTATATTGTACTATTTTGCGGGACCGAAGTGCAAAATAGTTATCAACGGACCAAAAATTCTAAAGGTTTCACCGTTATTAGCCGATTTGTCATCATAAATTACTTTATGAAGTAGCAAAAATTTACTAGGGACAGACCCACTCAAATTTTTACGCCTACAGCAGATTAGGACCGACAATCTATTACTTGATAACCACGTCAATTTCTGAAATTTATCTGTGGCGGTCCGATGCGAATCGGACTCTGCATATCGCTATGCAGTTTAGACTATATCTTAACCGACATTAATCGGTTTTTGGCGTGTAGTCGTTGAGGATTCTTCAATATGTTAATTGAAGTCTTTCCTGCTGATTGTCTGCACTGGATGAATTCTCACTTTGCAACATACTTTTCTATTACAAAGTATCACCAGATTCTACAAGTCCTATTAGGACTACAGAGTTCCCAGCATATAGCCAAATTTATAGACAGCACATACTCTACTGTCTCACGACGTTCTGAACCCAGCTCGCGTACCCTTTTAATTGGCGAACAGCCAAACCCTTGGGACCTTCTTCAGCCCCAGGATAGGACGAGCCGACATCGAGGTGCCAAACTGCATCGTCTATGTGGTCTATTGGATGCAATCAGCCTGTTATCCCCGGGGTAACTTTTATCCGATGAGCGGTCCGATTATCATAAATACGGACCGGATCACTAAATCCTGGTTTCCCACCTGTTCGACTTGTAAGTCTCACAGTCAAGCACACTTATGCTTTTATACTTTCACTCCGATTTCCATCCGGAGTAAGTGTACCTTTGAACGCCTCCGTTACAATTTAGGAGGCAACCGCCCCAGTTAAACTACCCATCAGATACTGTCTCTCCCGATCGATTCAGGTCGGGGGGTTAGAAGCCAGAAAGTAGAAGAGTGGTATTTCACTGGTGCCGAAGCT
>CAINNR010000007.1 GCA_903851235.1 uncultured Candidatus Berkelbacteria bacterium | reverse complement strand
GGATTGATATATCGCCGGATTATTGTGAGTCAGCGGAAAAAAGGATAAAACAATATCAGGCACAAACTAAACTGCTCTAATATTATGAAAGAACAAATAATTTATTCGAAACCGGCCCTGATAGCTAAGCTCAAAGAAATCTCGAAAATGGGGTTTATTCCAAACGCGCGTAAAGGAAATTCTGGCGGAGTCGGCAACACGCTTGAGGATTTACTTGGTATCAAGGAAAATAATTTGCCAATTCCGAACGCTGCTGAATGGGAGTTAAAGGCACAGCGCTTAAATTCGACTTCACTCACAACGCTTTTCCACTCTGAGCCATCGCCACGGGCTATCCGATTTGTGCCGCAGACACTCTTGCCAAAATACGGTTGGGCGCATCAAGAGGATAATAAAAAATATCCAAAAGGAGAAATGAGTTTTCGTTTAACTATTAACGGACAATCGCGGAGTGATCGTGGTTTTAAAGTGGTTGTTGATCGCAAAGAGCAAAAGGTTTTAATCTCATTTGATGCCAGTACCACTGATCCGCGACATAAGGATTGGCTAAAATCCGTTAGAAAAAGAGTTGGGCTTGATGAGCTTGATCCGCAACCCTATTGGGGTTTTGATGATCTGGAACACAAAGCCGGAACAAAGCTACTTAATACTTTTTATGTGCAAGCCGAAGTAGAAGTCAAACGGAAAAAAGAGTTTTATCGTTATACAAAAGTGACAATGTTACAAAAATTCAGTTTCGAGGGATTTTTGAAAGCGTTAGAAGATGGCAAAATCCTTGTGGACTTTGATGCCCGCACCGGTCATAATCACGGAACCAAATTTCGGATGAAACAAAATTGTTTACCAATGCTATATGAAAAGTCAACTGTGATTCTCTAGATTATTCTCTGATTAGCGAAATTCAACCAATCGCAGTATAATTGAAATATGAGAAAAATATTTGCATCCATTTTTCTGATATTTGCTCTATTATTTTTCACCCTCGGTTTTGTGGCGCTCAATTTGCGTCTGGTTTTATTAAATCAAGACAAGCTCCAAGGTATTATTAAACAAAGTAATGCTGCAGAGACCGCTTCGGTTTATATCGAAGAAAAAGTTATAGCGGACAACCAACTTGATCTGACTTCCGGCGACACTCTCGAAAAATTAAATTCAGTGTTTGGTCCCGACCAGATTGGAGTTTTTCTGGGTGACACGGTTGACCGGATTTTTCTGGCCATCCGTGAGCCGATTCCGGCCAATCTGAAATTTACCGTAACATTCCCTGAAAACGGCCCAGATGCACTTACCGGTTTCAGTTTTTCCAAAATTGTTAATTTGAATGGCAATCTTACAATATTTATTCTCTCCCATTTCAATCTGATTACTTCATCGTTATTGATTATCGGCGCGATATTTACTTTGCTGATGGCTGCTTGTGCCGGCTTTGACAAAGGCCGCTATTTGAAATGGCTCTCCGGCCTGTTTATCCCGCTTGGTATTATTCTAACCTTTGTCGTCGTAACATTGAATTTAATTCTACCAAAATATACCGCCGTTTTAGCGGACAAAATTAATTTTGTTGCAGAGGACAAACTTAAAAATGGCTTGGCCAGTATTTTGGGCCTTATTATCCAGAGTCAATTTTGGCCGTACATCGTTGAGATTGGAATTATGATTGCTCTTATTGCAATTATTTTGTTCGCCGACCGTTTTTACCAGAAAGCGGATAACGAAATCAAATTTGAGGCGGCGCCGAAGAAGAAAGTAGTAAGCAGTAAGAAATAAGTAGTAAGCTGGCCACAAAATTATTCGGCTGGGAGCGCGGCCGATTTTTTGTTTGCAATTAAATAAATTGGGATCAGGGACAAAGTCAAAATGCCGGAAATTAACCAAGAAATTTCAATCGAAGTATTTGTGGCGATCCAGCCGAAGAAAGCCAAACCAAGAGCGGCGGCCAGTGAGCCGGTCATACTTTCAAATGAGAAAATAGTAGCCCGTTTGTCGGCAGTGGCATATTTATTAATATAAGCAGTATAGACCGGATTGGTCATGCCCTGCGCCATTTCATAGACAAGATAGGCGGGCAAAGCAACGGCAAAAAGGCGGGTGGCGGCGGAAAGGCCGACAAATATCCCAATTATTAAATATGAAATTACCATGATGAAAGTGTAGCTTTTGCCTTTTTTCAGTAAAATTGCGACCAGATAAGAGCCAGCCAGCATCGCTAGTGTGATAATGGCCCAAATCCAGCCGGTAATCCAGATGTGGTTGCCGACCATGGCATTGAATCGCGGCGCCCAGAACATATTAAGCGGTTGGCAGATGAAGGAGCTGACTGCGCCGGCCAAAACTAGCCAGAAAATAACATTGTGACTCCACGCGTATTTAACCGATTCGACCGCCACCGTTCTAATATTCAGGGCGTGTTCTTTGAGATTCGATTTTTCAATTTCTCTGTTTTCATCCATTTTGAATAAGAAATAAAAGAAAGTGATGATTGAGACGATGCCGCCGAGATAAAACGGTAATACAATATTAATCGTGGCCAAGTAGGCGCCGGAAAGGCCAGCCAAAATCATGGCGACGCGGGAAAAAATGGTGGCGTTGGCAAAAATAAAATCAACTTTGCCGACGAAGCCCTGTTTTTTTGAAGCATCAACGACCCATGCGTCAAAAGCGCCGGAGGCAAAACAGCTGCTGACCGCCCAGAGGAATTCAGCAATGACGAACGAAATGATCGAATGAAACATCGGATAGAGGAAAAGTCCGGCCGCACCGAAGAGAGTGCTGAGCAGCATTGATTTTTTGCGGCCGATGGCATCAGCAAAAGCGCCAGTCGGGACTTCGAGCAAAATGCAGGAAACCATAAAAACGGCGTTAATCAAGCTGGCTTGAAATAAACTCAAATGATTTTGCAGTAAAAAGATGACATAGATCGAAAAAGTCAGGGCCACGGCAAAAGTGTCAAGAAAACTTCCGACATAATAAACACTGGTCGCCTCACGGCTTTTCAAATTTTGCAAAAAACGCTTCATAAAAAATACTATACAACATTTTAGTGCATTTAACAAGTAGAACCATTTTTGTAGCCCACGCTTTAGCGTGAACAAACTAAAGTTTGAACTACGGAACGTGCTATAGACCAAGCTTTAGCTTGCCGATCCATTCTTTTTGTAATTCTCTAATGTTCAAGCCAAATATTTCCGCGAATAGTCGACGGTTTTTTTCTGCATCAAAATCACGATTTAGTTTGCTATAAGATCTGATAAATTTTTCTTTGCCGAATTTATTTATTAAATATTTAACAAAAGCACCAGCGGCGGGATAGGAAATTTCATCTGAATATTTATACCAAATTTCGTCGTCAATCATTTCCTCTAAATTTGGCAGCTTATCATTTTTCAAAAATTCTTTGGCCCATTCTTCATGACTTTTGCCGTCCCAACTTCCTGTCAGATATTCAGCCAATCCTTCACGGAAAAGCTGGGGTGGCAGCCCCAGAGAACTTGACAATAAATGAGTGTCTTCGTGCGGGCCAATACATTGAATTTTATCATTGTAGACGGCATGAACTTCAAATTTATCTCTGTCGGCGTGACCGTTCCCATCGTTGCCGGTCATCTCATTTTTAATTTTATTTGACGGGTATAGAAAATAATTGATTATCCGATGATTTTCGACAACTAAAAAAGCCACAATTTTTTTGTAGGCCGATTCTTGCTCGTCAACTATTTTATCAATTTCCTTCTCGGCGAACGAGTCAGGGAAATAATGAAAAATATAATGTTCTGAACTTTTTTCGGTAAATTTGTTCATAATCCAATATTAGCAAATGTGAAAGAAAAAAAGAATGCCCCCATCCGTGGGGGCAAACTGTTATTCATAATTCAACCGAATTAATCCTTGGTTGATTTTTGTGAGTAAGTTGCGGGGACAAGTATTGCCGTTGATGTGGTTTTCGAACAAACAACCGCCGCCGCAGATCGGAACCAACGGGCATTCCTTTTTCAGACAATCGTGCATGCGGTTAATGGTCTCCAACTCATTTGGTCGGTTTGATGGGACGTCAGGTAAATGCCCAAGAATACCGTCGTCTCGGCCAACCATGCTGAGGCAACGGTAGATTTCCCCATTTGGGCCGACCATCCATGCATTTGGATGTCTAGCGATACACCACGGACCAAATGCTAATTGGTCGAGAATTTCAAATCCTGACGCTTTGGCTATTGCCGCGATTTCTAAGTAAGCGGAGATAGCCTCTTCTTCTGAAAAACCGAAAGTTTGGAAATAGTTGTTTGCGCCACCGCCACACTCTTCTCGTGGAATTGTTCCGGTAATTATTCCGATGGAAAGTTTGAGTTGGTTTTGAAGGCGTTGCTCGGCGAGGAAACCAATCAGTTCGGGAATGTAAATCCTATTGGCTCGATCAATATTCATTCGCAAATCCACTTTTTCGATATACCCGCCGGATAGAGCCATTCTAATATTCTGGAATATTTTTGTGAATGTGCCCCGATTTGAATTTTTATAGAATCGGCGTCTGTCATTGACGCGTTGCGGACCGTCGAGCGTGATTTGCAAGCGCTGGAGGTTGTGGGCAGAAAGCGCTTTGAGTAACTGGTCTGACAGTAGCACGCCATTGGTGACGACCTGCGTTTCGAATGCGACTGACAATCTATTTGCAATGTCTGCCAGAAGCGGGGTTATACGTTCAATCTGTTTTGCCCGCAGGAGTGGTTCGCCGCCGAACCAGACCAATCGCAGCGTTTTTATTTTCCGCGATTTAATATAATCATGAACCCACGGATAAAGCTGTTCTTCGACGCTTTGGTTCATGTTGCTATTACGGCAAATGCCGTCTTCATAACAGTAAGGGCAGCCAAGCTGGCAGTTGTTGGTTGGCATCAGATGCAAAATAAATGTATCTCCACCATGCCAAGTTTTTTCGAACTCATGGATGAGAATCTTGCCTTCGTCAATGTCGTCGTCGCGGATGAATAGTTGATCTTTCATTAGCTCGATTTCATCTTCATCGAACTCAGTTAGATCGCCACGCTGGAACGCATCAACCTCTTCCACATCGAGTGCCATCAGACCCCCGTCCATAGTTTGACGTATTGCAACACTTCCATCCGGAAGATTCGCATACATAAGAAACTTTGATAATTTCATATCATTCTCCTTAAAAAAGAGGGCAACGCTCGCACAAGAAATGCGTTCGTTGCCCAGACACGCGGGATGGCCCGACTTGCGGTTCCCAGGGTTGAGTTGTTGCCGCCGGTTTATTTGCGGCTGCCGCAGCAGGAATCTTTGTGACCCATGTTCATGGCGGTGATGATGCCAATCGCAGGTTTGAGGATCCGGACGCGGTTGCGGGATTTTCGCTCCATGGTGCTACTCCTTTCATAGGTTCGTCTTGAAAGACGTCTCGATCATAATACCATATTTACGTAATCTTGCAAGCCCCCGTGGAGTAATTTTGTTTTGCCGTCTTCCAGAAGATATAAACGGTCAATCGAAAGGGTCTCAAGCATATAACGATCATGAGTGACAAATAAGACGGCGCCACCGTAATCCTCTATCGCTTTTTGGACTTGTTCGATTGAGTCCAGATCCAAATGGGAAGTGAATTCATCCAAGACCAGTAGGTCGGGTTGCCTGAGGATCTGACGGGCAATTGATAATTTGGTTCTTTCGCCTTGAGACAGAGATCGGACTTTTTGACCTATCTGGTTGGATTTGAATAAGAGGCCGGCAAGAACACTTCGGACATCTTGTTCGAGGGCTCCAATGCCCGATCGCGCGGCCTCGATTACTGTCATGTCTCCAATTAAATCTTCGCGATCTTGGGAAAAGTAAGCTGTTTCAATTTTCTCGTTAACCCAGAGTTTTCCATCTTGAATCTCTAGGTTTCCGATCAAAATTTTCAACAAAGTCGACTTTCCGGAGCCATTATCTCCCAGAATTGCGACTTTTTCACCAGCTCCAATAACGACACTGGCGCCATCAAGAATCATTTTTGTCGGCTCATAAGCAAACACAATGTCTTCGCTTCGGATTAATGTTCCGCTGCCAACTCCTAAACGGAAACGTAGGCGAACGATCGGACGATCCTGAGGTCGATCAACCCAGTCAGTCGTTGCCATTGTTTGCTCAAGTCGCTTTTCTCTTGATTTAGCCTTGCGGGCGACTTTCTTCGCTAAACGGCGTGTATGATCATCTTTCGTCGCCTTTTCAGTCTGTTGCGCCTGTTGTTTGGTCCGACGAATATCGCCTTCCAGCCGTTCTCGAAAAGATTGTTGTGCTTGATAAATTTCTTGCTGACGCTCCGCTTCATGTTCAATCGCGTCGCTGAAGTCAGTATAACCACCACGGTAGTACCTGATACCTGACGGTGTTAATTGAAGAATGCCGTCAACAACGTTATCAAGGTATGACCGATCGTGGCTAACTGTCAGGATTGAACAGTCCATGCGCTGCAAAAACTCTTCGAGCCAAATCATTGACCGTAGGTCAACGAAATTTGTAGGCTCATCCAGAACAAGTAATTTGGCCGAAAAAACCAGGGCACTACCGAGTGCTATTTTGGTCCGCTGGCCTCCGGAAAGTACCGGATTTTCGAGACCGATAAGGTCCCAAAGGTTGAGACCAGTCATTACTTCATTGTAGTAACGCTGATCTAACTCGTCATGTGCGTAAGCGTTGGTTAACTTATCCAGACACTTTTCAGCATAACTCGCTGTAATAATCTGTGGCATGTAGTTGACTACCAAACCGCAATCTTTAGAGACTGATCCGGTATCGGGTTGCTGCTCACCGAGAATAATTCTAAGAAGAGTACTCTTCCCACAACCATTCTGGCCGACGAGACCAAACCGTTCTCCTTCATTTATGACGAAGGAAACACCATGAAAAAGATCTTTGGTCGGGGTCGACATGCCAACATCGCTCACTCGAAGCAACATGTTAGCTATCCTCCTTTTAGAATTTACGGCTAAGTATGCCGCAAGTTATTTAATACGCCATTTTTCGCATTTTGTCAATTAAAAAAAGTCGTTTGTTAGGAGCAAATTAAAAGTGCAGTAACCCATGCTCAAAGAACCCAATCTGCAAATTAAAAGTGCAGTGCAGTTT
>CAINNR010000006.1 GCA_903851235.1 uncultured Candidatus Berkelbacteria bacterium | reverse complement strand
AATGATTATCGGTTTCTTAACTAACACACTGGTTTCAATGCTGGCAGTCAGAGCCGGTGGTGATAAACTGATGGTCTTCCAACCCCCATGGTTATTCGTTGTCGTAATCTTTTTCTTTTCAATTATTGTTGGAGTTCTAACCGGTCTCTACCCATCTCGTCGAGCGGCAAAGATTAATCCGTTGGATGCGTTAAGATATGAGTGAGCCTTGCTTGATCGCCATCATTTTGCTACGATCTAGATATAAACCCGGTTGGGAGATTGTTTTATGTCGGAAAAATTTGCCCTAAATCACTTGGGATTATCTAAATGAAAATAATATGAGCCAGAAGAAATTATATATTACAACACCGATTTACTACATCAACGACGTGCCGCATATCGGTCACGCTTATACCACTGTAGCCGCTGATGTCTTGTCGCGCTATTATAAGTCGCAAGGAGAGGATGTTTTCTTCTTGACCGGTGTTGATGAGCATGGGTCAAAAATTGCCGAAGCGGCGAAGAAGGCAGGCAAAAAGCCTAAAGAGTTTGCCGATAGTTTAGTGCCACGATTTCAACAAGCGTGGAAAAATTTAAATATCGATTATTCGGAATTTTTTCGAACGACAAATCCGGAACATGAAAAGATTGTTAAGGACACAATATCAAAATTGAAAGATCTTGGCTTTATCGAGAAGAGAAAGTATACCGGGCTTTACTGTATCGCTTGCGAGAAGTTTTTATTGCCGGACGAGCTGGTTGACGGCTGTTGCCCCGATCACGGAACAAAACCGACTGAGCACTCCGAGGAGAATTACTTTTTTCTGTTATCAAAATTTAGTGATAAATTACTTTCAGCAATTGAAGCCGGAAATTATCAAATTCTTCCCGAGTCACGAAAAAATGAAGTTGTCGGGAAAATAAAAGCTGGGCTGGATGATGTTTCAATTTCGCGCCAGAAGGTCGAGTGGGGGATTCCGTTTCCCGGCGACGAGACTCAGACAATTTATGTTTGGATAGATGCCTTGATTAATTATTGGTCGGCCCAGGAAGTGTTTAATCAAGATAATATTTGGCCTCCAGACATCCAGCTGATGGCGAAGGATATTCTTTGGTTTCATGCAATAATTTGGCCGGCACTGTTGATGGCGCTGAGTTTACCATTGCCCAAAAAGATTTTTGCTCATGGATTTTTTACCTTTGGTGGCCAAAAGATGAGCAAAACCCGTGGTAATGTCCTGGATCCAAATGTTTTAGTCGAGAAATTTGGCGCCGATGCCGTTCGCTATTCACTGTTGCGTGAATTTCCTTTCGGTGAAGATGGCGACATCTCCGAGGAAAAAATCGCCGGCAGATACCAAAACGAACTCGCAAATAACATAGGCAATCTTTTGAATCGAACGATTTCGATGATTAATAAATATCAGGTCAAGATTGATCAATCACGAAAAGAATACAGCGACGAAACTATCAGCCGCTATCCGATTGCGGAGTTTTCCAAAGACATCGAAAATTTTCAGTTCGACAAAATCTTACAGAAGATTTTGTTTATAGCTGAATTTGCAAATAGGATTATTGAAGAGAATAAACCATGGGAGTTGGCTAAAAATAATAAGGAAAAGCTCGAAGAAGTTTTGCAGTCGGTATATGAATTTCTGAAACTTATCAACGAAAGGATTTCACCTTTCATGCCGGTAACCGCCAAAAAGATGAAAAAGCAACTGGAAACTTTAGAGCCGGAACCGTTATTCCCGAGAATTGAAAAATAAGCGGAAATTCTTACTCTGATAATATTCGCAGATAAAGAGAATCAGCGAAAATAAGCCTGATGGGTCAGTGCTATAATTTCAACTTTTATTATGATTCAAGCCTTTTTGGCTTCAATTGGATACGCTGGAGGGGTTGTCGTCGATAAAGTTGTCCTCTCTCGCTACAGATTGCCGGTAAAGCGTTTCGTGCCGTTGCTTTTTATTTGGTTGGCAATTATCACGGTCTTTCTGCTGCCGGCGTTCGGTCACATCGATTGGCCTCTGTTGGAAAGCGGTAAATATATTGCACTATTTGTTTTAATGATTGTCGTCGCCATCACCTGGAACACTTTTTATTATCGCGGCATTCAAGACGGCGAAGTTCATGAGTTGGAATTTATAATGATGATGACGCCGTTGGTCACCATTATCTTGTCGGAGATTTTTCTTCCAAGCGAACGGAATTTGTCAATCTTCGTCGCCGGTATTATTGCATCATTGGCACTGATCGCTTCAAGATTTCGTCACAACCATCTGCAAATCAGCAAGAATACCGGAATTATCGTCCTGGCGATGGTTCTCTCCTCGGCTGAATCAATTATCATTAAGCTTTTGCTCGACACAATGTCACCGGCGTCACTTTATTTCGCCCGAACGGCGGTGATGGCGATTATCTTTCTCATTATGTGGCGGCCAAAACTCTTGGCGATGCCGGCAAAGTGTTTCGCTTACACAATCATTTCGGCGGCCTTCGGTGTACTCCAGATGGTTTTAAAATTCTACGGTTTTGCTAAACTCGGCGTTGCCGAAACAACACTGTTTTTGGTTTTAGGACCGTTTTTGGTCTATTTTTTCTCCGCCTTTTACTTTAGGGAAAATATCAAAAAACGCGATATCATTGCCACCATCATCGTCGTGGGGGCGATAATTTATGTTTCATTTTTTAAATAGAATTATTAAGTAGAAATTCTAAGACTGACTATTTTTGCCGATAAACGCAGATTGAAAAGAATCAGCGAAAATCGGCGCGACTGGTCAGTGTTGGAATCACATTATTGAAATCATGTATATCGACACTCACGCACATTTGGATTTTCCCGAATTTAAGAACGAGGTTCACCAAGTTTTGGGCCGGGCGATTGAAGCTGGCGTTCGGCGAATTATTAATGTTGGTGTTGATGCCGAATCATCAAAACGATCTATCGATTTAGCCCGAAAATATCCCGAGGTTTTCGCTTCAATCGGCATCCATCCGCATTCGGCCAACGATTTGGATATCGAAACCAAACAACAGCTTTATTCGCTGTCAAGCCATCCGAAAGTTGTCGCTATTGGTGAAATCGGTCTTGACTACTATTACCTCAAACGTTCGTCACAATTTTCCAAATATCCAACTCGGGAGAAGCAGATTTTTTGTTTCGAACAGATGCTGGATTTATCGATTGAGCTGCGCAAGCCGGTTATTATTCACAGTCGTGAGGCTGAAGCCGATATTTATGCTATCCTCAAAAGTTATCAAAAAGATATCCGCGGTGTCGTTCACTGCTTCTCCGGTGACTGGGATTTTGCTAAAAAGATTCTAGATATCGGATTGGCGATATCGTTTACCGGCAATATTACCTTTAAAAAAAATCCCGAACTTGAGCGAATCATCGAAGCGATACCATTGGGATCAATGATGATTGAAACTGATTGTCCATATTTAGCGCCGGAACCGTACCGTGGCAAACGCAATGAGCCGGCGCTGGTTGTCCGCGTCGCCGATGAGATCGCACGAATCAAAAATATTCCCTTGGCCGAAGTTGAAAAACAAACTTCCAAAAAAGCAATGACTTTGTTTGGAATTTCCTAATATATTTATTTATTCTTCGAGTTTGTCGAAAAGATCGTTTCCGGCAGTGTCGAGGAATAATACTACAAAGGAGGCGAGTGTATTGCCTGATGCCCAGCTAGCCGTTCAACACCATAAGCTTAGTGAGTATCAACTGGCAAGGATTGAATATCATTGCAAAGTAGCCAC
This sequence comes from uncultured Candidatus Berkelbacteria bacterium, assembly GCA_903851235.1. Taxonomy (GTDB): domain Bacteria; phylum Patescibacteriota; class UBA1384; order XYA2-FULL-43-10; family CAINNR01; genus CAINNR01. Next base: position 579 of record CAINNR010000006.1, on the reverse strand, counting down.
GGCTCAAATGTGTCTTAGAACGGAATTCGCTCACAATTTCTTCCTGATGTCTGTCGGTCGTTCAGTGACGAGTTTCAGTGATATGGTTATTGCTTTGTCATCAACGGATGAAGTCAGTGACGCATTTCGTCGTTTAGCAAAAGTCCAACTGATCAGGAAATCTCTTTTTGGACCAGAGCTTGATGAGACGAAAGGAGAAGATCAGCGCCATTTTCTACGATTCTCTCCAGTGATTCAAGAAATGGCCTGGACGATGGTTGAGGAGTATGCAAATCCGATTTCAATTCAGTTACCGGATTGGCCTCTGTTATGTTATTGTGCAGAAGCTTTTGATGCCATAGCTAAGCACTATAAAATCAACCCGGAAATTCTTGGGCAATTTGGCGCTAACGCCATGAAGGTACTACCCCAGCCGGATGGATAATACTGTCCGGCTTTTTAGTTTTTCAATTTTAATCAATGGTGTTCGAGGCATTAAGTTCCTTTGGTGATAGTTTAGAAGAGAGAAAAGTTCGATAACCAGGAGAATCTGTTCTGAAGAATCTGAACAATGTATTCCAACAGTGTTTTCTGCTGATT
>CAINNR010000005.1 GCA_903851235.1 uncultured Candidatus Berkelbacteria bacterium | reverse complement strand
TACTAACCCTAAATCAGCAGAAAACACTGTTGGAATACATTGTTCAGATTCTTCAGAACAGATTCTCCTGGTTATCGAACTTTTCTCTCTTCTAAACTATCACCAAAGGAACTTAATGCCTCGAACACCATTGATTAAAATCGAAAAACTAACTAAAGGCTTTGGTCTCGGAGATGCCAGAGTTCAGGTATTAAAAATGTCTACAGCCGTGAAGCTGACACCATAATAAAAGCTGACAGTGACTGATATAATTCTTGATATTACCACATTACTGCCAGCTTTTTTCGTTCTCGATAGATAGACAATAACCCAGTTATTGATTTTTATATCTTTTAGCGTAAAATTCAAACAGGATGCCAACCTGAGCGGAAGAAGGTGTAGCAGCGATGGATAAAAGACAGTTGTCATATGCTGCGTATACGGGCAGTCTTGAGTCGGCGGAATATGTCAGCTGGCTGATAAACAAATCCGATTGGTACACTTTAGAAACTCTTTACAAACGCCGTTTGCTCAAAAGTTCGTTAACGCTTGAGCAAATACTGAAGTTCACAGAGCAAAACATTACTGAGATTATTCTCGAGATTGCAATTCAACACCGCAATGCAGTTGAGGAAATAGCCGATGGAGTGCAATCTCTCAGTTGTGAAGACTCAAATGTTCTATCCCGATTAGACACAGCGAATTCAAAGCTCATTTCACTCCAACCGCTCCACGGAGTTAGCGGACCGGGGACAGTCAGAACGACAATTGGAAGTATCAATTCCGTGATGGCAGAAACCGGCGAGACCTTTGAGATAGTTGAATCCAAATTAAGACCCGGCTGGTGGAACAGAGTGTTCCACAGATATGACAGAACCGTTACTCAGATCCCGTTGAAAGAGTATCAACGTAGTGTCGTCATTAACTCGTTTGCTTCCTTGATTGTCCAAGTCGCTTTTTCGCGATTCATTTGCCCGCCAAGAGAAAAAGTATTGGATGAACTTAACCCTGATCCGACCCGGACTGAAGGTCTAGGCAACTATTGGGCCGAGCAGTTCCAAAAACTCTTAGATTTTATCTCATCACCGGGGATATAAGTAATGATAAAAACCACAAAGTGGGCGAGAGAGCCCACTTTTTTCTTAATTAATTTTGGATGAAGATATATTTATTTTCCGGCGCAGCCCGGAGAGTATATCGCCCAAGCTGTCGGGCTGGTACCGTCGACACCGTCTCTGGCCGGATCCCATAAACTTTTATACTTACTATCAGCCGGATTTTCCGGCCCATACTGGATGACTTTATAACACTCTCTGGCACCGCCGGTCGAATGGATATAAACCAGACCGCGAGTATTTAATCCGTCGCCGACGTCAAGACTTACCGGTCCGGGATCCGTCGGTAATTTGGCGATAAAATCCGGCGAGAGTCCAATGACAAAATTATCAACCACGCACTTCCCCCTCTCGGCTTTACCGATCCAGTGAGCGGCGTCATTTGTGCTGGCAGTGCAATCGGCCGGCGCTGCCGGATAACCGCCGACAGTGCGATAGTATTCGTTGATTGAATTTTTTAGCGCTGAGAGATTTGCCGCTCGTTGCGAATCACGAGCGCGGGCTTGACCGTTGCGAATACTAAGGAACGAAAAAGCCAGAACAATTGAGACAATTGCAATCACAACCAACAGTTCCACAAGAGTGAAAGATTTTTTTACCCCTCGTATTCTCATATAATATAATATTAGCAGAAATGGCTAGCGCTTGCTAATAACCTTATCAACAATGCCGTATTTTTTCGCCTCTTCGGCCGACATATAGAAATCACGATCTAGATCCTTTTCAATTTGGCTCTCTAACTTGCCGGAATTTTTTGCCATAATTCTAACAAGATTTTTTTTCGTTTTGAGAATATGTTCGGCGGTGATGGCGATGTCAGAGGCTTGACCTTCGGTTCCACCAAGCGGTTGATGAATCATAATTTCGGCGTTTGGCAAAGCAAAGCGCTTGCCTGGCTCACCTGATGATAATACCCATGCGCCGCCAGAGGCCGCCATACCGACACAAACGGTTGAAACATCCGGTTTGATGTGATTCATTGTGTCGATAATTGCCAAGGTTGAAGTTACCGAGCCACCAGGCGAATTAACATACATATTTATCTCTTTTTTCGGATCCTCCGACTCCAAGAATAACAGCTGAGCGATAACAGTGTTGGCAACGCCATCGTCAATCGGTCCGCCTAAAAAGATAATCCGATCTTTTAAAAGTCGCGAGTAAATATCATACGCTCGCTCACCAAATTGTGACTTTTCGATAACGGTTGGAACTAAATAAGACATACTCACTCCGCTCAAATTAAAATCTAAAATTCAAAGGTCAAAATTAAAGTCCAAAACTCAATAATACCTAGAAAAAATTTGAGTTTTGATTTTTAACTTATGAGCTAACAACATTGTAAAGTTTCCTTTACAATTTGTCAATGTTACTCTTCATCAAATAGTAAAGTCGCGGAGTAAATCATTATTACCAGAGCGATAATTATTAAAGTAAAAACTGGTGACGTCAGGTCGGCAATACCACCGATAAACAGTGCCGGCAAACCCATGGCAACATTAATCATCATCGCCGCGACACCGAAAACTCGACCACGCATCCCCGGATTGGAGTTTAAGTGTAACAAGGTTTGCGACGAGATGTAAACAAATGCCGCCGCCATGCCTAAAATTATCATTAAGATTACGGCGATAATAATTGAAAAACTAATGAAAGAATATAAATTATACAATGCCAGAGCTAATAATGCAAAACTGCAAATTATAAAGCCCGAGACGATAACTTTGTTTTTGCTCCATTTCTTATACTTATTCAAAAGATAAGAAGCGATTACCATACCGATTCCGGCCGGAGCGATGAGAATCAAACCGGCAAGTTTTGTGTTAATGCCGACCGTATGCTGGGCAAAACCGGGCAGAATAACAATGAAGGCGCCAAGCATCGCCCAACCGATTGAAAGCTTTAGCATCGGCCCAAAAATATCCGCTTTGTTTTTGATATATGAAATCCCCTCTTTGGTTTCCGCCCAAACCGAATTGATACTGCTGGCCAAATTGAAAACCGTCAATTTGTTTTTCGCTTCTTTTTTATCAAAAGCCGACATTGAGCTGATTGATATCGCCGAAATCAAATAAGCGACAGCGGCGAAGACAAAAAGCCAATTATAACCGATCAAACCCAAAAGTGGCCCGGCAATTCCATAGCCTAAAATCAACGAGCCATAAAGCGTCGCCATGTAAATTGAATTGGCGGCAACTATTTCATCACTACCAACGATCAGCGGGATTGATGACATCTCGGCCGGAGCAAAAAATTGGGTAATTCCAGCCATTAAAAAGATGATCTCCAGAATTGCCAAAGTGTTGTGAGCTGCCGGAACCAAAAGCAGCACAACCAAAAAGCGCAAAATGTTGGTATAAATCAGAACTTTTTTGTAACTGACGCGATCGGTGATTACACCGGAGAACGGTCCGAATATTATTGATGGAACGGTTGTGGCAATCATCACCAACGAGATGGTTGTTAAACTGCCGGTAAGATCATAGATATGGAGAATTAGAGCAAACGTTAGCATATTGGAAACCAGCTGCGACAAAATCTGCGCCGTCCATATCCGCGAAAAATCTCTTTTGCGAAGAATTTTTAGAAAACCTTCCCTCAAAGCAACCTCAATTTATTTAGTAACCTTTTTGATGATTGTTTCCAGCGCGATTCTGCCGGCTTCCGGATCACTTTGATCGATCTTTTCCATTTCGATGATTTTCCCGAGTAAAAATCCGATTCGAATATTTTTTTCCGCCATTTCCCGCATATCGGCTCGTAGCTCAGGCAATGTCTTTTTAATACTCTCCAGATATTTGTCCAATTTCATCCCGCGGCTTTCAATTTGTTCGGTCATATTTGCAACCATACGGTCAATTTCCTGTTCAATCAAACCAGCCGGAACATCAACTGAAAGAAACGGTAGAATCTTTTCAATTACCTCGGATTCAAGCTCCTGCTTGGCTTTGGTTTCGACTTCATCCTTCAGACTTTTTCTGATCGCTAGGCTTAAATCGGCAACAGTTGTGTGGCCGAAATCAGCGGCAAAAGCGTCATCAACATCCGGTAGATTGACCTCTTTCAAATCGACTAATGTCACTTCAAACTCAGCCTTTTTTCCGGCAAAATCCTTGGCATGATAATCTTTAGGAAAAGTAATATCAAATTTTTTTTCTTCGGATTTTTTCATTCCGATGATTTGCTCTTCAAATCCAGGGATCAAAGTATTTTCACCCAGTATTATCGGCTGGTTTTTCGCCGACATTGAATCCTTTTTAACATGATTAATCGATCCTTGGTAGGAAATTTCCGCCCGATCAGCTTTCTTTGCTCCTCGGTCAACATCTGAGAATGTTGCTTTTTGACGACGCAAATGGGTTAGTATTTTCTCGACATCAGCCTCGGTAATCTTTGATACCTGCTTTTCCTTGACTCTGATTTTCGAGTAATCCTTTAAAACAACCTCCGGCATGACCTCAACTTCAGCCTCAAAAACCAACTCCGATTCGATCTCCGCCGGCTCCAAACCCCAATTCGGATATTTGGAAATTGTCACTTTCGGCGGACCAACCGGAATCATTTTTTCCTCTTGAATTGCCAAAACATATTGTTGCTGGATGATTGTGTCAAGTGATTCCGACAATAGTCTGGCGATTCCGATTGATTCCTCGATCATTTTTCTCGGTGCTTTACCGATGCGGAAACCGGAAATTTTGACATCTTTGGCCAAATTTTCATAGGTTTGTTTATAATATCTGATAATTTCCGCCGGCGAAACACTGATTGTTAACTTGAATTTCCCTTTTTTCAGATCCTCTTTTTTGATTTTCATAAATTTCCTTTTCTATGTCATCTCGAGCAAGGTCGAGAGATTGTCTTTATCCGATTTTTAATATTTACCAATTCACTTTAGCAGAAAAAGTCCCGCTTGAAAAGAAAAAAGCGCGAAGGACAAACCTCGCGCCGAGATAATGATCAAAAACAGTCAAGATTTGGGAAGTGGTGCCAACCGGTTGGCTTTTTCCGCTTGGGTCCAACTGACTTACCCGTATATTTGTAGATATCGTAGCAACCGTCACCCAATGTTATCATAACAACTGGCACTTTCGGTTGGAGATCGTTGAAAACCGCTTGTGGGCAATCCGGTAGATGCCCCTTTTTTGTGCCGTCAAGTGACATGTCCGTTCCTCCGTATGTCGTGATTGATTTAATCATAGCACATTATTTATTATTTGTCCAATTTTTTCGACTTAATTTCTCTTATCCAGTCTAATATTATTATTTATAGTAGAATCCGAAGAAAAGTGTTAAAATAGAGATGTCAATATTTTTTAATCACTAATATGAAAACAGATAATAATATGGTAGCGACTAAATATCCAACAATCGATCTTTCATCGATCCAAGTTGATGAACAATTATTATCTCTGATCCCGGAAGTTGTGGCAAAAAAATATCAGATTGTACCGGTCAAGAGAGATGGCAACAATCTGATTGTCGCCTCAACAAAATTTGACGATCTGACGCCGATTACAAATTTGGAAAAAAAACTGGGAATAAAAATTCAGCTATACATCGCTTCCGAGTCGCAACTCGCGGACGCGCTTAAGCTTTACGACCGAGGCAGTTCATCTGAATTTCACACTTTAATTTCTAATGATGATTTAAAATTTGGCAATACAATCAAAGATTCATCGATTACCAATATCGTCCAAAAACTTTTTGAATATGCGCTTGATAACCGTTCCTCCGACATCCACATTGAGCCACAGCATGAAAAAACCTTGGTTCGTTTCAGGATTGATGGCATATTACACGATATTGTATCCTTACCGAAGGCACTTCATGAAGAGATGGTTTCCAGGATAAAAGTAATGTCGCATTTACGAACCGACGAACATCAGACGGCACAAGACGGCAAACTTCAAATCAGCTACAACGAAAATAGAATTAAAGGAGAGGTAATAAATAGCAAATCGCCCTTATCAGCGCAACAAAAAACCGTCGACATTAGAGTTTCAATTGCGCCGGTAACCAACGGAGAAAATATCGTCCTCCGATTACTTTACGAACATGGCGCCGATTTGAATTTGGCGACAATCGGCTTATCGGAAACGGATCTGGCAAAAATAAACGCCTATATTGTCAAATCTTGGGGCACAATTATTGTTGTTGGTCCGACCGGATCGGGAAAAACCACCACGCTTTATGCCATCTTAAAGATTCTAAACAAGAGAGAAATAAATATCGCAACAATTGAAGACCCGGTTGAATATGATATGGAGGGAATCAGCCAAATTCAGGTTAATGAAAAAACCGACCTAACGTTCGCCAACGGTTTGCGTTCTTTGGTTCGCCAAGACCCGGATATTATTATGGTCGGTGAGATTCGCGACCAGGAAACCGCCGGGATTGCAATTAATGCGGCGATGACCGGCCACCTGGTTCTTTCCACGCTTCATGCCAACGATGCCGCAACAACATTGCCACGTTTGAATCAAATGGAAATTGAACCGTATTTGATCGCCTCAACAATCAATTTGATTATCGCCCAAAGAATAGTTCGCCGTGTTTGTGATAAATGCGCCTATAAATACGAGGAGCCGTTCGAAACTTTTGAACGAAATGTACCAGCAGATGTTATCGCCAGATGTTTTAAAACCAAAACTGCCAAAGTAACTTTGGTCAAGGGTAAAGGTTGCCCGGTTTGTCACGGAAGCGGCTATATTGGAAGAATCGGAGTTTTTGAAATTTTGACCGTTACTCCGGAAATTGAAAAATTAATTTTGCAACAAGCATCGGCAAGCGAAATTACCGCCACCGCCATTAAGGGAGGAATGACCTCAATGATGGAAGATGGTTTGCAAAAAGTCATTGCCGGAAAAACAACAATTGAGGAAGTGCTTCGAATTACCAAAGAATAATTTTTTGGAGGGGAAAAGTGGTTGATGATATCGAAATAGAAAAAAAACCGCAAGAAAATAACAGTTCTGTCACTGTTACTGCGATTAAATCTCCGGTTGAAAAAGAAGTTGTGGATAAACCGGTAATCGAAAACCATCCCTTGAGTGATCCCAAAAACCCAGTAGCAAAACAGCCAACTGAAAATCCTAATCAGGCAGCAAAAAAAACACCGGTTGCAGATAAAACTCCAGATGGCAAAAACAAAACTAAAAAATCGGTTGCCGGAAAATTAAACAACATCAATATCTCCTTCGGTGTTTCACTCGAAGAGAAGGTTTTTTTAGCCAAACATTTGTCAATAATTCTAAAATCAGGCATCAGTCTGCCCGAAAGTTTGAGAATAGTCGTCGAACAATCAAAGGGAAAACTAAAAAAAGTTTTAAAAGATATTATCAGCAAGATAGAAAACGGGAAAGCATTAAATGTTGCACTTTCCGACCACAAAGATGTCTTTGATCCGCTGTTTATAAACATGATAAAAATCGGTGAAAAAAGTGGCACGCTGGACGAAAGTCTGACCTATCTGGCAGAGCAATTGACTAAAGATTCAAAATTAATTGGAAAAATAAAGAGTGCTTCACTCTATCCGGAAATTGTTCTGATTACCGCCGTCATTATCGGTGGCGGAATCTCCTACTTCATTTTGCCCAAACTGACAAAGCTTTTTACTTCCTTCGGCTCAGCCCTGCCGTTACCGACCAGAATGTTGCTTTGGTTTTCCAACAGCCTGGCAAAATACGGAATTATATGGCTTGGCGTTATCATCGGTCTTGTCGTCGGCATCTGGCTCTTGCTGAAAATTAAAACTGTCAGAGGCGCTTGGCAAGCACTTGTGCTACGACTTCCGATTATCGGCAATCTGACAAAAAGTCTGAACCTAGCCAGATTCAGTTTGACCATGGGAACACTTCTAAGAAGCAGCGTTACCATTGATGAAGCGCTTTCAATCACCTCAGATGCACTAGATTACATCCCTTATCAGAAAGCGATAACCACTGTCCAAGCTGAGGTCAGCAAAGGCAAAACCATGCTTGAGGGGATTGAAAGCGCCGACATAAATAATAGACTCTTTGATCCATCAACCAGGGCAATGATTAAAGTTGGCGAGAAAACCGGAACCTTAAATAATTCACTCCTCTACATTTCGGATTTCTTTCAAGACGAAGTCGATTCGGTAACCAAGGATATGGCGACAACCCTCGAGCCAATTCTGCTAATTTTTATTGCCTTGGTCGTCGGATTTGTCGCAGTTGCAGTCGTTACTCCGATGTATTCAATTCTTGGTGTAATCGGCGGAAAATAATTACTATGAAGAAAAAAGCCTTTACCTTAATAGAGATGCTTTTGGTAATCGCAATTATCGGGCTTTTGGGAACAATAACCATCCCCTTTTATCAAAGATTGCAAATCACGACTCAAAGACAAACCTTTAGCAACCAACTGATCTCCGAATTGCGACACGCCAAGCTGATGGCAATATCAGCAAACAACGATCAGAGTTGGGGACTCAACATCAATCAGAATCAAGCAACCTTGTTTATGGGTAATGATTTTGCAAATCGAGATCAAACATTTGATGAATCAGTTGTCGTCCCTTCAAACGTTACAGTCGGCGGTTCGATTAACCAAGTGATATTTGCGAAACAGAGCGGCTTGCCCAATGTCTCCGGAATAATTACGGTCTCCGACACTAACGGGCAAACTCAAAGTATCGCAATAAATTCCCAGGGGACTGTAGATTACTAATGGCTAGAATAAAAAAAGGAAAACCCGGTTTCACTATTGTCGAAATACTACTTGCGATTGGAGTTTTCGTTCTCTCGGCGACGACAATTACCTACCTGTTGGTTGATGCCAGCGCCTCCAACCAGCAAGGAAGCGACCGCATTGTCGCGTCGACACTGGCTGCGTCCGGGCTGGAAGCGGCGAGAAATATCCGCGACTCCGGCTGGAATAATTTGACCGCCGGCGACCACGGATTAGCCCTTGCCAATGGCGTTTGGACCTTTTCCGGCACATCAGATACCGACGCCAGCGGACGCTTTAGCCGAAAAGTCTCTATCAGTTCTGTTTCCAGCGATAAAATGTTGGTGACCTCGACCGTCAATTGGAGTTCAAATCCGACGCATCCGGTTAGCATTTCATTCTCAACTTATCTTGAAAATTGGAGCCAGTACACAACACCCTGGTATTCAACCGCTGGCAGCTGGCTTTATCGCCAGCAAATTACAATCAATCCATCGCAAGTCGCGGCCGCTCAATCGGGGTTTCCGATGTTGGTCAAAATAACCGACCCCACTAATCCGATTTTTGCCAACTCCAGGAGCGACGGATTTGACATATTTTTCACCGATTCCAGTGGCACTACGAAACTTGCCGCCGAACGAGAAAAGTTTGACGCCTCAGGAAAAGAGCTTGATTTTTGGCTCAACACCAGCCTGTCAGCCACCGCCGGCAGCCCAACAGTCATCTACATGTATTACGGCAATCCCAGCGCATCGGATATGCAAACGGTTGCTCCAACTAGCACCGCCGTCTGGGATGCTAATTGTAAAGGAATCTACCATCTGAAGGAAACCGGCAGCGGAAATGCGGCGGATTACAAAGACAGCGCCGGCTCGGCAAATAATAGCACCAGCACAATAAATCAACCGAGTGGAATTGCCGGAGAGATCGGCGGTGCCGAGAGTCTAAATGGAACGTCGCAATATCTTACCTTCGGTAATTCGACCATCAATCCCAACACAACAAGTTTTACCGTTGAGGGCTGGATAAACAATTCCGGTTCATGGAACAAAGCGGGAATCATCTCCCAAAATGCTGATGGAAACAATCTCTGGCAAATTGTCAGCGGCAAATTATCCGGCGCGGCAAATGATTTTGCTCTGGTGGTTTTTAAGGGCGGAAGCAATTATACGGTCGAATCCCCGGCAACGCTGGTAACCGGCACTTGGTATCATGTTGTGGCAACCTGGAACGGGACAACACCGGCAATTTATATCAATGGGGCTTTGCCGGCGCAAACCGCCGATAACAGTTCAAGTTGGAGCAAGGGCACGGCTGATAATAAACTTTGGATCGGCAGCAAAAGTGACAAAACTAGTTACGCCGCTGGAACTTTGGATGAGATCCGACTTTCAAATATTGCCCGTTCCGCCACTTGGATTACGACCGAATATAACAACCAAAATTCACCTTCAACATTCTACGCTTTGGCAACAGCAACAATGAACCCAAACCATTAACGAAAAACAATGAAGATAAAAAAAATTAAAAAAACAAGACCGGGAATAACCTTAATCGAAACGCTTATTTATTGCGTGATGCTTGGTTTGTTTTTGGGTTCAATTACCATTTATGCCTGGGATATCTTAGAAGGAAAGATCAAAAATGATTCTCAGGCCGAGGTTAATGACAATGCGGCAATCGCCATGGACGAAATCAGCGGGGCGATAAAAAACGCCAAAAATATTGTCAGTCCGGCCCAGGGAGCCAGCGCCAACAGTCTGGTTTTAAATATGCCGAACAACAGCCAAAATACTTTTACCATCTCCAATGGTCGCCTTCAAGTCACCAACAGCGTGATGAATCAGGTTAACACCGACGTTATGCTTCTAACCGATGTCTCCGGCAGTATGAGTGGCAGTTCGCTAACTGCTGAAAAATCGGCCGCCACCAGCTTTGTCAATAATTTAAATACCACCTACGATAAGATTGGGCTAATTTCCTTCAATACCAATGTTGTAACTTTGCAACATCTAACAAACAATTTTACAAGCGTCAAAACGGCGATAAACAATTTATCCGCCAGTGGCGACACCAACTTTCAGCCGGCGCTCGTCAGCGCCACCAGTGAATTTAATGGCGGTAATCACCGGAGCAATGCGACAAAAACCATTGTTTTTATCTCCGATGGTTGTCCAAGCGATCCAGGCGACTCACATTGCTATGCTCCATGGATCACTCAAAGTAAGGCGGCCGCTGACGCCGCAAAAGCCAGCGGGATAACAATCTATACGATCGGATTGGGCTTGACCGCCGATTTGCCGGCGATTGATGTTCCGATCGCTCGCGGTGTTTTGCAGTATATGGCCTCATCGACTGGCGGAACTAATGACCACTACTTCGAGGCGCCGACAAGTGGTTCGCTGGCCAATATCTATAATCAAATTGCCTTCATTCTGACAACTTCGACGGCTCAGAATTTGACCTCTTCGATCGTCGCCAGTCAATTAACCCAACTGAATTTTACCAATGTCAGCAACGCCGGCACAGCCGGTTGCATTCGCGTCCAACTTCAAATATCCAGGTCAAACTCCGCCGGTAGTTCGGATTACAATGCCAATATGATTCTAGACGACTCAATTTCCTTAAAACCGAATTAATGAAAGCGGAAAAAATAAAAAAAAGAATCAAAGGGGGTTATGTCGCACTAATTTCTGTGATTATCATTTGCGCTGTTTTGTTGATGGTTGTAATTACCACCGCTTATATCGGTATGACCCAAGGCATCGATAGTCTAATTTACAGCAATTCAATCAGCGCAGAAAATTTGGCATCGGCTTGTGCCGAAGATGCTTTGATGAATCTGAAAAACAATCAAAACTACGCCGGGAACCAGACACTAGATCTCTCGACTGGCCAATGCCAAATTCTAGCGATAACAAGCCTGAACAATGTCAAAACTGTCGAAACTTCAAGTAGCGTTAACAGCGCGACGAAAAAAATAAAGATCACTGTAAGCCAGATCAACCCGACAATGACCGTAAGTTCATGGCAAGAAGTTGCTGATTTCTAATTTGACAAAGATATTGTAAAACTAATATACTTTAAATAACAATAAATAATAGTTAGGATTTTAAAAAAGGAGAAGGTATGCGAAAAATGCATCGCAGAAGAGGGTTCACTTTAATGGAACTCTTGATTGTTATCGGTATCATCGCAATTTTGGCAGCAATTGTCATTATTGCTATTAATCCTGCCAGACAGCTGGCACAGGCAAGAAACTCCCAACGATGGAGCAACGTCAACACTTTGCTGAACGCAATCCATCAACAGGCAATTGATAATAACGGTATTGTTAGCGCCAGCATCACTGCTGTTTGCCCAACAACGCAATCAATTGACAATGGAGCCGGCGGCTCAGGCGCGAATCTTTCGGCTCTTGCACCGAATTATCTAGCAGAGTTGGTTAGCGACCCAACAGGCGCCACCGGAGTCAACACCGGTTATGCCGTCTGTAAAACTGCGCAAAATCGGGTAACGGTTTCAGCACCGTCTCAAGAACTTAGCGCTTCAATCAACGCAACGAGATAGTTTTTAATCGCGAATATAGGAAAAATACCACTGAGAAATCGGTGGTATTTTTCAATCATTTTCCAAATTTTAATCGATACTAATTTAGCCTAAGAATTTGTCTTATCCCACTCTTTTATCGCTTTCTCGTAGGCTTCGTGAGTTCCGGTGTCGAACCATTGCCCCTGAAACGGATATCCGTAGAGTTTTCCCTCAATTGCCAATTTCGGATAGATGTCATATTCAACCATTGCCTTTCCGCTTTTTGGAATATATTTGTCGATAATTTCCGGCTCCATTATCGCCATACCGGAGTTAATTAGGTTGCTCGGTGCTTTACCCTTTTCCGGTTTTTCAATGAAACCGACAATTTTATTACCATTTAACATCGCAACTCCATAGCGCGACGGGTCGGAGACCGTTGTCAGCGCGACTGTCGCCAATCCGCCATATTCTCGATGGAAGTGCATAAAATCAGTTAAATCGAGATGAGACAAAATATCACCCCACACAATAAAGAACGGCTTAGTTAAATATTTTTTCGCTAATCGGAGCGGTCCGGCGGTGCCCAACGGCTTATTTTCAACAACATAATTGATGTTTAGCCCAAATTGATGTCCGTTGCCAAAATACTCCTGGATTTTATCCCCCTTATAGCCGACTGCCAAAACTATTTCCGTTACGCCATGCAATTTCAGTTGTTCCAAAACGTGGAGTACCATCGGTTTACCATGAATTGGCAATAGCGCCTTTGGCAACTCATAAGTGAAAGGGCGGAGTCTTGTTCCTTCACCCCCAACCAGAACAATCGCCCGGTTAATTTTCCCGATACCTAAACCGGATTCGATTAAATACTCGGTTGCGTGGGAACGATTGCGGATCTTTTTGCCATCAATAATTGCGTCGATTTTCTTGAACAGCTCTTTTTTAATTGTCACCGTTAGTTTTTCTCTCTCGATTGCCATAATTTTAATGCTTACAACTTAATATCATATTAATTAAACCAAATGCTGACTCAAAACTCAATAACGGACAAAAAATTATGATTGGAAAATTACGGCATTTTTTTCTCGGTAATAAGCCAGGGACGGCGGTCTTTCTTCCGAAATTTTATGCCAAAAACAAATCGCCTCGGCTTTTTAAGAAATATTATTGTCCCAAATTTACTCTGTTTTTTCGCTCGCCAAAATTCCTCGCCCATTGCTGCCGAATTGAAATATTCCTTTTTTAAAACCTCAATTGATTTGACATTTAAATTGTCGTAGCACAAAACATTGTCGACAATGACTTGGCCGATAATATCTCCGGCCGATTTTTTTAGTAAGATAATGTCATCCTTGGCAATTTCACCGTACGGTAAAACACGATTTTGTGAAAACCGACATTCAATAGTTTTCCGGCCGGAAAAAATATCTTCGATCGCCGAACCGACAAAAATTGCGGCTTAATATCAAATTCTTGTTGCTAATTATTCAATAAATACTCAATTAGTTTGTTTGTGTTCTCTCTGGTTGACCCTCGGTGGATGCTGACTTTTTGTTTCAGATAACTGAAACTTCCATCCAGTGAATTTGTGGTGTT
>CAINNR010000004.1 GCA_903851235.1 uncultured Candidatus Berkelbacteria bacterium | reverse complement strand
TACATTATAATTCTTTCGGCAAATAACTGTCAAATGTCAGCCAGAGAATACAATATACAATTATATAAATGATAATAAAATGGGGTGATTTTTTCGTTGCAACGATGATTTGACCCCATTTTGCATTGAGAATATAATAAAGTGATGAAAGGGTATCAAAAAGAAATTGTAAAACTGACAGCAAAAGAGATATTGCTCTCAATCTTCGACTTGGCGCTACCATTCTTCGAGACGAATAGTTTCTATCGTGCTTCTGCGCAACAATTCAAAAACGGAATTGATATGGAACGAGGAGATTATCGGGAGAAAATAAAATACTTAAGGAAGCAGGGTCTAATTGAGAATTTTATCGAAGGTAAAGATAAATATTACGAGATTACTCCAAAAGGTCTGTCACGTATTGACAATTTCAAATCAGAAATTACAGAAATTAAACGACCGGAAATTTGGGATAAAAAATGGAGAGTCGTAGTTTTCGATATTCCCGAAAAACACCGGGTTGAGCGAGATATTTTTCGCAATAACCTGATAAAAATCGGCTTCCAATCCGTTCAGGAAAGCATTTATGTCTACCCCTTTGATTGCACAAAAGAAACAATGGTACTTGCTGGTCGGCTTAATATTTCTGACAATGTTTTAATAATGATTTCCGAAATTATTCAAAATGAAGAGAAAATTATCGATCAGTTCCTCACTAATAATGTCCTCACAAAGAATGATCTGAAAAAATAAATGATTCAATATGGTAATGATTATCGGCGTTATTAGAAAGGGGTGATTTTATCGTTGCAACGATAATTTGACCCCATTTCCAAATGTCAGCAATGCTTAATATCGTAGCGCGGCATGCCAAAGGGAATACGGTCCGGTGCGGAAATGCGGGAATTGAACATCGAAGCCGCAAAAACGGTGTCGGCGCCGAATTCGTCATTAATTTCGTCTAGTGCTCTAGAGACCGCTTTGGATTTTTCAATGTCGGCAAAAATATTAATTTGATCACCGATTGGACGGATTAAATTAAAGGCCGAAACGGCCAGATAAATTGGCCGCCTTCGCCACGAACAATTTTTTAATAATTCGGCCACATTTTGCCAGAAACTCTGATTGTCGGCGAAGGCCGGAAATTTTTTACTCTGGTGAAATCCGCCGCCCTCCAAAAACCCAACCGAAACCGCCACGCCGCCGGCCTGCAAATTCTCCGCCCTAATGCGGTAACCGGCTTTGAAGATTAATTTTTTCAGCACTGCGATTGCACCATCGCGGGTCCGGAACTCCGGCGCCAAAACATGGGAGTGACCAATTGTTTTGTTCTTAACTACGAATTCGTCAACTTCGTAACCGCGCAAACGGAAATACCAGAGCCGGCCGGCATGATTTAAAGTCCTGACCAATTCCCCCACCGGCAGATTGAATAAATCGGAAGGGGAATTAATGCCAAAATTTTTTAAGTGCATTTCCAGCCGCCAGTTTATACCGGTGATGTCAGTCAGTTTCAGCGGTGAATAAAATTGTTTTAAATTATTCAATGTTACAACCGTCAGCCCGTCCGGCTTCTTCCTCTCCCCCGCCATTTTAGCCAAAAATGTTGACGGCCCAATCCCGATCGAACAGGAGAGGGAATCCCCTACCCGTTCGCGAATGGCTGTCTTTAATTTTTGGGCCAATTGAATAGCCGAAAATTCGTTTTGATCCTGACGAGTCAGCTGAATTTTGAATTCATCAATTGAGAGCGGCGTGAAATAAGGTGTAAACGACTCGATCACCTTTTTGATTTCTTTGTGATAAATCATATAAAGAGCCGGCCGCGCTTCGATGATTTTGATTTCGGGGACTAGTTTTTTGGCTTCACCAACCAAACCGATTTTGATGCCCCGCGCTTTCGCCTCTTTTGAAGCGGCGATAATACAACCGGTAGCCCCTGTATATGGTGCCACCCCGATCGCTCTCCCCCGCAAAGTCGGCTGAACCTGCTGTTCGACCGACGCAAAAAAAGAGTTCATATCGAGGAACATGGTCGAAAAATCTTTTGGTGGAGTTGTAATGCTCATAGCAATATTATAACGCCAAAACCGAACATAATGCGAACAAGCATCTGTGGATAAATTGCAAAATACGCATATTTCTTGTATTCTCTTGATGTATCAGACATTCTTAATTCTTAATTCTTGTGTATGTGCCTGTAGCTCAGTGGATAGAGCGCACGGTTCCGGTCCGTGAGGTCGCAGGTTCAAATCCTGTCAGGCATACCAAAAAAGCCCCAAGTAAATTGGGACTTTTTTTATTTTTATAATATTTACTTCAGCGGCTTGTTGATTGGGTCAATATCCGCCACAACTGTCTGTTTGGCTGGCTCACTAACCATCTGACCACGGAATAAAAAGGAAACAAGTGCGCCAAAAAGAGCAATCAGAGCGGCCAACCGGAACGTTTTATTAATACTATCGACAAAACCCTTTTTCACCGCCTGTTCGATCGGAGTCGTAATCAACTGCATCTGCTTCGCATAGAATAATTGAACTTGAGTCAGCTGTTGGTCATAAGCCGTTTTTTGAGCCGCTGTCATTTTGGCGACCTGTTCCGCTGGCAGATAAGATTTGGGCGCCGGCATGGTCTTGCTCAAAATCGTTGTCAGATCGGCTTGAAATGCTGTCGGATCCGAGAGCGATTGTTGATTGTTTACACTAGCCAGAATAGCGGTTTTGGTCAGCGGCGGCAAAGTATTAATTTTATTGAAATCCAAACGAACCTGCGCCGCTAGCGTCGTCTGCAAAAATGCGCCCAAAATGGCGATGCCCATAACCGAACCGATTTGGCGGGCGGTTGAGAGAACGCCCGAAGCCCCGCCGATTTCATCCTCCGGCGTTTCTAAAAGTGTAATATTATTTAACGGTGGCATCGCTAAACCCATGCCAACGCCCATCACGATAAAAGGCAAAATTAAGTCAGAAATTTGAGTATCAACACGGAAATGGCCGATGTAATATCCGCCCAGAGCCATGATTGCCATACCGGCAACTATCAAATATTTACCACCGATTTTGTCAGCCATTCGGCCTGATAGTGGCGCGATTAACATAATTGTCAGAGCAAAGGGTAATAGAATTTCGCCGGTTTTGATCGGAGCAAACCCCATCACCACCTGCAAAAATAAAGGCAAGAGGAAAAACGAGCCCATCATGGCAAAAGATAAAACGGCAGCGGTGAAAGTGCCGACTGAAAAATTACGTGGTTTGAAAAGCTTGAGATCGACCAGTGGGTCCTTCTGACAATGTTTCTCAACCAGAATAAAAATGACGGTTAAGATGATGGTGATTAAAAATAATACCGGAATGATGCTGATGGATCCAAAGTGAATATTGGCGCCGAATAATTTAAAATCGGCCGCTCTTTTCCACCAGCCGT
>CAINNR010000003.1 GCA_903851235.1 uncultured Candidatus Berkelbacteria bacterium | reverse complement strand
TTTTGAAATTTTTCATTTTCCCTCCATTTAAAACATCATTGCAATGACATATTTTTGCCTGATTCCAATCGACCTTGTGGAGATTCGGCTAAAATAACTTATAAATTAACTCCCGGCTGACGAATTGATCTGATAAATCGGGATGTAAATCGCAAAAACAATAAATGCCACGCCCAAGCCGACCATGACCAGAATCGCCGGCTCAATCAGCGAAGAAACTGCCTTCGTCAAATCGTTTGTCGCCTCTTTATAATAATTGGCAACCTTGCCCAGCACCGTATCCAATGCTCCGGTTTCCTCGCCAACAGCGGCCATCTGTCCGATCAGCGGCGGGAAAAGATTGGTTTTCAAGAGCTGGCTGGAAAACGAAACGCCTTTCTCCACCTGATTGGCGATAGAAACAATTCCCTCTTCATAAACCGGATTATCAATGACCGAACCGGAGATCCGTAAGGCGTCCAAGAGTGGCACGCCGGCGGCCAAAAGCATCGACATAATCTGGGTGAAACGGTACATGTAAACGCCTTCGAAAATTGATTTTAATCCCGGAATTGAAACCTCAAAAGAGTGTAGCATCTTGGAGCCGTTTTCGGTTTGTGACAAATAGCGGATTGCAAAAATCAGACCGATAATAACTATGAGAACCGCCCACCACCAATTCTGCATAAAATCTGAAAGAGAAAGTAAAATTTTTGTCAAAATTGGCAATTCTTTGTGGCTTTGGTCAAAAAGAGAACGGATTTTCGGTACTACAAATATCAACATGAAGGCACCGGCCAAAAGCAGGACGCAAAAAATGAAACCGGGGTAATAAAGAGAGGATTTGACCTTCGAGAGAAAATTGCTATCGTTTTCCAGCTGATCAGCCAATTCATTCAATACGACATCGAGCTTGCCAGTCGTTTCGCCGGCACCAACCACTGAAACATAGACACGGTCGAAAACCTTGGGATGACGGCTAATGGCGGTTGAAAAAGAATAACCCTCTTCAATATCTTTATAAACTTCAATAAAAACCTGACGCAAGCGTTCGTTTTTGGCCTGCTTCGCCAAAATCCCGATTCCTTTCGAAAGCGGCAAACCGGCCGAGAGCATTGTGGATAACTGACGGGAAAAAACCGCTCTATCCTTGACCGAAACACGGCCTGCAAAGAAATCGCCTAAAAACTCGGCCTTCTTTTCGCCAGAGACCTCCATCGGCACAAGCCCATGTTTAATCAAAATCGCCTCGGCCCCCGATTCGCTGGTCGTTTTGACGGTACCGGTGACGATCTCGCCCTGATTGTTCTTCGCCTTGTAAATAAAGGTCTGCATTTACCCCTCAATCTCTAATACATCAACAAGTTAGCAATTCGAATGCTTACTTACATTATATGTGATTCTTTAATCGAAAGCAAGGATATTTTTCATTTCTCATTACTCATTTTTCATTAATTTTACATTGTTCATTTATCATTTAAATGAAAAATAAATTGAGAAATAAATAAAATGATAAATTAATGGGTAATGGAAAATGGTAAATTAAAAGTATCTAATATACCATCATCTTAAAACTTTTCGGATCGATTGAATAATTCAGAGCGTCCTCAAGTGTAATCTGGCCTTGCGAAACAAATTCGGCCAGCACCTTGTCCAAACTAATCATGCCCTCCGCCGCTGCAGTTTGAATCACGTTTGGAATCTGATAATTTTTGCCCTCGCGGATCAAACTTCTGATCGCACTATTCACCAGCATTATCTCGGCCGCCAAGACACGGCCACCACCGACTTTTGGAATTAATCTTTGCGAAACAACGCCAAGTAAAACCGAGGCAAGCTGACTCGAAAACTGCTGTTGTAAATGTGGCGGAAAGATTGAAATAATGCGGTCGGCCGTTTCGGCCGCCGAATTGGTATGTAGCGTGGTGAAAACAAGATGGCCGGTTTCAGCTAAGGTAAGTGCCGCGTCAACCGTTTCCATGTCGCGCATTTCGCCAACCAAAACGACATCAGGATCCTCGCGCAAAGCAGAGCGAAGGGCTCTGGCGAAAGAATTGGTATCAGAGCCAACCTCTCTTTGCGAAATAACACTTTGCTGATGCTCAAAGACATATTCAATCGGATCTTCAATCGTAACAATATGTTTCTTTTGGGTTGAATTTATCCGGTTAATCAATGCTGCCAGAGTGGTCGATTTGCCAGAACCGGTCGGACCGGTAATAATGACGAATCCCTGATTATGCTCGGTAAATTTCTCCAGAATCGGCGGCAGACCGAGATCTTCGATATTTCTAATTTCTTTCGGAATCAGGCGAAGTGAGGCGGCAATTGAACCTTTTTCAAAATAAACATTAACGCGGAAACGCATCGCTTTGTAACCAAAAGAAAAATCAACCTCGCGTTTTTGCTGGAAAGCGGACTTAAGATGCTCCGGCATAAACGAGAAAATAAGTTGGCCGGCTTTTTCAGCAGTAACAGCTTGTGAATTAGGTACCTCGATTAATTTTCCGTCAACACGAACCATGACCGGTATTCCTACCAGTATGTGAATATCGGAAGCGTTCTGTGTAACTGCCAAATCAAGATACCGAGCAATCTCGGCTGTAGAATTCTCCGCCAAATCCCCTCCTTCGGTGATTGGTAAAATTATTTGTTAATATAAGTTTAATCGTAAAACAATGAATAATCAAGTCAGAGAGGCAAAATCCGAAATTCAAAACTCGAAATTCTAAACAAATTCAAAGTTCAAATTATTTAATTTTAAGAATTGGGATTTGGGATTTGATTAGAAATTAGAAATTAGAAATTTTCTAGTTGTTGATTGCCGCCTGAAAAACTTCGTCGATGGTGGTCAATCCCATGAAGGCCTTGATAATCCCGTCCTGCCGCATCGTGATCATACCGTTGGCAATGGCCGAAGCAGAGATTTCATTGGCTGATTTTTTCTCAATCGCCAGTTCTTCAATCTGTGGTGTCATCGGCATCACTTCGTAAAGTCCAACCCGACCCTTGAAGCCGTGATCACACTCATTGCAACCTTTGCCGTAGTAAAGTTTCATTTCGGCCGGAATCAAACGGCGGTCCTCGACATTGTTGGCGGAAATTTTTGATAATTCAGCTTTTAGCTGTTCCATCAGTTTGGCCGGCACTTTCATCTCTTCGCGGCATTTCGGACAGATCCGCCGGACCAGCCGTTGGGCCAAAACCAGATTAATCGAAGAAGTGATAAGAAATGGTTCAACACCCATATTAATCAAGCGGGGCAAAGCGCCGGCCGCATCATTTGTATGTAAAGTCGAGAGAACAAGATGTCCGGTCAGGGCAGAGTGAACCGCCATGCTGGCCGTTTCAGCGTCACGGATTTCACCCACCATGATGACGTTCGGATCCTGACGCAAAACACTCCTCAAGCCGGTAGCAAAAGTGAAACCGATATCGGGTTTGACCTGACACTGATTGATACCGGGAATTTCGTATTCAACCGGATCCTCGAGCGTTATAACATTGACCCCCGGAACGGAAATCCGGTTTAGAATAGCATAAAGTGTAGTCGATTTACCCGAACCGGTCGGACCGGTCGTCAGGATTAGACCATACGGTTTTTCAATCGCCGCAATCGTTTGAGTAAAGGCACTGCCCTGAACTCCAAGGTCTTCTAATGA
Organism: uncultured Candidatus Berkelbacteria bacterium; assembly: GCA_903851235.1. Lineage (GTDB taxonomy): Bacteria > Patescibacteriota > UBA1384 > XYA2-FULL-43-10 > CAINNR01 > CAINNR01. The sequence continues at coordinate 1,620 of CAINNR010000003.1, read as the reverse complement.
CAGAATGGTCTGGCTTTTATCCAAAACACGAAGTTCGACTTTTTCACCATGAACTGTTGGCATGGTTGAAACACGGACATCGACACTCCGGTCTTTGAAGTTAACATCAAACCGCCCATCCTGTGGAATACGGGTTTCATCAATCTTCAATTTTGACATGATTTTTATCCGGCTGACAAAAGGCAGGTGAAATTTGAGCGGAATTTTGATAATGTCGCGCAAAATACCATCAATCCGGCAACGGATACGTAAAAATTTGATCTCTGGTTCAACATGAACATCGGAAGCTCGGCTGTTCAGCGCGAAATTGACTATAGCCGCTACAATTTTTGGCACCGAACCTTCGCGCACAATAGTTGCTAGGGATTTAGCGTCTGTGACTTCTTCGGTTAGAAGAGAACCAAGATCGGACTCATATTCAACAGCGCTTGTATCAACAGCAGTGGTGTCCTCAACCGTTTCAGAGTTTTCAGGATGATTCGGATCGACCCCTAAAGTATCGTCTGCCACCACAACCGCTTCGCTGTTCAAAACATTGGCCTGACTTTCCGCCTCTCCTTTTCTTTTTGCTTCCGTTTCTGCCGATTTTTTTTGGTCAATCGTCAGTTCCGGACCTTCATCGGCTTCTTTATTGTTGACAATGGTAGCTTTGGCATCTCTGGCGACAGGTTTATTTAATTTTTCGGCTGCAATCTCTTTTTCCAATCCTTGTTTGGCGGATTCACCCAACCCTGTTCCGCCCGTTTGGACTGAACGGGTTTGAATATTTATTTCCGGCGCAGCTGTATCGCCCGATGTCTTATTAATCAAGCTTAAAATATATTTAATGTCATCAGTCGAAGTGGCAAAGAGTTCCATTTTGATGCCATTTTCTTTTTTGATAAAATCAAGGATTTTAATGGTGATTGGCGAATCCGGCTCTTCGCAAGCAACTAAATATGAACCGCGGCGGTTTTGGCCGAAAACAACGATATGATATTTCTCCACAAAATCGTGTGGAAATTTATTGAGAAATGCTTCCGGAATGGCCTGACCGCGTAAATAGACAACCGGCAACGCGCCTCTTTTTAACAATAAGCCATTATTTTTATCTCGGTATTGTTTCAAGCACTCCAAAAAATCAGTTTCGCCGGTCACAAATAGTTCCAGCTCCATCTCCTTATCGGAAAAGAGTTTCTGCAACCCTGATTGAAAGCCAAGAAGCAAATCGGCCGGACGGGAGAGAGCGAGCCGGATCAAACCCTCGTCGGTGCCGAAAGGAATGATTCCAAACTTTTTAGCAATTGATTCAGGGAAAATATTTTTCAAAGAGACCGGAATTTCAACATTTTTCAACTCAACATATGGCAGTTTGAATAAAATACTGTAGGCCTTGTTGATAGTATCGCGGGAAACAATCCGGTTCTTAATCAAGAAACTTTCAATTTCACGGTTGGTCTTAAATTTTGTCCGCAACTTTTCAGCATCCTCGCCGTCAATAACATCCTGTAATACAAAAACATCCAGAATCGACTGATTTGTCAGTGTAGTTCCGGAATAATCATAAAAATTATTATATGAGTTATTTTGCATATAATTTATCAATTACAAACAACCGACAAAATCAAATATCGAAGCACG
>CAINNR010000002.1 GCA_903851235.1 uncultured Candidatus Berkelbacteria bacterium | reverse complement strand
GGCGCAAATCCAACTCTTTGATAATCATACCGGGGCGCAGGTCGAAGTTTTTCAAAATTTTTGCCTCAATTTCCTCGTCCGAATATTTACCGGTGCCAAATGTGTCGACATAGACGGAGAGCGGTTCCGGCCGGCCGATAGCGTAGGCGATCTGAATCTGGCATTGCTCGGCCAAGCCAGAGCCGACCACACTTTTGGCAATCCAACGGGCGGCGTATGAGCCGGAGCGGTCAACTTTCGACGGATCTTTGCCGGAAAAGGCGCCGCCGCCATGCGGGGCGTAACCACCGTAGGTATCAACAATAATTTTTCGGCCGGTCAGTCCGGTATCACCCTCCGGCCCACCGATAACGAATTTGCCGGTCGTGTTGACATAAATTTTGGTTTTAGAATCAACTTTATAACCGTATGCGGCCAAAACCGGTTTAATTACCTTAATCAGAATTTCTTCCTGCAGGGCTTTTTGTTTTTTGTCCGGATCATGCTGGGCCGCGATTAATACAGTATGAATTCTTTTTGGTTTGCCATTTTCGTATTCAACCGTAACCTGTGATTTGCCATCGGGACGGAGGCCTTTGATAATGCCTTTCTTCCTGACTTCGGCTAATTTTTGGCAAAGCCGGTGAGCCAAAATAATTGGTAGCGGCATCAGCTCCGGTGTTTCGGTGCAAGCAAAGCCAAACATCAGGCCCTGGTCGCCAGCACCGAGATGCTCTAAATCTTCTTTGACGATTTTGCCGCCGCTTGATTTCTCAAAACTGTCGACGCCCTGAGCAATGTCGGATGATTGCTCTTTGATTGCAATCATGACACCGGAAGTTTCGTGATGGAAACCGCAACCGTTATAGCCAATATCTTTAATCACACCACGGGCGATCTTGGCCATGTCAACATAAGCATCGGTTGTAACTTCGCCGGCAATAATACAGACACCGTTAGTTAAAAGTGTTTCAACTGCAACTCGAGATTTAGGGTCTTTTTCTAATAAAGCGTCAAGAATTGCATCTGAGATTTGGTCAGCGGCTTTATCTGGATGCCCTTCAGTAACAGACTCCGAAGTAAAAAGTTTTTTTGTCATAAAACTCCTGCTTTACTAATTTAAAATTTAAAATTTACTAATTTAAAATGAATTTTCAATGCGTAATTTAAAAACTTAATTCTGACTTTTTGACGAAGTCGCAATCTTATGAAAAATCATGGATAACTGCTGCGCCTCGTCAAGTAAATATTTGATTCCATCCGCCCCACCATCGGCAGCGGTCAGCAGCATCCTTAGCCAATGTTTAGTTTCTTGCGCTTCTTTCTTGCAAATATATATTTTATTGCAAAAATCTTTTTTAGAGCTGGCGCCGTTTGCCTCCATATAATTAGCACCAACACTGGTAGCCGATCTAAGAATTTGCTTGATTATAGGTTCGGTGTAAATTGTGATTTTTATTGACTTACAAAGTTTTATAATATCCTCGCCAAACTTTGCCGTTCTTTCTTCGAGATCGTATTTGTTTGAAATATTTGTCATTTTAAATTTCTGAATTTATTTTAAATTCTAAATTTGGGCTTAATATCAATTTATTGCACCTAATTCCCCAGAATATGTTCAATAATTTTATCTCTCAATGTTCTTGTGATTCCTCTGTGAATGTTGGTTTTTTCTTTTAAGAAAGAGAAACTGCCATCGAGCGAATTGGTTGT
>CAINNR010000001.1 GCA_903851235.1 uncultured Candidatus Berkelbacteria bacterium | reverse complement strand
CCTGACAGTGATTAACATGGTTTTACCTTTTAACTCCGAGTTTTCAACATGAAACTCTTGAAGTTTGAATAAATTAATGAAACAATTTTGCATAGGTAGACTCCTTGTAGTTAAGTGATATTTCCTACATTCAGTCTACCAATTTTTGTTTTCAGCTCAAAATGAAGCTGAAACTACCACACTATTTAGTATAGAGCCTAGTCTGGCGAAAGAATAAATAGAAATTAGTATTTGCAAGACTGGATAATTTACTATTCAATTAAATCGCTTCGGCGCAAATGTCGCGATATGGACATAATCTACAGGTAAAGGCTTCCGGTGTTGCCGCCAATTTCTTTTCGCGAATTCCCTTTTCGACTTCTCCGATCATTGCCGAAGTTTTTTCTAGATCAACATCGGAAAAAGTAATTTCGCCCATTTTTCCGGATTCGATAAAGTGAAGTGTGGTTTTTGGAGTTACATCATACTTGCTTTTCCATGCCAGGGCGTAAATCATCATTTGGGTTGAACTTTTTATTCGACGGTCAGCCTCTTTTTGTTCCCTAACATCAGAGGTTTTAAAATCGCGAATTTCCGTCGACTTTCCATTGCGATAAACCAAATCAAAACGGCCGTTGATTTTGACACTACCAACCTGAAATTCAAAAACCTCTTCGACTTTGCTCGGAATCGCTCGGTCTTTTTGGTCATCGTCAAAAAAACGCGCCAAAGTATCCATACCTTGTCTAAAGCGCAACTCTTCTTGCTCACGGGTGATAAAACCGACATTATTAAAAGCTTGGCGAAAGTCGGTCAAAAGTTGATCGAGTGATAGCTTATCGCCTTCAATTTTTCTGGCAAAATAATGGTCGAGCGCGGCGTGAATAGCCGTACCATACATTAAATGCTGATTTTCCAAAAGCGGGATTCTGATAATATGTGCGAAGTAAAATTTTTTCGGGCAGGAGTAATAATCATCAATTTGTTGGCGCGAAAGCTTTAAAATTTTATCCGAAAATTTATTTGGCAAACGAATTTCAGTATCCGGCATTTTCTTAAAACGCTCTATTTTTTCCATTGCCGAGAGTTTATGTTTTAGTTTCTCCGGATTCGGCTGATCCAAAAGTTCCTGGACAAATTGCGAAAGTTTTTTTAATCGCTTGCCACCGTAATCTTCGGCGGCAGTTAAGTAGAGTAATTCCTTTGCTCGAGTCGCCGCGACATAAAAAAGTCGACGTTCCTCTTCAAGATGCCAATCGCCAACTGGCAGTCGCTCTTTAATCAATCCATCGGGAATTGGTAGCGGATCATGTCTTTTTCGAGGCGGGAATCGATCGGCAACGCAGTTAGCAACAAAAACCACTGGCCACTCCAAACCTTTTGCCGAGTGCACGGTCAAAATATTTACCGCATCGATATCTGGATCAATATCGGACGAGACAATTTCGTCGCCAACAGAAATTATCAGTTCCAGGTTCTCCAAAAACTGAAGTACTCCCCGCTCTTGACTGCTGTGATTGAATGCGTAAATTCGATCAAAAAATTTTGCAATGTTGATGATTTTTGCTTCGTCAACCGGTTTCGGATTGCGGCTAAGTTTTTTAAGATATTTTTTTTCAGTTAAATAATTGTATAAAACTTCGCCGACCGGTTGATTTATCAAAGCGCGGTTCTTTTCAATATCGCAGACAAGTTCGGACAAACTATCCGAATCGGAGATACTGGCAATGTTTCTATTTATTATCTCAAATAGGCTGCGGTTTTCCCTTTTTGCCAAAGTGAAGAGTTCCGAAAGTGTTTGATTTGAAGTATTGTAAAGTTCGGAAGTCGCAAGTTGATAAAGTGCTAAATTGTCATCGGTATATACTATGGATTTCAGAAATGCTATCAACATTTTAATTTCCGGTTGTGAATACAGTCCCGAAGCGCCGGAAAAAATCGAAGGAACTCCGGCGATATTCATAGCCTGGATAAACGGTTCGGAGTGGTTGTTAGCGCGAACTAAAATCGCGAAATCATTATATTTCAATGATAGTTCTGATTTTTTTTCCAAAATTGTTTTTACCACTTTGTCGGCTTCGCAGGAAAGTGTGTCGCAAAATAATAATTCAGGTGCCGGTCCATGTTTTTGCCCTGTGAGTTTCTTGTTAATTTTATTCTGAACCTCCAGCCGGTCGGGATTATTGTTCTGTATCAATTTATACGAGGCATCAAGAATTTCAGTTGTGGAGCGGTAATTTTTAGTCAGAACTATTTCGGAAACATTTTTATAAAATTTTTTAAAGTCCAAAATATTAGAAACCGAAGCGCCGCGGAAACGATAAATTGATTGGTCATCATCGCCGACAACTGTGACATTGCCTCTCTCTCCGACAATTAATTTTATCAATTCATTTTGGGCATAGTTTGTGTCCTGAAATTCGTCAACCAGAATAAACTGAAATTTTCGCCGACAATCAAATAGAACTTTAGGATTTTCTTTTATCAATTTATATGTTAGGTAAATTTGATCGCCAAAATCTAGATTTCCGGATTGAATCATTAGCTCCTGATATCGACTATAGGCTTTTGCCAACTCCAAGGTTTTCTCTGCTTCGATTTTTTCCTCGCTACTTTTGGCGTTTCCGGCTTCATTTTCAGCGAATTGCAAATATTCTTCGGGCGAAATTAATTCATCCTTCAGCCTTGAAAAATGGCTCAAAAGCTCTTGTATGTGAGAAAGCGGGTCAGCGATCGGACGAAAATATTTTAGATCAAAGGCGTAAATGTTTTGGCGCATGAAAATTGCTTGCTCAATACCAGTTAAGACTTTAAAATTTGCTGGTAAGCCAAGATTAATCGCGTAGTCGCGTAGAAATCGGTCGCCAAAGGCGTGAAAAGTCGAAATCCACATGTCGGTATAGCCGTACGGAGTCAATTCGTCAACGCGAACTTCCATTTCGGCCGCGGCTTTGTCAGTGAAAGTCAGGGCCAAAATTTCAGAAGATTTTGCCCATTTTTGCTCGATAATATGAGCGATTCGACGAGTAATAACGGCGGTTTTTCCTGTTCCGGCGCCAGCAATAATTAAAAGTGGACCGGTTTTATGGCTGACGGCTTTAAACTGTGCGTCATTCAACCCGGTCAGAACATTTGGCTTATTACTTTCAAAATTAAGTTTAATTGGCTTCGTTTTCATTGTCTTAAAAGTATAGCGTAAATTGGTTATAAAAACAAAAAGTCCCCGACACACCGTGTGTCGGGGATGAGACTAGTGCTTCTTCGCGGAAAGCTTCATCATCTGGCGTCTCTCAGCAATGATGATGATGAGGTAGATAGTAAGTAGTATCCCCCCACCGATTAGATTCCGCCAGCCGATAGGTTCGGCCGCGCCGAGCATCCCGGCGAGAAAAACGACCAATACTATAACGGCCTGTATGGATTCTTTCTTCATCTGGGCCACATCCCTTGCTGCAGTTTTTTCTGCGATTGTATTGCCCCTGAAAGAGAAATCCCTAAAGCGCGAAGCTCCAGGGATTCCTCATTTAAAGGGCCTTGACTTCAAGAGCAATTTTTAATACCCTTAACGTCAACTCCTCCATTGTAGCATATAAATCTTATTTTGTCAATCACCTCGTGATAAATTGAATAATTATTGCATAATTTTATTGGATCATCACTACCATATTATGTGGTTAAGTAGTAAAAAATAGTCAAATAAAAATGCCCTACCTAAGTTGGTGGGGCGAAAGATGAAACCGGGTTCGGTACCGGTTTTGGTATCGGAGAGAGGATTGCCCTCAGTGTTGATTTGAACACTGATCGCAGAGTAATTGGGTTTTTTGGCGATTGATGGCAACAGAAGTAAATCCAAAAGATATGTGGCAGGAAAACTTTCAGGCAATAAATGATATTTAGGTAGTATCCTGTTGCTGGTCGAATAAAATGAAATGCAATCAATTTAGAAGTTATGAATTTGGTTAATATGAAGCCAACCAGTGTGAATGCTGCCACTTCTAACAGTCTTTGGCTGGCGCTCATTTGCAAACCAGACGATAATACATCGTCGTCTCGGTATAACTGCCTTGCACGTGTGACGCAAGAGCAACTACCATTCGATTCAAAAAGTAACGCAAAAACTATTACAAAAGGGACAACGCCATTGCTGATAGAAAAAGGCATGAAGTATATAAAAGCGCTTGTATATATCCAGCCCAAGACCAGTTGCCAGCGTGTGATGCCGACAAATGCCGAGGCTCTGATCAACCAGCCGGCAATCCACATAAATACATCATCGATCCTCTTGATCAAACGGAACACTCCCTTTCGCGGTTGAATTTCACGTTATCATTTTATCACGAAAATAAATTTTGTCAAACAAAAAATCACCCAAACATATACTATTTCATATATTTGAGTGATTTTTTTGGGATTCTTCGCTTTGCCCAGAATGATAATTGTATCAGAATAACAATAACGCCAGAATTAAAATGAGCAATTATTTTTCGATTACTTTCTTTATCAAAGAAACTAACGCCGCTTTTGGGACGGAGCCTACAACTTGACCACTGACTTTTCCATCTTTAAACATCAGAAATGTCGGGACACTCATGACATGATATTTTTCCGCCACTTCCGGGTGTTCATCAATGTTTAGTTTACCGACAACAATGTCCTTTTCTTCGTTTGCCAGTTCCTCAACCGTTGGCCCCATCATTAAACAGGGACCGCACCATGGCGCCCAAAAATCCACCAGCACCGGTTTTTTGCCGTCAACTACTTCGGCAAAATTTTTTCCGCTTAACTCTTTTTCAGCCACAGAGCCTCCTTGTTTATTTTTTTGCTGGAGTAAACCGAAAAGGTTTCATATACTCCAAAAAATATTGCTGCATAAATTATATCACCAAAGAGTGAATTGCGAAAAAACGGAATCGCCATTTGGTAGCATTTTACCAAGCCGGCAAAATTTGCGCCATACCAATTTGTCGTTAGCCAGACGCCGAAGTTTGTAATGATGAAAAATAAGATCGATCCGATCAAAGTTCCGATGGCGATTGTGAGTGGCGATTTTCGTGACTGAACAAAATGTCCGATTGCAACAGTTAAAATTAAACTGCCATAAACGAACAGCATTGTCGAGTGAAATCCGAGGAATATATCGGAAACTATCATTACCACCAGCGGCAAGATGTAAGCCCATGCGCCGGTAAAATAAACACCGGCAAAAAGTGCAATCGCGGTGATTGGTGCAACATTTGGCATATGCGGGATTAATCGCAAAACTACAGCAATGATTAAAAGCGCGACGGCAAGTAAATTTTTTGAATTTAATTTTTCTCTCATTTTTTAAAATTAGATTAATTGGAAATTAGACATTAATTTTTTTTAGCAGTGTTAAAAACCCTTGTATTCCCATTTTACCACATCGCCGTTTTTGCAGATATATTTGTCGGCGGCAACGGTGCCGTCAACGCCGTTAACCGAGTAGATCCAGAATTTTGTGTCTGAGTTTTTGATACCGTTTACTTCATTCACTAACGCGCCACTTGAGCTGTTAGTGTAATTCACTTCTGCGTTGGCTTTTAGAACTTCAAGCGCGGTTTGGCCTTCTTTGCTGGTAAACTCAACAACATTTGGATCTGTGATTGCAACTGTGGTGACATTGGTCTTTTTTTCGGCATGGCTTTTTTTATAGTATATTCCACCAACGACTCCAGTGACAAGAATAACAGCAATTACAACCAAAATAATAGTTTTTTTCATAATAATCCTTTTTTATTAATAATAAAGCAGCGAACGATCGCTGCAAATAAGCCAACACTAGACGACATTCATCATTGGCTTAACCTCTCGACCGAAGGGTTTTATCAAAATCTTGGTTTTCCGACTTTAACGGTAGCGGGACTGTGACGGACTTCTTGCCTCGGCTTGCTAAACGAGACAGGTCACCGCACTTGCCCAAGAAATGATTTTATAAATTTTTGATGTGCCGGATAAGATAAATAAAAAATTCAAACTATTAATATTTTTAAACCTTCTATCGATAACTTTTTATTTATTAATAATCAATCCCCTGTTTCGCCGGAACGCCTTTGTTAAACGGATGTTTTATCTCCTTCATTTCAGTTACCAAATCGGCGATTTCCAGCAATTCTTTTGCTGCTTCCCTGCCGGTGAAAACCATTGTCATCTCCACCGGCCGACTGTTTGCGAGTTTTATGATCTCTCCTACCTCCACAAGACCATAATGAACGGCATTGTTTATTTCGTCCAGAATTAACAGACTGTGTTTTTTGTTTTTAATGATTTTTTTTGCCAGCTTTATTGCATTTTCTACCGATTTTTTGTGTTCTGGTCTGGGTTTTCCGATGTTGGCAGATTTATCATCAAATGTTTGATATATATCAATCTCAGGGACATTACCAATCATTTTCCATTCGCCGGTATTTTTGTAACCTTTGATGAATTGAATGATTGCAACTTTTTGTCCCCAACCAGCAGAACGCATTGCCAAACCCAATGCGGCGGTGGTTTTGCCTTTACCCTTGCCGGTATATATGATAATCATAATTATTTCCGCAAATGGATAATTGACATTACTATTGACGAATAACTAATCCAATTTGCCATTAGCTATTAGTATTATTCATTATCCATTCTTATTATCCACATTTTGAATAACCGCATCCGTGGCAAACAAAACAACCGCTTTCATATTCTATCTGCCCACCGCAGTCTGGGCAAAGTTCAGTCAAAAGTTTTTCGTTTTCGATTGATAATTTTCTCTTCTTTTCTGGAGTTGGAGTTGTCGCGGGTTCAAAATCCAAATTTAATTTCTTTGATCGCTCGATATATCGATCAATCGCTTTGCCAACGGCATCCGGACAAGATAAAATAAGTTCGCCGTTTTGCCAGACCGGGTTTGAACCGCGGATACCTTTAAGATGTTTAGCTATGACACTTGGTTCAACTCGTGAGCGAAGCGCGATAGAAATCAAACGACCGATGGCCTCATTCATCGCTGTCGCTTCGCCGCCGGATTTCCCGTGACTGACAAAAAGTTCACACATTCCCTCAGCATCCTCATTTATAGTAATATACATGTCACCCAAACCGGTTGGGACTTTTTCCGTTGTGCCGACGACAACTTCCGGTCGTGGTCTTGGTTTGATTTTCGTTTCGTAAATTATTTCGCTTACCGGTTCACTTGATTTTAGATCTTTGGTCTTACCGGTTGACAACACCTGTTCATTTCTCGACCCGTCGCGATAAACCGTCACCCCTTTACAGCCGGTTTTATAAGCCAAAATGTAGGCATTATAGATATCATCCTTCGTCGCTTGATGCGGAAAGTTGATCGTTTTCGAGACGGCGTTGTCGGTATATTCTTGAAATGCCGCCTGAAGATTAATATGCTGTTCAGGTGTAACATCATGAGCGGTAACAAAAAGTTCCTGGACATCTTTTGGTATCTCGGGAAAATCATGAATATTCCCGGCCGAGGCGATTTTTTTCATCAAATCATCAGAATAAAAGCCACGAGCTTTGGCAATCTTTTCGAACTCTGGATGAACTTCAATTAAAATATCGTTGTCCATAACATTTCTCTGGTAGCAGACGGCAAAAAGTGGTTCGATTCCCGATGAGGCGTTGGCAATGATACTGATAGTTCCAGTCGGCGCGATTGTTGTGGTTGTTGCGTTGCGAATCGGATCTTGGTCTTTTTTAGCAAAAATTGATTTTTCATAATTCGGAAATGGTCCGCGAACTTTAGCCAAAATACGAGATTCTTCTTTTGATTTATCATCAATAAATTTCATAATTTTTCGTGCCAGCGTGACTGATTTTTCCGAATTGTAAGGGATTCCGAGTTTGATCAGCAAATCGGCGAAACCCATAACTCCAAAACCGATCTTTCGATTGGCCCGAGTCATTTTGTCAATTTCCGGCAGAGGATAATTGTTTAGATCAATTACGTTGTCAAGAAAGTGAATCGCATCAAAACAAAGTTGCTCAAGTTTGCCCCAATCAATAACTGACTTGCCGCCGGTGTCCGTCTTAATCACTTTGCCGAGATTCACTGAACCTAAATTGCAGGATTCGAAAGGCAAAAGTGGTTGTTCTCCACAGGGGTTAGTGCTTTCAATTTCTCCAATTTCCGGTGTCGGATTATATTTGTTCATTCGATCGATAAAAACGATTCCTGGCTCGCCATTACCCCAAGCATTTTGAACAATTTTGTCAAAAACCTCTTTGGCGTTCATTTTTCCAATGGCTTCGTCGTTTCTGGGATTAACTAAATCATAATCGGCATTTTTATTCACTGCATGCATAAATTTGTCGGTAATTGCGACTGAGGTGTTAAAATTCGCCAAAACGCCTTCGACTAACTTAGCATCAATAAATTGTAAAATATCCGGGTGATCGACACGCAAAATTCCCATATTAGCACCACGTCTGGTCCCCCCTTGTTTTACTGTCTCTGTTGCGGCATCAAAAGCGTGCATAAAAGAGATTGGACCAGAGGAAACGCCAGATGTGCTCTTTACTCGGTCACCGGAGGGGCGAAGTCTGGAAAAGGAGAAACCGGTCCCGCCACCTGACTTATGAATTAAAGCGGTATATTTTACCGCTTCAAAAATTTTTTCCATGTTGTCTTCAACCGGTAAAACAAAACAAGCTGAAAGTTGTCCTAGGTCACGTCCGGCATTCATCAACGTCGGTGAATTTGGCATAAACTCGAAATTGGCAATCATTGAATAAAATCTCTTTGTCAAAGCGTCGATATCGGCGTTTTTGTCATAAGTTTTGTCATTACTAGCTATTGTTTTGGCAACACGTATAAACATATCCCTGGGAGTTTCAATTGGTTTGCCCTGTTCATCCTTCTTTAAATATCGGCGTTCCAAAACCATTTTCGAATTATCCGAAATTTTCGGTTGAAAAAAATCGCCTTCGCTGCCAATAACATTTTTTATTACAACAACTTTTTCTTCGGCGACCGTTTCAAAAAGTGCAATGCCAGTATTCTTTCCGCTTCGGCTCGACGTCGATGATACGGGGTTTGTCTCAACTTTTTCAACCATTATTCCTCCTGATTATTTTCTCGTATTTTTCGAAACAAGTTTCTTCGCTTCACTGGCAAAGCTTTTTGCCGACGAAAATGATTTATAAACTGAAATAAATCGCAGATAAGCAACATCATCAATTTTTCGCAGTTTTTCCGAAACGATCTCTCCGACTTCAACACTCGGAACAACCTTTTTCCCGAGCATAATTATTTCGTGTTCAATGTCATCGATTAAATTACAAATTGCAATTTCATCCACCGGCCGTTTTTCCAGTGATCGCAAAATTCCTGATTTGATTTTTCCACAGTCATAATTTTCAATTCGGCCATCACGTTTTTCGATTCTAATTGCCGGCAGTTCAATTTTTTCATATGTTGTAAAACGGTAGCCGCAAGTTAAACACTCTCGTCGACGACGAATGGTTTTCTCATCATCACGCGAATCAATGACCTTGGTGTCGCCTTTTTTGCATTCGGTACAACGCATAATTCAAAACTTAAATTTCAAAAGTCAAAACTCGAAATTGTAAATCAAAAGTAAAAAGTCGCAAACAGTTTTGGGTTTTAAGTTAAAGCTATGACTTTTGACCTTTGCATTTTTAGTTTTGCCAACATCTTGTTGTCTATTTCATTCTCTCCCACCAGATATAGAGACGTCAAATCAACACTAAGCGTGAAGTTGTTAAGAGTTATCCACAAAGGAAATAATTCCACATTGGTAGTGGAAAATTAGCTCTAGTTCTATAATTTGTGTTTGCCAGAGCGGTTAGATGATATATGTAGTATATGATTATGAATTTTATATCGCTTCATTATTTTTCCCAAAATCACATATATTTTTCGATCGTCAAATAAGTGAAATTATTTGAAAATATAAAACCCGCTGCCGAAACAGCGGGACGAATTATGTTTAACCCGGATTTATTTGGATCTCCGGGATTCCAATGAAGACAGCATACTTGTCCAAAAACACACGTTCTGGTAATACTAAACCATCATACGAAATTTTGCCGTCTGTATTGTTTCGAACGCGAAACGAAAGTGAAGCAGTTTGAATAAAGGCGCCAGGAATCGGTGACTCCTTTAAAGTCAGAATCATATACCCATATTTCACTGCACTAATCCGGATTTCTGTATTAATGTTTGATGTTGAGTGCAGAGCAACATCTTCCGTTGCGATAAGTTTGATTGTAACAATGCTATTTTGACTTGTCCCTTGCCAAATCTCTTCGCCAGCCCTGACCCATGGGCTGACAGCCGCTGGCTTATAGGTAATCTTATCTCCACCCAAAAAACCAGGTATTAGACAAAAAACTGCTACAACGATCATCATTGTAAGAAGAACCAATACTGTACCTCTCACCTTGATCACTCCTCCTGTGTGATGTTGAGTTCTTGAATACAATTATATTTCATTATAGCAATTTTGTCAAGCAAAAAATCACCCGTGTTGCGCTAGGTGATTTTTTAGGAATACATTATAACATTTTGATCGAACAGAGCCCTATGGACGGCGTCAGGATGACAATTGGTCTATCGCAGTTTTCGGCGGATGAATGCCGGCACTTCGAGTTCGCCTTCGTCTTTATCATCTTTATCAATTTTTTCATTGCGATAGTCGTCGCGAACTTCCGGCTTTGGTTCTTCTTGCCTTGGTTCGTATGGACCGTAATCGGATTGATCAAAATTTCTTCGTTCCTCGCGGGTAACCATTTGTGATGACGGAATTTCATTTCCGCCGATTGGTCCGAATGTTGGACGCTTATGGAGTTTTGAATTGTCGGTTTCAAAACCGGTGGCAATAACAGTAATTTTTACTTCGCCCTGCATCGCTTCGTCAATTATGGCGCCAAAAATGATATTGGCGTCCGAGTCAGCGGCTTCGGTTATAGCTTTTGCCGCTTCATCAATTTCATACATTCCCAAATCTGGTCCGCCGGTAATATTAAACAAAATTCCTTTGGCGCCATCGATTGAAAGTTCAAGTAAAGGTGAATCGATTGCGGCCCGGGCGGCTTCGATGGCTCTGTTGTCGCCGGATCCGCGACCAATTCCCATTAACGCCGAGCCGGCGTCAGCCATAATCGCTTTAACGTCGGCAAAGTCAACATTAATTATTCCGTGTAATGTAATTAAATCGGCGATGCCCTGAACACCTTGTCGCAAAACATCATCAACAATGCCAAAAGCATCAAACAACGAGGTTTTTTTGTCGATGACTTGGAGCAATCTATCATTTGGGATGGTGATTAAAGTATCGACTTTGTCTTTCATTTCATTGATGCCAAGTTCGGCAATTTTCATTCGGCGTTGACCCTCAAACGAAAACGGTTTGGTCACAACACCAATAGTTAGCGCGCCGAGTTCTTTGGCAATTTCCGCAACGAAAGGTCCAGCGCCTGTTCCGGTTCCCCCACCGGCACCGAAGGTAACAAAAACCATATCCGAGCCTTTGAGCGCTTCGTAGACCTCCTCCTTATTTTCCTCAATGGCTTTACGACCGACTTCCGGATCAGCACCGCTTCCGAGACCGCGGGTGGTTTCTTTGCCAATTTGGATTTTAACTGGAGCTTCATTGAAAGCCAGTGCTTGTGCATCTGTGTTGACCGAAACGAACTCAACGCCGCGAAGCTTTGAGTTTATCATTCTTGTGATGGCGCTACCGCCGGAACCACCGACGCCAACGACTTTTATTAAGGCAAAACCCTCCATTTCCGACCTTTTATCCATTGTTGCTCCTTAGGAATTTCGAGTGATTTTTTTTAGTATATTTCATTTTATTTTATGCTGTCAAGCAGCAAAAATTTGCTAATATTCTATGGTAAAAAGTGACGAAAAGCGTTTTTGAATTTATCGACTACGCCACCGAGTTCTGGAACTGCCGGTTTTCTTGCCGCCGAAACTTTTCCCGATTCAATTCCCCAAACCATCAACCCGGCACTTGTAGCATATACTGGGTCGTTCAGGTTGTCAACAACCCCAGTCAGTGGTGTCACGGGTTTACCAATTTGAGCTGGCAATCGCAAAATATCTTTGACCATTTCTGCCATGCCTTCGAGTTTGGCTCCACCACCGGTAAGGATTACTCCGGCAGGCAACATTCCTTCGCGATTTATACCTCGAAGTTCGTCTCGAATTAGAATGAAGATTTCATTTAATCTGGCTTCAATAATCTCGGCAATATATTTTAAACTTGCGGTTCCGGATTCAGATTTACTAAAAGTTGAAAGATCTATCTCCTCTTTTTCGTCAATTCTCTCCGGAGATGCATAACCGTATTTAATTTTAATTAATTCGGCTAAATTGATATTGGTTCGAAGGCCAATGGCAATATCATTTGTAATATGGCCGGAGCCGATTGGCAAAATTCCCGAGTGTATCAAATCGCCTTCCTCGAAAACCACGAATGAGGTTGTGCCGGCACCAATATCGATTAAAATTGCACCGATCTCCTTTTGTTGTTTAGAAAGCATAATTTTCGCCGTCGCTAATGGTGAGAAAACCATGTCTGAGATTGCTAATCCTGCTTGAGACACGCAGCGATTTACATTCTTTATCGCTGCCAGCGAACCAGAGATTACATTCGTGTCAACCTCAAGTCGGATCCCCGACATCCCTACCGGGTCAGAGATTCCCGCCTGACCATCAACGGAAAAGGTTTTAGGAATTACATGCAAGACTTCACGGTTAGGTTGGTTCGGTACCGCTTGCGCAGCTTCGATAACGCGCAGTGCGTCAGTCTCAGAGATTTCCCCGTCGTTTTTGGAAACAGCAATCACACCGCGGCTGATTATTGACTCAATGTGTGCACCGCCAATTCCAACAATAACACCTTCGACCGGGCAATCGCACATTCGTTCAGCTTCCTCAAGCGCTGTGGAAATTGCCGTTACCGTTTCTTCGACATCGACGATCACGCCTTTTCTGACACCGTTACAGACTGATTTGCCCAACCCGAGAATATCAATATTACCATCAGATAATGTACCGATGCAAACAGAAACTTTTGATGATCCGATATCAAGTCCGACGGAGAATAGTTTTTTAGGCACTAGCCCTCCCTGGTAGTGAAAATTTGAGTGTTTCACTACAAACAATTTAACTATTTAAATTATTACTGTCTTTTTACTGGCACCATGGGCAGTTTGAAATACCTTCGTTTGGAAACGAAAACTGTTGTCGAATTTTTACTTTCTTGTCTTCAAACACATAAAGTGAATTGCCGACAAGATTATTTTATCCAATTAAGGCTGGATTTGCAAGTAGAAATTAAGATAAAAGTTTGTTAAAATATGGTGTGAAAATCAAAACAGTAACAACCAAAGCAATAATCGAAGCGATCAAAACCGCACCAGCCATTGCATCTTTGATAAATTCGACCGATTTTGAACTCTCAGGATTGACAATATCCAATAACTTTTCAATTGCAGTGTTGATAATTTCCATCGATATGACAAAAGTGACAGCGAAGAAAAGAATTGTTGCTTCGATCCGGGTGATTGAAAGAATATAGCCTAAGGTTGCAACGGCAATGGCGAAAACCAAATGTATTCTGGCATTTTGTTGGGTTTTCAGTAAATTTACCACGCCACGAGAAGCGTACATGAAACTTTTGAAAAGTTTTTTCAGAGAAAATTTATCGTAAGTCATAATGTCGTCCTTTCTATTTTTTTCTCGGCATTGAGCCAACTCATCATATTAATATCGTGATCAAAACCAAGTAAGTGTAAGATACCATGAATAAAGAGCTCTTTGGACTCAACGCTTTCTTTTTTCGCAAATTTCGGAGCAATAAATATTGTGCCTAAAACTTCTTGCTCGCCAGTTGAGAAGTTTTTTTGCGGGAAGGACAACACATCGGTCACCTCGTTTTTGTGGCGATACTTTTTATTTAACTTGCGAATCTTATCATCATTGACAAAAAAAACCTCAACTGTCGCTTTCGGTTTAATAATTTCAAGTTTTCCTGAGATATCTTTTGCGATTGACTCTAAATCGGCGATGCAAAGTCCGGGGTTTATATCACTCTCGGTTGTTAGATCAATTTTCATATTATGAAAGTAATTCTTTGACTTTTGCGGAGATTTGACTGCCGTCGGCGCGACCGGCGACTTGAGGCATGACTTTGCCCATGACTTTTCCCATTTCGGCGACGGAAGTTGCGCCGGTTTCTTCGATTGCCGATTTCACAATCACAGCCAGTTCCTCATTAGACAATTGCTCCGGCATATATTTTTCAAGGATTTTAATTTCAGCTTTCTCTTTATCAGCCAATTCGGTTCGACCGGCAACTTCGTATGTTGAAACTGAATCTTTTCGCTGTTTTATTTCTTTCTGAATAGCCTTAATAACATCATCGTCGGTTAACTCTTTTTGTAACTGAATTTTGCTGTTTTGTAGAGCAGACTTTAACATTCTAAGAACAGAAACTCTGGATTCGTTTTTGGTTTTCATCGCATCGATATAATCAGCATCGATTTTTTCTGTTAAAGACATAATGGTCCTTTATAAATAACTAATTTCTAATTGGTCTAATCTTTAACCAAATCCCAATCATTAAATCGAAAAAATATAATATATGAAAATTGCAAGTGTATTTTTTAAAACTAAGAATTAGATATTAGACATTGATTTCTCTTAATAGCCTTGTTTTATTCGTCGGCGGGCGGTTTTTCTAGTTGCGGTTTCTCGTCGCATGGTTCGATTCGGTTCTTTTTCAAAATAACGATCTTTTTTTGCAATGGTTAAAATACCGCTTTGTTGGATTTCTCTGTTAAAGCGGCGAAGCAGTGACTCAAACCTCTCTTGTCCTTTGCGTTTTACTTCTATCAAGTGTAATCACCCCATTTCGGTGGATAACTCATTATTAGCAATTGGAATATTTGTTATCCGTTCTTGTTAAATTATAGCGCAAAATTTGTTTTTTGGCAAGATAAGCATTAAGTAATCTAAAATGTAACTATAGACAGGTAATTATGTAATTTAAAAATTGCCTTCGCACGATTGACAAATAATAAAAAAAATGCTAGTATGTTGACAACGAGCGCATCTCTGACTTCAGAAAGGCACAGCATGCGAAATATAACGATGAGCAGGCAGGAGAGATCCAACTTCATGCGCAACATGCGCAGGAAGAAGCCCGAACATCAACTGCCGGATATCAAAACCGGTGATGTCGTTGTCTTTGCGCGTTCGCGTGCAATTGGTCGTGAGGACGTTAACGTGAGAGTGGGTGGAATCATCCAGCGCTACGGGGTGTTTGCAGACGGTTATCGGCAAAACCCGCTTGTTCGTGGTACAAACCTTGAGACGGGGGAAACTGAGGTCTTTGACATCTCGCTTGTCGGGGGAATTGTCGAGCGAGCGATGCATACTCATGCACCGGAAAACTGCTTTGCTTGGGCCCGCCGACAAGGTTATCTGCACCCGGTCACTTCGAAACATCGTGGCGAATGGGTTGGCGAGCTTGAGTGGTTGGCAAAGTGGGCACTGTCTACGCTGCCAATCAATTTGCCAAGGCAAATCAACAGTTCTCGGCTACACGCATTGTACCAGCAATGTGGAAAACCGGGATTTCTATCGGTAAACTATTTCGGCTGGTGGTACAGGGTCAACTCCAAGGCGTTTTCACGGTGGGTCCGGCGCAACGCCACTGCGATTTGCTACGCAGTCGCCGAGATGCACATTGACGAGACGGAATCGCTCCATCAGGGGATGGCGATTATGGAGGCGGACATGGGCGCAATGATGTTCGACGAAGATTTCCGATACGAGGCACCTTGGGACTCCGAGGAGATCTAGAACTGTCCGGCGATCACGACGTTATGTGGTTGCCGGATTTTTTTTAACTATAATTCATCAAAAATCTCATTTTTTCAAACAATCGCTCAAATAAGTGGGATTTTTATAATCAATAATTTTATCGAAAGAATAATTTTACTCGTCGTTTGTGAATTTTTCGCGATTGAGGAAAATTATCATCCAAATATTTTTGCCAATTCTCCTTCATCCATTTTTTTTGCAATTTTTCCAAATCACCAATTCCTCGCAGCAAAAACTCGCGACGGATAACATTCCCTTTGTGCGGATGACGGTATTTTTGTTCGATTGGCGAATTAAATCCATGGGCGTAATGGGCCATTTCGTGAACGATCACCGAATCAATGATAAATTCCGGTATTACCTCATCGCGAAACAAACCATTAATCACTATAATGGTTATGAAATCGCGCTTAAAACGATCGGCCAGGGTTTTTGGTTGCTCTTTTTTAATACAACCAAGTTGCCTTCGCGATCGCCTGCCCCACATTATTTCGATTTGATTCGTCGCCTCAACATCGGCAAAGTAATTGCGAAAAATATATTCAAATCGATTTTCCAACCATTGTTCATTGCGCATGATTTTATCATAACCGAAAAATAAAACCAAAAAAACATTGACAAATAAAATCTGATATGATATCGTACTAATGATCGATGCGACGGCCATAGTCTGCGAGGCCGATAAATGCATCGGGAAAATATCATCCTAGGCACCGTATTGGCAGCAGACGCTAATACGGCAAGCAATCATTCTCCGTGCCCCCGTCATCATGCTGATGGCGGGACTTTTTTTATATTATTTAAAATAGTGTCATTAATCCACTTTGGTATTGACTTTTTGGAAAGTATATGCTATACTGGAGAAGTTGTCTTCGAAAGGGGGCGACATTTTTGGTTCACAGCGGGCTCGTTTAGTCGATGAGCACAATGTGAGCTTATATAATTAATAATTTTCGGCGCAAGTAGAGCCACTTCGGTGGCGCGCATGCCTGCCTTTGGCGGGTTCGAACGCCGGAATTTCGTACATGATTCTTCAAATTAAATCCGCCTTGAGCGGACTTCAGGAGAGGATCAAATCGTACATTAAAAAAATATCAATCGAAAACCGACATTTTACCAAAATGGCGTCTTTTGCCATTATTGGCGCTTTTATTCCGTTATCTGTTTTGCCGGCAATGGCCGATCAAAATCAGACAACTTTCAAAAGCAATGTTGTGTTGTCCAAAAATAGCCAAATTGTTGATGTTGCGGTAAAAACTCCGACAATTGTTCCTGGAGATAGTCAGGATCAAATTGCCGCCAGAGTCGCGGCTGAAAATGCTGCCAAAGCTGCACAAGTCGCCAAGGCTGCCAAATCGGCCAAGACGACAGTGACCCGGGTTTATAATGACCCGGCCAACATTGATGTGGTCTATCAGACTGCCGGTGCCGCTTATGGTATTAGCTGGCAGGTATTGAAAGGAATCAACTATGTTGAAACCGGTTGTGTCGGATCAACAACCAAAACCAACCCTTCCGGGGCCGGCGGACCGTTTCAATTTATGCCGGGAACTTGGGAACATTGGAAAGTTGATGCAAATGGTGACGGTTATGCCGACAGAAACAATATTGTTGATGCCGCTTACACCGCTGCTCGTTATCTTGCCGCTTCCGGTGGTTCCGCAAATAGATATAAAACCGCTTTGTGGTCATATAACCCATCATCTTCATATTTCAATAAGGTTATGTCAGTTGCACAAAGTTTAGGCTTCTAAATAAAAATCAAAAATCCCCCGAGATAATATCAAAGGGGATTTTTGTGATTATCGATTCTTAATTAAATTTACTGCAATCCGGTATTTTGGCTGACATCGCGAGTTGCCAATTTGGCTTTGTCGCCGAGCATGGCTTCAATTTCCTTGATTCGATTATATTTTGAGGTTCGTTCGCTTCGGCAAGGTGCACCGGACTTGATCATACCTCCACCGGCGGCGACTGCCAAGTCAGCGATGAATGTATCCTCATTTTCTCCCGATCGGTGAGAAATCATATATTTAATATTGTTTTGTTTGGCGAAATTTATTGTTTCTATTGCTTCTGACAGCGTGCCTATTTGATTCGGCTTAATCAGGATAGCGTTAGATGCATGCTGAGCAATGCCGGTTTGCAGTCTGATTTTATTGGTGGTATACAAATCATCACCGATTGTGTCAACATGGCTGCCAATTTCTGCTGTCAAACGTTGCCAATTTTTCCAATCATCTTCATCTAAACCATCCTCGATGGAAATAATTGGATATTTTTCGACCCAAACTTTGTAAAAATCAATCAGTTCATCACCAGTAAATGTTCTATTCTCGCGATGAAGTTGATAGACATTTTGATAAAAGAATCGTGATGCTGCCGGGTCAAGCGCGATAAACACTTCTTCTCCAGCGGTATAACCGGCATCCTTAATTGCCATCATCAGAAGTTCCATCGCTTGTTCGTTAGAAAAAAGTGATGGAGCAAAACCGCCTTCATCACCTACCAACGGCTGATAATTTCTCTCTAATAAAATTTTTCCAAGAGCATGATAGATTTCTGTCCCGGCTCGATAAGCACCGGAAAAATTTGGAAACTTCACCGGAACGACCATAAATTCTTGAAAATCGGTTGAACCGACAGCGTGTTTGCCACCATTTAGAATATTAAAGTATGGAAGTGGCAGTGTATAGGAATCGGATTGCCCGAAATAAGGTGCGAGATAAGCGAACATTTCGGTTTTTTTACTTTTGGCCAAAACATCGGCAACGGAAATTGACACTGCCAATGTGGCATTTCCACCAAGTTTAGATTTATTCGGAGTTCCATCGAGCTGAATCATTTTTTCATCGACTTGGCGGAAATCTTCAAATTCAACTCCGACAATTGCCGGAGAAATTATGTCCGTAATATTCTTGATTGCGCTCAAAACACCTTTACCGTCAAAACGCTTTGGGTCATTGTCGCGAAGCTCAACCGTTTCGTATTTACCGGTTGAGGCGCCAGAGGGAACGAAACCAACACCAACTGAGCCGTCTTCGAGAACGGTCTTGACATAAATTGTCGGATTACCTCTAGAATCAAGAACTTCAAGCGGAATTATCTTTGAAATTTTCGCCATGAATACTCCTATATCTTAAAATTATGATGCGGAAAATGTTAAATCAGGTGAAATAACCTCGATCCAGGTTTGACCGGGATTAAACTGAATTTCAGCACCGGTGGTTTTGTTGAAAAATCTGGTACGGGAGTTTTCGTTATCTTTTTTCCATGTGGCGTCAATTTTTGCGCCGTCTTGAAAAACCGTTGCCACGCCAGTTCCAACCGTATCCATAATATAGCCCTGTTCATTGATAGCTGTGACTGTCGACCGGCGATTAACCATTTGAACCACAATATTTTTAGCCGAGAGTTGTTGGCTATTGACGGCATCGATATGCGGTTTTCCGGCAAGATTTCGAAGATAACTGTTAGTGGTTTTGTTGTAATTATAAACAACGTTGTAATTAGCATTGCCAAAATTGATTGAAATTGTTTGAGCTGTTGGTATTATTGACGCAGGATCTGGCTCAACTTTAAAAGCATAAGGAATGAATGTGTTTGCGGTAGGATATTTTTTATTGGTGGCTATGCTGTACAGTTTGGTTGTGTCAGTGTACATAGTGTGTTCGGATGATACTTTTTGTGAAGTGTCTCGCCAATACGCTGATGGATTGGCAAATTGATCAATATCCAAAATTCCGATAGTTTTTATCATTGTCAAGGCGTCGTAATTTCCACCAACGTGAGCCATATAACCATTCAGTTCGCGAATCCAATCGACATAATAAGTTCTGGCTGAGCGGACAGGGCCAACTTTTGTTGCGCTTTTTGGACCATAAACCGCTAGAAATCTAGTGATACCGCCTTCAGCGATTGCTTCATAAACGATTGAAGCCTGAGACAATCCTGATTGTGGACGAGCGTCGATGTGATTTTCAACCATAATGCCCAAAGGGTGACGGTTAGCATCATCAGAACTAACCATAGTTCCATCCAGAATTGATTGATAAAGTTGGGGCTTAACAGCCTCGGTCGTTTTTTGGACATCCAAAGTCACATTTGCGCCATCTTGTTTGTAAATAAGATAATAGAAACCGATAACCAAAATTATGAAGATCAAAACAATGATGGAAACAATAACTAGTATTCGGTTTCGTTTTTTTGACCAAAAATCTGCCAATTTTTGTCGAAAAGTTTTTTTGCCTTTAACAACAACATTGTCTTTACTGTTATTTAGTTCTGAGTCTTTCATTACCCCTCACAAATTAATTATGAAGATTTGATCCAAAAAACCAGCCTCTCTGGTTATTATAAACTATTTGGAATCGTCTTGCCAATATTTGCGATTTTGTAAATTCTCCGGTCGATGATCTTTCTTTACATAAGGCTGGTAGCCTTTACCAAAGCCAAAATCCTTCATCATCTTTGTAGGTGCGTTGCGGATGTCAAGCGGAATCGGATCAAGCCGTTGGATTTTGACATCTTCTTGTGCGGCGAGATAGGCATCGTTAACAGCTCGAGATTTCTTGGCAATGGATAAATAAATTACCAACTCTGCAAGAGCCAAATTGGCTTCCGGCATGCCAAGAAATGAGATCGCCTGCTGAGTTGATGTCGCCAAAATCAAAGCTTGCGGATCCTCAAGACCAATATCTTCGGAAGCGACGCGGATTAACCGCCTTGCTATATAGAGTGGTTCTTCGCCGGCTTCGACCATTCGCGCCAAATAATGGAGGGAAGCATCAGTGTCTGATGCACGAATTGATTTGTGCAAGGCGGAAATAGCATCGAAATGCCCGTCGGCGGCTTTGTCGTAGCGAATAAACTTCGCTTGAATTGCCTCCTCAGCATCAGTCAGGTTAATATTTATTCTTCCGGTTTTATCTTTTTTGCCGGTTAGGATTACCAACTCCAATGCATTATAAGCGTCACGAGCGTCGCCTTCGCAAAGTTTTGCAAAATGCTTAATAGCCGCGTTGTCAATCTTGATTTTTAATTTTCCAAACCCACGATGTTTATCTTTGATTGCAAATTTCAGAATCTTGACAATATCCTCTTCGGAAAGTTCACGCAAGTGAAAAACTCTGGCTCGTGATAATAACGGCGCATTGACTTGAAATGACGGATTTTCCGTCGTTGCGCCAATTAAAATTATTGTGCCATCTTCAACCGCTGGCAGAAAAGCGTCCTGTTGAGTTTTATTAAAATGATGAATTTCATCAATAAAAAGTACGGTTTTTTGCTGATGAAATTTTTTCCGGTTTTTAGCTTCGTCCAGTGCCTTTCGAACATCTGCGATACCTGAAGTTACAGCGGAAAACGGTTGAAAAAAAGATTTGGTTTTATTGGCAATCAATCTTGCGAGTGTCGTCTTGCCCGAGCCCGGAGGTCCCCAAAGGATCATCGAAAATAATTTGTCAGCTTCAATCGCACGGCGTAATATTTTATCTTTGCCTAAGATATGATCTTGACCGATATATTCGCCAAAATCAGCCGGCCGCATCCGGTCAGCAAGAGGAGCCCCCATTTTTAGGTTCTCATCAAATAGATCTGTCATTTTATTGGGTAGAAATTATCGTTCGGATTTGAAATTGAAGTGGCTATTTTATCAAAAACTATTTTCTTTCGTCAACATATTTTGCGGTTGAAAGACCTGCAATTGCGCCCTCACCGGCGGAAATAACTATTTGTTTATAATATGAATTGGTCAAGTCCCCAGCGGCAAAAACGCCTTCGCGGGAAGTTGATTGATCTTTGTTAACTTTGATCTGATTTTTTTCATCCATATCGACAAAATCTTTTATCAAACCATCAGCAACAATGTAACCAATCTCGATAAAAACACCATCGACATCAATTTCGGTTTCCTTGCTATCCTTATGGTAAACCAATGATTTTACAACTTCGTCGCCCTTGATTTCATGGATTGTCGCGCCGGTAATGATTTCAACATTCTTCATTCCTTTGACTTTTTCAATCAGAACTTCTTCGGCTCGAAATTCGTTGCGACGATGGATCAAGTAGACTTTTCCAGCGATTTTTGCTAACAGTAGCGCGGCGTCGAAAGCTGAATTACCGCCACCGTTGACAACAACAACTTTATGTTTGAAGAATGGTGCATCACAAGTTGCGCAATATGAAACACCCTTGCCTTTGAATTGGTCCTCTCCTTTGACCTTTAGTTTTCGCGGAATCTTTCCAAAAGCCAAAATCAATGATTTGGCCTGATATTTTTTATTGATGCCGGTGATAATAAATTCCGATGATTTCTCTTCCAGATGTTGGATTTCGTCAATGGCCAGTTTGGTGCCGAATTTTTTTGCTTGGTTAGTAAATTTTATTGCCAGTTCCGAACCGGAAATTAAATCAAATCCGGGATAATTTTCAATATCCGGAGTTTTGATCACCTGACCACCAACTTCTTTTGTAATGACTAAAGTCTTTAACATCCGGCGTGAAGTATATATTGCGGCTGTCATACCGGCTGGGCCGCCACCGATAACAATTACGTCATACAGCATGAACACTCCTTACAAATTTATCGATCTGGTCAAAATTACCAATTAAATATCAGATATCCAGCAAATTTAATCCGATTTCATCATCGCGTTTTCTAGCCAAAGTTATATCCAATTGATGCAATATAATCTCGCAAGTGGCGGCTATAATCAACTCATCAACGTGTCCACCAAAAGCGGAAAAATCTTTGTTCGATAGTGTTACGTGACTATGTACGATGGTTTTACCATCCATTTGACCTACATTCCCGAGAAAATTTAGTATTTCCAATATACCAGAAAACTCTTTTCGAATATACTCTTTTTTCTCCAAGTCGTAAATTGCCAATCTTGCTGACGATGCCGCGCCGAATCCGGAAAACCAGGCATTTTCTATATCGTTTTGTGCACAAAAACCAACAATTTTTGAAATTGCTTCATCCCCTTTCTCCAAACGTAGGACAAATGATTTCATCGTTTGATGTGAACCAATAAAAATTCTCCAAGAATCAGTAAAAATCGACCAATACTTTTTATCGCCGGCCAAGTAGCCGGAATAAAAATAATGATTGGGATCATCCAAATAAAATTGCCCTTAATAAAACGCCAAAGAGCCAGAATCACAAAAAGCAAAATCACCAATGAAATTAAGCTGGAATAGCCGGGCGAAATTCCCATTATTAATTTGTCGTAATAAGAAAAAATTGAACTTAACATGGTGAAAATTAATCACTATAAAAATAAATAGCAGAAATCCAATTATTGCTTCCCGACAACGACAACAATATCGTAATTCGATCCAATAATCGAAGTATTTTTTACAACACTTGTTGTTCGTGCTGACAAAGCGTCGGCTACCAAATTCGCTGCAGAGGCGTCATCAGTTTTATAATATATATAGGTTTTGGCGTAATTGAATGATTTCGCATTTGAAATATTGCTGACCGTGAAGCCGGTAGTTTTTAAGGTATTGGCAACTGCTGTGGCTGAGCCTTTTGTTCCGGAACCGTTCAAAACTGAAATGATAATAGTTGATTTATCAACTGTCGCAGTTGAAGTTGCTGCCGGCTGAGTCGTTGGAGTTGTGGTTGATCCGGTCGCGGACTGACCATTGTTGTTATAATTATTTATTGAATCGTTTGCGTTATTAATGATGTCCGTAAGACTTTTATCATTGCTACTTTTGTAACTTCCGTCTATGTAACTTTTTAGAGTTGAGTAATTTTGCCAAGCAACCAGGCCGATTAAAACGCCTATTGCCAAAACAATCATAACTGTGAACATCCAGCGATGTTTTTTCGCCAGCAGACTTTTTTTCGGTTTGGATAATTTTTTACTTTTTTCTTTATCAACACCAATCGGTGTGTCAGCGAAAAAATCACCGTCGTGCTTAGTTTGGAATAGTTGACCATTATCTCGGTCATCAATTTTTTTAGCTGCGACTTTAATTTCTGTTTTAACGACCGTTCTGGAAATCGGTCGATATGTTTTTGGACGAATATCATCAGAAATGCCCAAAATCCCCTCCTCACTAGTAAAAACCTAACCTTTACAACATCATTGTAGCAAATTTACATAGTCCAAACAATGAAGGTTTTACCAACGAGATTTCGCGCCTTTTTTAATTTTCTTTGGTTCTTTGCTTGGAGTTTCTTCCGCCTTTGAGGATTTCGAAGATTTTTTGATTAAAATCTCGCCCTTTTTTTCGTCAACAAGCATTTTCACCACGTCACCTTTTTCCCATTTCAGATTTTTAATCACCCACTTTGGTAGAGTGACGCAGAGACTGTAATTTGAAAACTTGATTAGTTTCCTGTCCTCCGATATTGCTCCGGACGAACTTAATGAGTTAGTTGCCATAGAACTCCCTCCAATAAAAATAATAGCTGATTCTAGTATATATCCTATGTTGGCAACTATCAACTAATTATTGACCAAAAAATGATTGCCTAACGGAATTTTCTAATTACACCCTTGACTTTGCCTTGAATTGTTACTCGGCCTTTGGCAAAGTGCATTGCCCGCATTGTTTTGTTTGCCGGTTGCAAACGAATACCGTTAGTTTCGTTGTAATAGCGTTTAAGAGTGGCGTTTTCGTTATCGATTAAAGCAACAACAATTTCGCCGTTTCGAGGATTTTGTGATTGCTCGATAATTACGTAATCGCCGTCAAGAATTCCGTCGTCGATCATCGATTCGCCGCGAACGCGAAGAGCAAAAGTACGACGTCCCATCATGTCTTTTGGGATGTCGATTGTTTCATTGGTTCGAATTGCCTCAATTGGCTTTCCGGCATCGATTACTCCCGAGAGGGGTATTTCGAAAGTGTCGATGCCGGATGCAAATGCCGGAGTCAGCTGGATTGAACGGGCCTCCATTGCTTCTTTTGTCAGGTAGCCCTTCTCTTCCAGTATTCCGATGTATTCGGCAACGGTAGAAACCGATGAAAGCTCAAAGTAATACGCAATTTCACGAAAACTTGGAGCGTAGCCATTTTCTCCAATAAAATTGCGGATGAAATCAAGAATCTCTTTCTGCCGCTTAGTGAGACTTTCCATAATTCTCCTTATTCAAGAAATCCGCCATTAAAAGGTTCGGCCTTTGATCTCTTGTTGTTTGGTTTATGTTCGGTAATCATAAATTTATTATACCAAACACAAACCGAACACTGTCAAATATTTTAGTGAAAAAAAAGTTAGTCCTATATTGCAGAAAACATCACTTTGATTTAACCAACTCCGAAACAAGTTCAATGTGGTGAGTTTGTGGAAACATGTCAATCGGCTGAATTTTTTTCGCCATAACTCCATTACTCTCAAATAGTTTCAGATCGCGAGCAAAGGTGGCCGGATTGCAAGAAACATATATCATAATATCAAAATCGGAATTACAAATATCAAATATTAGTTCTTTAGATAACCCGGCGCGTGGAGGATCAACTATCAGTTTGTTAATTTTTATTTTTCTGTTTTGGTGAAGCCATTTTTTCGAATCCGCGCATATGAATTCGCAGTTCTTGATTTTATTTATCCGAGCGTTATCTTTGGCGTCGCGAACAGCCTGATTAACAACTTCAATTCCGCTAACCTTTTTAGCCAGAGTTGATAGATAAATTCCGATCGATCCAGTGCCGCAGAACAGATCAACTACTTCGTCGCCAATTTTTACATCAGCGGTTTTTTTTATCAAATCATACAAGGTTTCAACCCCTTCGGAATTAGTTTGAAAAAAGCTTTCGGGTGAAATTTGGAAAGTATAGAAGCCGATTTTTTCAAAAATTACCGGCGATCCAAATATCAACCGCCGCCGCAAATTAATAAGCGATTTCCCAGGCGCGATAGTTTGATAAATCGATTTAATACCGCTAATCGATCGCAACTCGGCAATAATTCCCTTTTCGTTTGGCAGATGACTGGAAGACGTTATTATTTCGACCATGATATCACCGGTCCACTTTCCCTCACGAATTTTTAATTGCCAGAAAGTCGATTTATCCTCAATGTTTTTGTTGATATAGTCGCGAATTTTTCTTAATATCAAATTTGACGTCTCGGATTGCAACATACAGGCATCAACGATTACCAATTCATTGTCGTCTGGTTGGTGACGAGTCAAGGCAATATTATTGTCCTGACCAAGTAAAAATGAATAGCGAATTGAATTGCGATAAAAAAATTCTTTATCTGAGGATGGAATAATTTTTTCCACATCGGTCGTGACCTTTTGTCGTTGTAAAGATTCCCGAACTAGGTCCTCTTTTATCTTCAGTTGGTTTTGATAAGAAATATTTTGATGCTCACAGCCGCCGCACTGATAAAAATATTTGCAAGGCGCGTCAATTCGCATCGGTGAAGGGGTGATAACTTTTTCCGCAACAGCAAAAGCAAAATCTTTTTTTTCTTCATAAATATTCGCTTCGACAGTGTCACCAGGAACGACTTTTCGAATGAAAACCACTCGGCCATCGTCCAAATGTCCGAGACCAGAGCCACCAAAAGCCATTTTTTCGATTTCTATTCGCATAATATTATTATAACTTAAATACAATATTTCAATTAAAAAACCCGGACCCCCACGAGGATCCGGGAACGGCGGCATAGTCAGCGTACTCTTTAAGGTGTGTCACTGCGCTTGAGCATAGGCGCTTATCCTCCCGTGTACGTGGATTTTTCACAGCCACGTCAGCGTGGAAACAGCAACAATAGTATTGCAAATAAATTTTAAAAAGTCAATAATATATACCAAAAAAAACCGCAACTGCGGTTGTAAATTCATCAGACATTATAAAATTATTAACTGGCTTTAGTATACTTTTCCTTTATCATCTCAACCGCGCTTGCAACCGAAAGATCTTCTTGAGTACTGGATTTCAAGTCGCGGACGATTGCCGAACCGTTCAGCGCTTCTTGTTGGCCAACGATGACTGCGAAATCGGCATTTAATTTCGACGCCATTTTTAACTGGCTGCGGAGTGAATCCTTTGAGGGAATATAAAAAACGTTGATATCTTCCTTTTCGAAATTGTCAAAAATTTGTCGACAAACTTTTTTTGCCGTGTCGCCTATCTCCAAAATTACGACCTCGACGCCGCGAGGAGGTAGCATTTTTACATTATTATCCTTCAAAAGTTCAACGACACGATCGGCTCCCATGCCCCATCCAACCGCCGGAGTCGTCGGACCACCCAAGATTGAAACCAAGTTATCGTATCGGCCGCCACCACAGAGAGTAGTTTGTCGCGCTTTGTCGTTACCGGCGGAAATTTCGAAAACCGTTCGAGTGTAATAATCTAAACCTCGAACCAGAGTGTTGTCCAAATCAAATTTTATTCCAAAATCATCCAGATATTGTAGGGTATCCTGAAAGTGTTGGCGACACTCCGGACAGAGTTTGTCGAGAATTTGCGGCGCTTTGGCTTTTATATTTTGACACTGCTCGTTTTTGCAATCCAAAAGTCGAAGTGGATTGGAGTCATATCGTCGTCGGCAATCATCACAAACTTTATCCAATTTATCGGAGTAGTATTGCTTTAGCTTTTTGAGATAATTTGGTCGGCACTCCTGACACCCAATGGAGTTGATAGCGATATTAAGGTCGGAAAAGCCAAGTTTTTTTAAAATTTCCACTGCTGACATTATTGCCAAATAATCTGATTGTGCAGACCAGTCGCCAATAATTTCTGCACCGATTTGACGATGTTCTCGAAAACGGCCTTTTTGCGGTCGCTCACGACGGTACATTTGGCCGAAATAAAACAATCGAACCGGTTGTGGCCATGATCCCATACCATTCTCGATGTAGGCCCTAGCAGCACCGGCGGTACCCTCGGGTCGAAGCGCCAACTTTGAATCCTCATCATCAACCGCCGATTCGATCAGGTAGATTTCCTTTTCGATAATGTCGGTTGTGTTGCCAACTCCACGCTCAAAAATCCGTTTGTCTTCAAAAAGCGGAGTATCTATTTTTCCGAAACCGAGACCGCACAAAACTTTTTCCGCCGTTGACTGAAAAAAACTCCAAGCTGGTTGTTCGGTCGGTAAAATGTCTTTGGTCCCGCGTGGTTTTTGCAAAAATTTATCTGCCATAATTTCTACCTGTATTGAATTTATCAAAATTTTTGTAACAATGCAATCATTGCTACGTAGGATTGGATGAATCAGATAAGAGCAAGGTGCGGTCTAATATATCAATCGTCGCAACTATTTTTTGAAAATAATATGTTTGTCGACTAAATGAGTTTTGATTTTGTCACCGGAAACAAATAATCCACCAATTATCGCTTCGGAAATAGGATCTTCAAATTTATCGGTGATTATTCGGCGAATTGGTCTGGCACCGAATTCATCGGAGTAACCGGTTTCGGAGATATAATTTTTAGCCTCGTTGCCAACCGAGAGTTGCAGCCCCTGCTTTTTCATTCGAGCAATTAGTTCTTTCAAATTTATGTCGACAATTCTTGAAATTGATGGTTTTGAAAGTGGGCGGAAAACGATAATTGAATCCAATCGGTTAATCAATTCCGGTCGAAGCTCTTTTTTGGTCGTTTCCATTACTAATTTCTTCATCGCTTCATATTTGGACTCGGAGTTGTTATTAGCGTGAAAACCGATTTCGTCGACTCGCTTCAAATCGGATGTTCCCAAATTTGAAGTCATAATAATTATGGCGTTTCGAAAATTTACTCGGCGACCTTTGGCGTCGGTTAGATAGCCATCCTCCAAAATTTGGAGCAAAATATTAAAAACTTCCGGATGAGCTTTTTCAATTTCATCAAATAAAATTATTGAGTAAGGTTTTCTCCGAACAGCTTCCGTCAACTTGCCGCCATCATCATAGCCAACATAACCGGCTGGGGCACCCACGAGTCGCGAAACGTTGTGTTTTTCCATAAATTCTGACATATCGATTTTAATCAGATTTTCCTCGGTGCCAAAAAGTATTTTTGCCAGGGTTTTTGACAAGTGCGTTTTCCCGACTCCGGTAGGACCTAAAAATAAATAGGAACCAATTGGTCGATTCGGATCTGAAATACCGGCGCGGTTTCGGCGAATGGATTTGGAAATTGCTGTTACCGCTTCGTCCTGGCCTATAACGATCTTCTTGATCCGTTCATCTAGATTCAGATAGCGTTTTCGCTCATCAAGAGATAAATTTTCAGTTTGAATTCCGGTCCAACGTGAAATTATATTTGCAATATCATTTGAATCAATAATGTTTTTCTTCTGGCTGGCCGAAGATTTTTCCAATGTTGAAATTTTGTCAGAAAGAATTATCTCTTCCTCGCGTAAACCGGTGGCAGATTCGTAATTTTCCGCCATTACAGCTTCCTCTTTTTTGCTTTGAGTTTCAATCAATTTGGTTTGAAGCTTGGCTAATTTTGCATTTTCCGGTGTGATAATATTTGTCGCGGCAGCGGCTTCATCAATCAAATCGATTGCTTTGTCCGGCAAAAAACGATCGGTAATGTACCGCTCTGAAAATTCGGCGGCAGCAACCAGAGAATCGGCTGTGAATTTTATTTTATGATGTTGCTCATATTTGTGTTTGATGCCACGGAGAATTTTTATTGTTTCTAGGACTGATGGTTCAGGTACTTGGACGACTTGAAAACGCCGTTCGTATGCCGGATCCTTTTCAATATGTTTTTTATAATCATCAAAAGTTGTCGCGCCGATAACTTGAAATTCATTTCTGGTCAAAATCGGTTTTAGCATATTGGCGGTATCCATTGATCCCTCGGCCGAACCGGTGCCGACCGTAGTATGAATTTCATCTATAAAAAGTATGATTTTTCCAAGGTTTTTGATCTCAGCCAACAATTTTTTAATTCGGGCTTCAAATTGACCGCGATAAATGGTGCCCGCCAAAAGTGACCCTAAATCGAGCGAAAGAATTGTTTTGCCGATTAATGTTTGCGGCACGCTGCCATCGATGATTCTTCGCGCTAATCCTTCGACGATTGCCGTTTTTCCCACGCCCGGTTCGCCTATTAGAAGAGGATTGTTTTTTGTCCGGCGAGATAAAATTTGCGATACTCGTTCGATTTCCTTTTCTCGGCCAACGAGCGGATCGAGGTGATTGTTTTTTGCCTCAGCAGTCAAGTTGACAGTGTATTGTTCGAGAAAAGTTTTTTGAGCTTCTTGAGTTTTGGTTTTGCCCGGCTTTTCGGAGAAATCGGAAGCAAAATCTTCGCCGGGGAAATCACCGATGTGTGGCAAATCAAACTCTGCCGGCTGGTCAAGATTAAGTGAACCGCTTGCCTTGGAAATCTCGCTAAAAATTGCCGAAATTTGGTCGCTGATTTTTTCCGGTTTGACACCGATTCGTTCAATAATACTGTAGGAGTTAAATTTTGGGTTAGATAAGAGTGCTAGTAGTAAGTGTTCAACGTCAACAATCAAGTGATTGTAACCAGCGGCGATTCTAACGGCCGATTGCATAACACTTTTGGCGTCATCAGATATTGCAGGAGTCTTAGACTTTTTGCCGAGGTTACTAACCAATTTTGCGACAATAGAAACCTTGTCAGGCACGATTTCAAACGATGTAAGAATGTCAGAGGCCAAAGTTCCACGGGTTAAAACCAAAGCCAAAAGAATCTCCTCGGTGTCGAGTGGTTTTGCAGAATCCTTGGCTATTCTTTCGGCCATGACCAGAATCTTGCGCAAATTGTCTGAAAACTTTCCAAATATATTTGGATCCATGATAGTAAATTAAAACTAAAAGTTGCATGTACAATCTATCGAAGAAAAACTTAAAACTTACTACTTAAGGCTATTTTGAATCAGAATCGATTTTTTCGCTAATTTTCTTGACGTTGGCGTCTTTGGTTTTCACCGACTCTTTTTTGACAATCTTTTCCTTCTCGATACTAACCGCGGTTTCAACCTTTGATTCGTTGTCATTAGCTTTCTTCTGATTAGACTCGCCGCCCTCAACCTTTTCAATGTCAATTCCCCAGCCGGTCAACTTTGAAGCTAAGCGAACGTTCTGGCCATTTTTGCCGATTGCGAGCGAAAGAAAGTCTTCAGGGACGAAGACAATCGCTTTCGTATCCTTTGAGGAAATAACAATTTTTTCGCATTTCGCCGGTGATAAAGCGTTCATAATAAAACGCTCGACATCTTCATCCCAAAGGATAATATCGATTTTTTCATCACCGATTTCGGCTAAAACCGATTGGACTCTGGTTCCACGTTGTCCAACACAAGAACCGATCGGGTCGATATTATCATCGAGCGCAATTACAGCCATTTTAGTACGGGAGCCGGCCTCGCGAGCTAAACTTTTTATTTCAACCGTTCCATTGGCGATCTCCGGAACTTCCAGTTCAAACAGTCCCTTAATTAAGCCCTCATCAGCTCGAGAAACTAGAATCTGTGGTCCGCGAGAAGTTTGTGCCACCTCTTTGATATATACCTTTAAGCGTTGGCCGACATAATATTTCTCTTCGCGAATTTGATCCGATGGAAACATAATCGCATTGACTTTACCAAGTGAAACGATGACATTTTTACCCTCAATTTGTTGGACTGAACCGTTACCTATTGTGTGCTCACGGTCTTTAAATTCGGCAAAAATCATATCGCGTTCGGCTTCACGAATTCGCTGAATTATAACCTGTTTGGCAGTTTGAGCCGCAATCCGGCCGAAGGTTTCCTCTTTTGGCAACGGCTCGATTATCTCGTCAGCGACTTTATAACTTTTTTTAATTTTTTTCGCATCAGTTAGTGAAATCTCCGCCTCTGGATTCTCCAGCTCTTCATCATCAACCACAGTTGTTACCTGATACATTTCTGCTTCACCGGTTTTTGGATCCATTTTCGCCCGAATCACCTGACGCGGCTTGCCGTAATCTTTTCGATAAGCGGCGGAAAGAGCAGCTTCAACCGTTGAAATCACAGTTTCCTTGTCCAAACCTTTTTCTTCACAAAGTTCCTCAATCGCTTGCATAAAATTTACAGAATCTTCGGTCATCTTTCTCCTTTTGTTTCTAAATTGTTATTAAGTTGTCGATATTAATATACATCTATTTTGCTGAATATCAGCTGATTGATATTACATTGGCACTTTTTAAAAAAGTGGCCACCGCAGGGTCACCACAATCCACACTAATATAGTATCAAAAACCAAAACCATTTGTCAAGATGCAAAATAAAAAAGGCACCACTCTGGTGCCAATTGGAAAGTTAGCATGTTGTGATTTTTTCAACGTAATTGAATAGCATTAGTGCAGTTAATACACCAATTCTTTCATGTCCACTAAACACGGTTTTAGTTACCAGTTGCTGATTAGCCAGTACTGTGAAGTATCGGTAAAATCCCTCTGTTGAATTTGATCCGGTGTCACGACGAACTACGACCACATTGTCGTTAATGACGGCAACATAAATTGTATCGTGGACAAACTTGGTTTCGACGACAGTTTTTTCCCACTTCCCACAATATCCTCTGATTATCATAGACCAGCGCTTTCTGCTATAAATGTCGAATAACGCAGTGACAAAAAGAATGACAATCGTCACTGCAATCGCGGCAATTGCAAGACAACCAAGAATCGTCATTGTGTCTTTCACCTGATCTGCCTCCTTCGTGTTGAGCGCTTGAGGAAATCATATATAAAAATCTCTCCAATGTCAAAAGTTTTGAACTGAGGGAGAGATTAATTTGCCAATTTATATCTAAAAACTCGCCAAACCAATTTAGGCAAGGCGGATTGGCGGTGGAATCGGCGTGGCTCTAATATCAAGCGCCAAAGCCATTCAAGTCCGATTAATCGAAAAAATTTTGGTGCGCGCTTTCGTCTGCCGGCGAGAAAATCAAATGTTCCGCCGATACCGATACCGATTTTTGCGCCAGTTTTCAACAAATTTCTTTCCAGCCAAAGTTCCTCTGCCGGAACACCGTACGCAACAAACAAAATGTCCGGTTTAGCATTATTAATAATCTCAAGAATTTTTGCTTCATCCTTTTCATCCGAGGAACCGTTGAAAATACCGGAAACTTTTAGGTTTACAACATCGGTTTGAAGTTTTAGCGCCGCTTGTTCAGGAACGGTCGAGTCGCCGCCAAGTAAAAAAATCTTCAAATCATTTTTTGCCGCAAATTTTGATAAATCCCAAATAAAGTCAGAGCCGGATATTCTCTCGGGAATCGGTTTTTTCAGATATTTCGGATAAAAAATGATCGCACAAAGTGAAGCAAATAGTTTGATAAAACCGACAACCGATCGCCAAAATTTGTCAGTCGGTAATTTTAGCGATAAAAATTTTGCCGCCCACAAAACACCGATCCCGTCGGCGAAATTAATCGAAGAATTTTGAAGCATGTCAAAAACTTTTGTGTCGTTTAAAGCGCGGTAAAGAAATTCAACATTGACCGTTGTGATAAAAATCGCTTTTTTAGTCAAAAGTTTTTGCTCGATATATCGAATCGAATCATCTTTTGCAAATGAATCAATCGGCAGACCGAGGATATTAATTTTTTTTCTATTTATTTTCATCTTGAAATTCTTTATACCGTGTTTTAACAAAATCGCTAAATTTTTTGGTAAATATTTCACTTGAGAATTTTTTTGCTTGCTCTTTACAAACAGCCGGATTGTAATTTTGATAATTTCTCTCAACTTTGGCAACAGCGTCTTTAAGAAATTTTGGGTTGGAAAAATCGTTAAAAAATTCACCGGTTTTCCCTGAGACAACTGTTTCGGTTGCACCACCGGCATTATATGCGATTACCGGTCGGCCGGCGGCCATAGCCTCAATCGGTGTCAATCCGAAATCATCTTCGCCGGGAAAAAGAAATGCTTTGGAATTGCTAATATATTTATTGCGACTATTGTCATTTTGCCAGCCAAGAAATTTGATTGTTTTGCCAGCCAATTTCTCCAGCCGATTTTGGTCGGCGCCTTCGCCGATAATATAGAGTGGTAAATGTAATTCGTTAAAAACTTTTATCGCCAAATCGATGTTCTTGTATTGTGTCAGACGTGAAACTATTAAATAATAGTCACTAGGTTTTTGCTCATTTTTTATTAACTCGGTGATGTCGGCCGGCGGATAAATTACTATTGAATCTCTGCGATAATATTTGTTAATTCTTTTTGCGACGGTTTTTGAGATTGCCACCCAGTCATCGGTTCTTTTGCTGGCATTAAAATCCCAGATTCGGAGCCTGGAAATTAAACCCCGGATATAGAAACCGATCAAACCGTATCCGATATTATTTTCATCCAAATATTTGTGTGTCCAATCCCACGCATATCGCATTGGTGAATAACAGTAAGTGATGTGAAGGGTTTTTGGTTGGGTAATAACCCCGTGAGCAAATGAGTTACTTGAGGAAATTACGACATCAAATTCCGACAGATCCAATTTCTCGATTGCATTTGGAAATTTTGACAATAACAGACGTGAACGGTTACGAATAAATTTCGGTAATTTTTGTAATCGGGATGGCCGAATGTCGTAGCCTTCGGCAAATTGTTTTTTTGTCCCGGATTCATCATATAATAAAGTATATATCGGTGCGTCTGGATAAATATTATGAATTACTTGCAGAACATTTTCTGCGCCACCTAGCTTGGTTAAATAATCGTGAACAATTGCAATTTTCATTTACCCTCCAGGATTTTAAGGGTTTCTTCGGCGCAGACATCCCAACTGTATTTTGTGATTTGCTTTTTTCCGATAGTAATTAATTTCTGCCCAATTTGTGGCTTATTCAAAATTTGACTCATTGATGCGGCGATTTCAAATGGTTTTTTTGGATTAACCAATATCGCGCCAGCTCCGGCAACTTCTGGCATCGAAGAAACATTTGATGTAACTACCGGAATACCGGCGGAAAAAGCCTCTAAAATTGGAAAACCGAAACCTTCGAATAGTGACGGGAATGCAAAAAGTGAAGCATTTTTATATAAAGCGTTGCGATTATTATCAGAAACAAATCCGGTTTCAATAATGTCATTTTTAAATTTTGATAAGTTGATTTCTTGTTTGATTTCATCATATCCAAAACCGGGATTGCCAGCCAGAACCAATTTATCTTTGATTTCTCGCTCGCTTCGAAGCATGCTGTATGCTTTGACTAGATTGATAATATTTTTTTTTGATTCCAGTCTGCCGACAAAAAGAATGTATTTTCCGCTAACTTTGGTAGCCAGTTCATCTGAAAGTTTTGAATCAGAATTAATTGGTTTGAATCCCATCGGCACAAACTTTATCAGTTTAGTAGTTTTTGGATAGAATTTTTTCAGATCCAATTCGGTCGATTTCGAATATACTATTATACTGGCTTTTTTGACAATTGCTCTGCGAATTGAAAAATTCTGAGTTTTAATCTCGTTCTTCGAATATACTTCCGGGAAATATTTCCACGCCAAGTCATGAATAGTTATGGCCGATCTTTTGCCGGAAATAGTTGGTAGTATGTGTGACGGAACAAACAAAACATCAGACTTATTTTTTATCATCTCCAGTGTTAGCCCAACTTGCGTCCAGTATTTTTTGTTTGGAATTATTTTCACAGAGAAATTTTTCGGAAATTTATCAAATATTCCATCATAGTCCGGACCAACATACAAAATATAATCATTTACTGCATCAATTTTCGCCAACTCAAAAATCAAATTACTAGAGTAATTTTCAGTTCCGGTTCTTTGTTTTTTTACCGCTCTGGAAGCGTCTATTCCAATAATCATAATTATTTAAAATAATATCTAAAATCTCAAAAATAGTTTTTTTGTCTTGCGATTATTTAGAATATCATCAACCATATAAATTTCTTCGCGAATACCGGCAATCAGGTCATAATTCTTAATTTCGTCACGAGTTGCCCAAACGAAATCAACCTCTTCTTCGCTTAATTTTACGGCTCCCTTTTTCCATGGAGCGTAAAAACTTAGTGTCAAAACCGCAACATTGTCCGGGCGGATAAATGTCAGATCGAGTAGATAGTCAATCTTGCCAATATTGAGCTTTGTTTCTTCCATAACCTCACGACGTAGACCTTTTTCCAAGGAAAAATACCAGACACGATCTTCATTTGGTTTTTCGTCAATATAATCGTCGATTGCCAGTCCGCCACCAGGTACAGTCCATTTACCGGGATAGACTTTTTTGTTTTCCGATCTTTTGGTTATTAAATACTTGCCACTTTTGTGGATAATTGCAGTGGCAACTACTCGGTGTGATTCGCGATCTTTAATTTTTGCATACTTCATAAAACCTCTAAAATATTATTCTCTCGCCCAAAGTACCGATTTTTTGTAAGCATCCAAATGTTCAACAGCAATTCCGGCGCCCTTGACAACGCATTTTTCCGGCTCTTCTGCCACTTGACACGGCACACCGGTAACTTTAGTCAAAAGCGTATCGATGTTGCGAAGTAGCGCCCCGCCGCCAGAGATAATAATTCCCTTGTCCATGACATCTGAGGCAAGTTCCGGTGGAGTTTGTTGAAGAACACTTTTAACAACGCCAATAATATCAGTTAGCGGCGGCTTTAGAGCTTTAACCAAATCCTCGGAGGTAATGATAATGCTCTCCGGCAAACCGGTAATTGCGCTCGAACCGGAAACCTCCATTTTAGCTTCCTTTTTCGGTTCAATGGCATTTCCGATGCGTTTTTTTATCTCTTCCGCCGTTTGTTCGCCAATAATCAAATTGTGTTTTTTGCGGATATATACTGCAATTGCTGCATCAATTTTATTTCCGCCGACGCGTGCCGAACTAGCGGCAACAACATCACCAAGTGCAATAACGGCAACTTCGGTTGTGCCACCACCGATGTCAATTATCATGTTCCCCGAAGCGGTAGCAATAGGAATTCCGGCACCAAGCGCGGCAGCGATTGGTTGCTTAATCAAATATGCTTGTTTAGCGCCAGCGGCCAGCGTGGCATCAATTACCGCTCGGCGTTCCGTCGACGTGATACCAACAGGTACAGCAATCATAACTTCCGGTTTGCCGATTCTAATTCGACCGGAGACTTTATTAATAAAATGTCGGAGCATAGTTTCTGAAATATTATAGTTCGCAATAACACCATCCTGAAGCGGATGGGCGGCGACGATACTGTCAGGAGTCCGGCCAATCATTTTTTTTGCTTCTTCGCCGATTGCAACAATTTGGTTGTTTTCAACTTGAAGGGCAACAACCGACGGTTCATTAACAACGACTCCCCTCTTAGGCACATAGACCAAAACATTTGTTGTGCCTAAATCGATTGCGATTCGTCTAGCCATCAGTCAATCCTTTCAATCTCCGCCCCGATTTTTCGTAGTCGCTGATCGAAATTTTCATATCCGCGATCTATGTATTCGATATTGTTGATAATTGTAGTGCCTTTGGCGCAGAGAGCGGCAATCACCAAGGCGGCGCCACCGCGAATATCGGAGGACTCAATTTCTTGACCCAGAAGTAGTGATGGTCCGTTTATTTCAATCAGAAATGGATTTAATATATCAATTCTTGCTCCCATTTCCACCAGCCATTTTGTATAGTCAAATCGCATATTGAAAAGCGTTTCGAAGATTTTGGTTTCACCTTTTGCTTGAGTTGCCAGTACTGCCAATGGCGCCTGAAGATCTGTAGGCAACCCGGGGTATTGTCGAACATCGAGTTTAGCCGAACCTGGCGCAACAAGCTGACTTCGTTGATTGACGATAATATCCGCGTGGCCATTTTTTGTCGGAATGATTTCAAAATCTACCGACATCTCCGAGAATTTCGAAAGCACTAGCGACAAATGATCCGGAATTACGTCTTTGATTTTGACTTTCCCCCCACAAACAGCGGCAGTGATAACCATCGTACCGGCCTCGATCCTGTCGGGAAAAACAGTATATTCGACATCAGTCAATTTCTTAACGCCCTCGATTACAATGGTATGAGTTCCGGCGCCAGAAATTTTTGCCCCAGCAAGGTTTAAAAAATTGGCCAAATCGGTAATTTCCGGCTCACATGCGGCAACTTTTATTGTAGTGATCCCGTTCCGCAAAACTGCCGCCATCATAATATTTTCCGTCGCGGTTACACTCATTTCCGATAAGACGACATCAATATTGCCATTTTTAAATTTATTTCCGGCTTGCAGGAAAAATTTTGCGCCCTTGTTGGAAATTTCAACCGAAACATCCATAGCCTCAAACGCTTTTAGGTGAGTGTCGATTGGTCGCGAGCCGATTAAACAGCCACCCGGTTCGGAGAAATGAACCCGTCCGAACTTTGAGAGCAATGGACCTAGGATTACAACCGAACCACGTAACTTTTTAATAGCTTTTTCGTTAGGTGAAAAAGATTTAACGCCGGTGGCATCGATTGTCAAAGTGTGATCTTCAAACTTGGTTTTTGCACCCAAACTCTCAATTACCTCTATCATACGAAAAATATCCAATATTTTGGGAATATTATGAATAATCGAAATGCCGGGAATCATAACAGAAGCGGCAACCATTTTTAGGGCCGCATTTTTGGCTCCCAAAACCTGGAAGTCGCCATTTAATTTTTTATTGCCAACGACACGAAACTTAGCCATTAAACTCCTTCAAAGAAGATTTCAAGATATGTGATAGAAATATTTTTAATCACTAATCTTATTTTACTCCGATTTTACAATTATATCAATACAAGCTAAAATAATTGTATGAAAGAATATGTTAATAAACCGCGAAATCTTCGGATAAAAGAGATAATTTTCGGGCAGGGTCTAATTACCCTAATTATCATTTTGGTCTCGTCGTATCTGATCTTTATGAGTTTTGGTTACAAAATAAATTGGCAGACATTCTCGATTGCTCATACTGGAATTGTCTACTTATCATTTGTTCCTAAAGACGCCACAGTTTCAATTTCAGGCAAAGCTTCGAATGATAAATCTCCATTTGACACCCAGCTGCTTCCTGGCTACTACGATATTTCGGTTGGAAAGGATGGATATAATTTGTGGCAACAGCATGTAAAAATCAGCGCCGATCAGGTTTCTTGGTATAAAAATATCACCTTATTTCGTCTGGATCCGACAATCTCTATTATCACCGATCAAAATATTATTTCCTCAATTGATACACCGTACGACACATTGGTTAAAAACTCTGATGGCAATTTATCATTTAATGATCACGAAATCTGGGTTGGCAATACCTTGGTTACTCGACTTTCAAATCAAATTTCCGGCGTAATCTGGTACCCCGGGTCACAATACTTGGCTTATCAACAAGGCGACGAAATTCGAATCATTGAGCAAAACGGCACCAATGATGTTTTGTTGGTAAAATTATCCAGCAGCGACAAATCCAATTTCATATTTAGCTGGGATGGCTCGGCGCTACTATACAAAGATGGAGTCGCCTATAAAAGAGCGATAATAAAATAGTGTTTTTAGTACTCATTACAAATTTCGGAATAATCCGACAGAATCAATGAACTCCGTTGGGCAAAGTTTGAGAACTTTGGTTGTTTGATTTGGAATTCTGTGATTGATCAGGAATAATTTGGTCGGCTTGGACAATCAGTCGTCGTAAATTTGTTCCGACCGGAGTGCAAGTCATCAGGGTCAAAGTGCTGGAAGAGGAATTTGAATTCAAGACCGAGATGTCACTAGGATCGACGACAAATATTTTTTTTACTTGATAGACATAGTTCACATTTTGAAATTTTATTTGAACCAGATCGCCGACAACAACATTGCCTAAAAGCGCAAAGACCGAATTATACTGACTTTTAATCCATGGATAATTTGACGAGTGGCCGGTGATAAAAACATTTCCGGTTTGGCCAGGCAATGAAGTCCCGGTAAGCTGGATTGGGCCGTTTTTTAAATTATTGCTGACGGCGGTGGCGTTATTATCGACTCCAAAAGTTATTGGCGCCTTAACACCGATACTCTCAATAGAAATTGAATTATCGGAAATATTTGGTAAAATATTACTGCTGTTGCTATCAGATGCGGGATGGTTGTGATAAGTTGTTACGGCATCGATTAAACCGTGTTGCGTTGTTCCAAATTCATCTTGATACCACCATGAAATTTTTTGATTATAGGCAGAAAAATTTAGAAGATAAGTTACAACAATAAAAAACAGAATAAAAAGTCCAACAAAGGCTATAAAAACCGAAAAAGAACTTCGCTTTTTGTAGCGCGATGCGATAAATATTTGTTCCAAATCCTCTTCTGTCAGTCGATGTTTCATGAAATTTTATTGTTTATTCAATGCACCAATTTGGATAATAACTATATGAATGATAGGGAAATATTGATTGAAAATTTTATCGACTCGTTTCGTCTTCCTAGGTTTATGAGTGTTTTTTGTTTGTTACAAATCAATTTTCATAACTAATATATCTATGGTGGCCAAGGAGAGAATCGAACTCTCATGATATTGCTATCGCAGGATTTTGAATCCTGTGCGTCTACCAATTCCGCCACTCGGCCAAATTTACCTCTTAATTTTATCATCATATGTCGGTTTTTTCAAGTTCTTGGTTTTCCTATACTTCTATGCCGAAACTTGGTGGCCGCTTTAGTAATCATCATGTAATGTACATCGGCAATGGAAAGTTCAAAATAACCATGATACTGAAAACCAGTCGGATCTAATGGACAATAGGCACTAACGGTCGCAAACAAACTGCCAGTTATTAACCGAATGGTCCCGCATTGCAAACCATCATCGGGTAGTTTTTTCTTATCTCAGTATCAACCGAAGCTTTTTAGTTTCTTAGAATTTTTATATCACTTGTACTTGAAATATCGATGACTTTTGATGGCTGACTTGCAATTAACTCGCCGCCATCGAAAATATAATCCGGTTTTTCTTTTTGATTTTTAATCTGATTAATAAACTCATCGGCGCTCCAACAATTTTCCTTGCCTGAGATATTAGCGCTGGTGGCGGCAATCGGTTTCCCGTGCTGACTTATCAAATCCAGGAGTAATTTATTGTCCGGAATCCGAAAGCCAATTTTATCTAGTTTTTGATAATGAAGAGAAAACTTTCTTCGATCTTTTTTACTCCAAGGCAAAATAAAAGTATAACCGCCGGGAACTTTTTCAGCAATATATCTTTCAGTTTCAGTTGAAATTAATGGAATAAACTTTTTTAGCATATGAATCGAAGAAAAAATCAATGCGATCGGCTTGTTGAAATCACGGCCTTTAATTTGATAGATTTTCTCCATTGCTAAGTCATCAAACGGGTTTGCCATCAAACCATAAACCGTGTCAAACGGCATAACAACGGTTTTGCCGGATGAAATCGCCTCTATAATAGTAGCAGCATCAATTTTATTTATTACTTTCATACTATTATGTTAGCAAAAAATTCTATTTTTCTCCTCATTACTGTATAATGAAAACATGTGATGAATTATTAAATGAGGGGCATGAGAAAAGTAGCTCTAATTATTTTGGATGGTTGGGGTGTTGGGCCGGCATGGGGGGGCAACGCAATTTTGCAAGCCAAAACCCAAAATATGGATATTTGGTGGCGAACATATCCGCACACCACTCTTTTAGCTTCCGGAGAAGCTGTCGGGTTACCACCGAACACCGCCGGAAATTCAGAAACTGGGCATTTGAATATCGGCGCCGGACGTGTTGTGCCACAGGATCTGGTATTTATCAACAACTTTATCAAAGACGGCAATTTTTTTAAAAATGAAAAAATTTTGTCAGCATTCGAGCATGTGAAAAAAAACGCTTCAGCACTGCATATTATGGGTTTGGTTGGAACCGGAACCGTTCATTCG
Organism: uncultured Candidatus Berkelbacteria bacterium; assembly: GCA_903851235.1. Lineage (GTDB taxonomy): Bacteria > Patescibacteriota > UBA1384 > XYA2-FULL-43-10 > CAINNR01 > CAINNR01. The sequence continues at coordinate 60,590 of CAINNR010000001.1, read as the reverse complement.
TGTTTAGACCATCTTTTTGAAATTATGAAAATGGCCAAAGCCAATCAGGTTACGCCGGTTTATCTGGATTTGTTCACCGACGGTCGCGACTCCGATCCGGAATCAGCACTGGGAATTTTGGAAATTATCAATCGTAAAATCAAAGAGATTGGCGTAGGGCAAATTTCCAGTATTTGCGGCCGATATTTTGCTATGGATCGAGACAAAAATTGGGGCCGAACTTCGCGGGCATATAACGCAATGACCAAGGGTGAAGCCATAGAAAGCTTAAATATTCGCGACGCGATCTCCAAATCATATTTGCGAAATATTACCGACGAATTTATCGTACCGCATCTGATTTTAGATGAAAATCATCAAAAACATCTGATCTCCGATAATGATGCAGTTATCTTTTTTAACTTTCGTCCAGATCGCTCACGTCAGATTTCCTACGCATTCACAGATATAAAAATTCCGGCGCTTAATGATCGAAAAATATTAAAAAATCTTTATCTTTTAACTTTTATTAACCGGGATCCGAATCCAATCGGAGTTGTCGCTTTCCAGACAGATGAGATTAAAGACACACTGGCTGAGACCATAAGTAGCCGAGGTCTGACTCAATTTCACATTGCTGAGACGGAGAAATATGCCCACGTCACCTATTTTATTGACGGCGGTCGGGAAAAAACATTACCAAAAGAATCTAGGACTGTAATTCCATCACCAAAGGTTAATACGTACGATTTATCGCCGGCAATGAGCGCCGAACAAATTACCAAATCGACAATTGCTAATGCCGATAAAGATTTCAGCTTAATTATTGTAAATTATGCCAATGCCGACATGGTTGGTCACACAGGAAATTTTTATGCCACGGTCCAAGCAATCGAATGTGTCGATTTATTTCTTGGTAAACTTGTAGCATCATTACTCCAAAATAATTATACTATTGTTGTGACATCGGATCATGGGAATGCTGATGAAATGATCAATCCGAAAACCAACCAACCACAAACCGAACACACGACGAATCCGGTTCCATTTGTTATAATCTCTAAAGAGATGGAACTTTCTAAGAGAAAACTTATTGCGAATGGAGCGTTGGCAAATATTGCACCAACTATTTTAGAGATTATGGGAATTCCAAAGCCGGCAGAGATGACTGCAATTAGTTTATATCAAAGTCAGAGCGTAATAAATCAGCCGGAATATGTCAAATATGAAAGGCAAAATGGAACAATCTAGCCAAACACCTATCGTTTTAGCAATCCTCGACGGTTGGGGTATGTCACCGGCATGGGGTGGCAATGCAATTTCCATGGCTGACCCAAAGACCATGAACACGCTTTGGCGCGATTATCCGCATGCAATTTTGCAAGCATTTCGTCAGGTCGCCGGCAATTATAAAATGGTCGGTAATTCTGAAATTGGTCACTCTTCCATCGGTGCTGGAAAAATTGTTTTTCAAGACCTGGAGCGAATATCTGATTGTGTTGCTGATAAATCTTTTTTTCAAAACGATGCTTTGGTTGGCGCCTGTCGCAACGCGCTATCTTACAACTCCTCACTCCATCTTATCGGTTTAGTTTCCGATGGTGGAATCCACAGTCACATTGACCATCTGTACGCCCTACTGAAACTTGCAAAGCTTTATCAGTTGCCAAAGGTATATATTCATGTAATTACAGATGGTATGGATACTGACAGCACCAGCGGGCTAAATTTTATTATCCAGTTGCAAAAAAAGATTGCCGAAATTGGAATTGGAGAAATTGCGACCATCACCGGTCGACATTATGCGATGAATCGTGATAATCATTGGGAGAATATTTCCAAATCTCTGCAAGCGATGGTTCACGGCACCGGAAATTTTGCCACATCAGCCGTCGAATTAATTTCCAACTCATACAAACTGGGTTTCAACGATCAGTATATTCCGCCTACGGTGATCAGAAATGATCGCGGACCGATCTGTAAAATTCTAGACAACGACAGTGTGATATTTTTCAATTATCGACCGGACCGCGCACGCCAATTAACTTTGGCGCTACTCGGCATGCACAACACCGGGCCGAAATATCCGGCACCGAATAGTATATATTTCGTCGCCTTCACCCCCTATTATTTGCCAGTGGTGATCGAATCTAAAATTCACATCGCCTTTCCATCGGAAAAAGTCGAGCAAACGTTAGGCAAAATTATTGCCAATGCCGGCTTGAAACAGTATCGTATTGCTGAAAGTGAAAAATATCCGCATATCAGTTATTTCTTCAATTGCGGGCAGGAAGAACCGTTTCCGGGTGAGGAGCGGGTTGTAGTCCAGTCGGCTGAGGTTACAAGCTTTGATCAAAAACCTGAAATGGAAGCGGCGAAGATTACGGCAAAACTTACCGCGGCGGTTAAATCAAAAAAATATCAATTTATGTTAGTCAATTATGCTAATGTCGATAGCGTCGGCCACTCCGGCGACTTGCCGGCAACTACTGCCGCAGTCAGTATTGTCGACGCTGTTTTAAAAGAGTTATCTGACGCGGTTTTATCAGTTGACGGCACATTGATCGTCACTGCCGATCACGGAAACGCCGAGCAAATGATTGAAGTTAAAACCGGACATGATCGGGAAACATTTCACTCGCTGTCGCCCGTACCGTTTATTCTCGTCCGATCTGATTTACGGGGAAAAAACAAAAATACACTTTCCGGTGGAGACATGCTTTCCGGATTGATTTCATCAAAAAACTCGCTGGCCGATATCGCGCCGACAATTCTGGATCTGTTTGGAATTCCAAAGCCAGATTCGATGACTGGTCACAGTTTACTTTCAGAAATTATTGTTAAGTAATAAATAATGAAAAAAGAAATTGAAATTGAAGTTTCGGCCAGACACATTCATTTGTCGAAAAATGACTATGATTTTCTTTTCGGCGCAGAGACGCCATTTAAAACTATTAAAGAATTATCTCAACATGGCGAGTTCGCTACGGACAAAATTGTGACGATTGTCGGACCAAAAGGTGAAATTTCGGCGAGGTTTCTCTCGCCATTTCGCTCGGATACTCAAACCGAAGTTTCACTCACTGATTGCTATCAAATTGGCATTATCGCGCCGTATGAAACCAATATTGCCAACGGTTGTGCCAATGTCATTTTGAAAACTGATCTCGGAGAAATTCGTCGATGCGCCATGATGGTCGCCATTCGGCATTTACATGCCAGCCCGGACAACGCCAAAGAATTAAATATTGTCGACGGACAAAAAATCAGTATTGCGGCTGAAACTCCGCGCGGTAAAATAATTTTTGCTGATGTAAATGTTAAGATTAACAAACACTATCAACTCCGATTTCACTTGGATACCGATGAGGGTAACGCCGCCGGCATAACCGGCAAATGTTTTGGAGAAATAATTGACTAATAATTATGATTTTGGTAATCAATCCCGGGTCATCATCAATTAAATACAAACTTTTTTCTGATAAGCTTGAGGAAATTAAATCCGACAAGTTGAATTTTCGTGACGGCAATATTCCCCAAACGATTAAAAAAATCCTTTCTGATATTGGAAATCATGCCAATGAAATTACTAAAACTGGTTATCGTGTCGTCCATGGTGGCGATAAATCCGAAGAAGTCATGCCAATAACCTTGCCGGTGATAAAAATTATCGAAGAGTTTGCGCCACTGGCTCCACATCACAACCCACCGGCAATCGAAGCAATACGTTTGTTAATCAACAAATTACCGCTTTCGCAACATTTTGCCGCCTTTGACACTGCATTCTTCAAAGATTTACCTATCGTGGCGAAAACTTATCCCATCGATCAAAATATTGCCGAAACATTCGGTATCAAGCGTTATGGATTTCATGGAATTTCGCATCACTCAATGCTGGAAAATACTGACGTGACACACGAAAATAAAATTATTACAATTCATCTAGGCGCCGGATCTAGTATTTCAGCCATCGATCGCGGAAAACCGATTGACACTTCGATGGGATTTACGCCAATGGAAGGATTACCGATGCAAGTTAGAAGTGGAGATATTGATCCAGAGATAGTTTTATTTCTAACAGAGAAAATTGGACTAAAGAAAACTCGCGATAGCATTGAAAACCATTCAGGGCTTGCCGGTGTCTCCGGAATGTCCGGTGATATGCTGGAACTTTTGGAATCCGGTGACGAAATGTCCAAACTGGCAATAGATATTTTATGTTATCGGGCTAAGAAGTATATCGGCGCTTACGCCGCCGCATTAGGTGGTGTTGACATTGTTGCATTTTCGGGCGAAATTGGGTTTGGTTCCGCACTAATTAGAAAAAAAATCACCTCTGGACTGGAATATCTTGATTTTCAAATAAAACTTGTCAAACCGGATGAAGAACTGGCGATTGCCAAAAAACTGGAATCAAAGGTATAATGAATTAAGGAAATTCTAAATTATTTTAGACATAATGTCAGGAGCAGTTTGTCAGAGAAGAAATTTATCACTGGAAATGAAGCGATAGTTCTAGGCACGTTAGAAGGTGGCGCCGAGATGTTTTTCGGTTACCCTATTACACCGGCGACAGAAATTTTAGAGGGTTGGATTCGCACTGCTTCAGAGGATATTAATCTACAGTACCTGCAGGCAGAAGATGAAATTGCTTCTGGCTTTGCCACCTTAGGAGCAATTCTTGCCGGCAAAAAAGCCTTCACCGCCACCGCCGGAGTTGGTCATGTTTTGATGCAAGATCCAATCTCAATGGCTGAAAACGAACGTTTGCCATTTGTTGGAATAATCGCCCAGCGTGGCGGACCATCAACCGGAACGGTAATTTATTCTCAGCAAGAGGTTAATTTAGCAGCACTTGGTGGAAATGGTGATGGTTTACGAATAGTATACTCGGCGTCAAATATCGCTGAGGCCTATGAACTTTCAGCAAAAATATTTTCCACCGCTTGGAAATATAACTTCCCGACCTTTCTTTTAACCGATGGCTATCTTGGTAAACAAAAAATTACAACCGAATTTTCAAAACCTCTGCGCCCGTATCCGGCGAGGAAAATTTTACGGGAAGACGTCGATAAGCCGACGCATATTCGAAACTGTTATGGCTCTGAGCCGGAATTTTCAAAGGTCTTAGAGCGAAATATTTCCGATTATAAATTGCTCATCACTAAAGTTGCCGAATCGGAAAATTATAAAACTTCTGGTGCCAAGGATATTATCCTCGCTCACGGAAGTGTTGCTTCGGCTGCAAAATCGGCAATTGACGACTTACGCTCAGATGGCATCAAAGCCGGGTTAGTTAGACCAATTACCTTGCGTCCGCTTGACACGGCACAAATTCGAAGCCAAATCAGAAAAGCCGATCGAGTCTTTGTAATGGAATCAGCGTTTGAACAGTTTGCCAGACTTTTGGTATACATGATCCCGGAGCTTGCCGGCAAAATGGTCAAAGTCTTCAAACCGGCGGTCGGTTTTACCCCGGAAGAGATTTACAAAATCGTTAAAGATCATAGATAATGAAAACTCCCAACGAACAATTTGCAATGCCACAGTGCTTAAACTCTAAATCCAAACCGAGTTTGTTTTGCCCCGGTTGTGGCGAAAGCATTATCCTAAAACACTTAGGCAATGTTGTCGATAGTGAAAATATTCAATCTAAAACAACACTGGTAATTGACATCGGTTGCACCTTGCTTTCTTGGAATTACTTTAATTTTGATATTATCCAATCTCACCACGGTCGTTCAGTTCCGGTTTCAGTCGGTTACAAAATGGCTCGCGGCTCTCGAGTCGTAATCGCCTTGATGGGCGACGGCGGCGCATATGCTATCGGCTTGCAGTCGCTTCTGCATGCCGCTTTTCGCAACGACCCGATATTGGCAATTGTTATCAACAATACCGAATATTCGATGACTGGCGGCCAAATGGCTCCAACAACTGTTCCCAATGAGGTGACAACCACCTCGCCGCTTGGGAAAAATGCCAGTATTTTTGGTCCGGCTTTCCATGGGCCGGAATTAGTTCGACAAATTGCAAACTCAAAAGCGTTTATTGCTCGCGCCTCAGTTGGGAACCCGACTCTTATGGATTCAATAATTACTAAAGCGATTGAAAATCAGCAAAAAAATAACAGTTTTTCAATGGTGGAAATTTTATCAATCTGCCCGACAAACTGGAAAACCGACGCAGCGGAAAGTTTTGAATTTTTGGCAAAATTGGAAAAGATCTATCCGGTCGGCGAGGTAAAAAAAACATTGGACAAGAAATCAGAGGACATATAATTATGAAAAATGATGTAACAAAAATTGTTCTCGCCGGTGAAGGCGGGCAAGGAATACAAACCATCGCCAAAATTTTATCTCTGGCTTTGGTTAAAGCTGATTATTTTGTCAGCTATATCCCACAGTTCGGTCCGGAGCAACGCGGAACACCATCGGTTTCATTTATTCAATTTTCAAAATCTCAAATTACTTATCCGAAATTTGACACGGCCGATATTGTTATGGTTCTTCGCCGACGGGCTATTAAAACCATCGAATCATATATCGGTTCAAAAACTGATGTTCTTTTTGATTCCTCAACAATTGCCAGACAAAATTTCACATTGAATAATTCTCGTCTTTTTGCAATACCGGCAACGAAATTAGCTGAGGAAGAGTTTGGCGCCAAAAATCAAAATATTTTGGCGCTCGCGGCTTTGGCAAAAAACTTTCTCGATTATCCTAAAAATGCGCTCTGGGAGATAATTGCCGAGCAACTTGGTAAGAAGTTCGCGAAGAATAAATCCTTGGCGGGAAAAGCCAAAGAGGCTTTTGATTTTGCTTATGATTTTTCGCTCGAAAGCAAAAAGTTCACGAAGGCGGAATATGACACCAGTGACAGTTTAATTGTTAAAAAAAATTCTCAGCGCGTTGCGGTTATTGTACCGAAATATTGCAAAGGTTGTGGAATTTGTATCTTAAAATGTCCGGTCAATGCATTATCATTCGGAAAAACTCTTGGTGTTTATGGCACTCCGGTACCGGAAATCGATATCGATAAATGTATTAATTGTGGCAATTGCTATCGATTTTGTCCCGACTGTGCGATTCGAGTTGTAAAGAAATGATTTATTCATTTTGTTTAGAAGTTAGAAATTAGATATTCCCCTGAAAGGGGGCCTATGGCCTGGTACTGGTGGTTGATAACGGCGATGATAATCGGTGTCTTGCTTTGGTGGGCATTCAACGAATCTAAGTAGATATTATTGATTCGAGCTCAAATTTGTGCTATGTTTTTATTATGGGCCCGTAGCTCAGTTGGCTAGAGCGCATCGCTGGCAGCGATGAGGTCGTCAGTTCAAGCCTGATCGGGTCCACCAATAATTAGCATTATTATGAATAAGATAGTTTTAATCGGAGGTGCTCCGACACTAGGCAAAAGTTTTATAGCACGAAAAATTGCCAATGAGTTAGGATTACCTTGGATTTCCACTGACACAATTCGCGAACAAATGAGATTAATAGTACGTCGTGAGGATTACTCAGATCTTTTTAGTTTCAGTGACAGTACATCTAAAATGGCAATTAAATTCCTCAACGAAAACTCATCTAGTGAAATTGTTTTCAAACAAAATAAAGAGAGCGAAAATGTTTGGAAAGGTGTTAAAGCAATTATAGAAACCGACTATGTCTGGGAATCATTTATTATCGAAGGTATTGCACTACTTCCAAAGTGCATTAAAGAATTGAAAACTGAAAAAAAAATAATTGCAGTGTTTTTAACCAGTAATAATTTAAATAAAATACGAAAAGTTATTTTTACACGTGGATTATGGGATGATGCCGACAAATACCCAGACACTGTCAAGGAAAAAGAAGTTGAATGGGTGGTGGCATATAATAATTGGATTATTTCAGAAGCTGAAAAATACAATTTTCAATTGATCAACATTGATAATGAAAATTATTACGAAAAAATAAAAAATATTATTGAAAATTTCTAAAAGAATGTCTAAAAACTCCAAAAACTTCTACTGTCTCGACATGTTTCCATATCCATCTGGAGCGGGTTTGCATGTTGGCCATCCTCGCGGTTACACGGCAACCGATGTTTTTTCGCGCTACAAAAAATTACAAGGTTACGATATCCTCCACCCAATGGGTTGGGATGCTTTCGGTTTGCCGGCGGAAAATTATGCAATTAAAAACAAAATTCATCCGGAAAAAGTTGTGGCGGAAAATGTTGCAAGATTTAAAGATCAATTAAATAAATTTGATTTGTCGTACGATTGGGACAAGGAAATTAATACTACCGACCCGAAATATTATCGTTGGACCCAATTTATTTTCTTGAAATTATTTGAACGAGGTTTGGCTTACGAAGCCGAAACTCCGATTAACTACTGCCCATCTTGCAAAACTGGTCTTGCCAACGAAGAAGTCATAAATGGTAAGTGTGAACGATGCGGAACACAGGTTGTGCGAAAAAATATTCGCCAATGGATTTTAAAAATTACCGAGTATGCCGACCGCCTTTTGGAAGATCTTGATGGTTTGGATTGGCCGGAGCCGATTAAAGAAATGCAAAGAAATTGGATCGGTCGTTCCGAAGGCTCAAATATTGTTTTTGATATAAAAGATTCGAAAGAGAAAATCGAAGTTTACACCACCCGAGCCGATACATTGTTCGGCTGTACCTATGTTGTTCTAGCGCCGGAACACGAATTAATTGAAAAGCTCAAAACTCAAAGCTCTAATGTCAAAGAAATTAACGAATACATCGAAAAGTCTAAAAACAAATCCGACTTGGAACGGACTGAATTGCAAAAAGAAAAAACCGGTGTTGAACTTAAGAGAATTAATGCAATAAACCCAATCAATGGTAAAGAAGTTTCGGTTTGGGTTGCCGATTATGTTCTGGGCCACTATGGTACCGGCGCTGTGATGGCGGTTCCGGCTCACGACGAACGGGATTTTGAATTTGCAAAAAAATATGATATTCCTATTATTCACGTAATCAAACCAAGTGATGATATTAATCAAGATCAAACCGAGGTGTTTACCGATTACGGAATTTTGATCAATTCAGCTGAATTTGATGGTATGACATCAGCCGAAGCGAACAAAAAAATCACCGAGAAACTAAAATCTTCAAATCACGGTGATTTTACTATTAATTTCAAACTTCGTGATTGGGTATTTTCCCGCCAGCGCTATTGGGGTGAGCCGATTCCGATTGTTCACTGTGAAAAATGTGGTATCGTCGCAGTTCCAGAAAATGATTTGCCTATAATTTTGCCCCACGTTGAAAATTATCAACCGGTTGGTGATGGCAGCTCTCCCCTGTCCAACGAATCTGACCCGGCAATTGCCGCTTGGCTTAACACCAAGTGTCCTAATTGTGGCGGTCCGGCGAAACGTGAAACCAATACAATGCCCCAATGGGCCGGCTCCTGCTGGTATTACATCGCCTACTTAATTATGATCGGCAATGAATATATTTGGGATCGGAAGAAAATTGACCCGTGGTTGCCGGTAAATTTGTATGTTGGCGGCGCTGAACATGCGGTGCTCCACTTACTGTATTCACGATTCTGGCACAAGGTTTTGTATGACGAAAAACTGGTCGGCACAAAAGAGCCGTTTCAAAGATTAATTTCTGTTGGCACAATTTTGGGCATTGACGGTCTAAAGATGTCAAAATCGCGCGGCAATATAATCGATCCCGATCCACTGCTGGAGAAATTCGGTTCCGATGCGCTTAAGTTGTACGAGCTTTATATCGGTCCGTTTTCACAACCGGCAAAATGGAATCAAAACGGCATTGTCGGTATGCATCGGTTTTTGCAAAAAGTGGAAAAATTATCAGAGATCAAATTTTCTGAAAAAAATGATGGCAGTAAAATAATTATTAATAAGGCAATTAAAAAGGTCGGCGAGGATATTGAGAGTTTTAGTTTTAACACTGCAATCAGTACATTGATTGAAGCTTTTAGTGATATTACTAAAAATGGTTGGGACAAAAAATCGGCTGAAGTATTTTTGACCTTGCTCTCACCTTTTGCGCCAAAGATGGCAAATTCAGTTTCAAACAAAATCAACACCTCGCTATCTACTTGGCCGGAGTTTGATGAAAAATATATTGTTAATGAAAAAGTCACTGTCGCAATTCAAATAAACGGAAAGGTTCGCGATGAAATTGAAATCAGTATCAATGACAGCGAAGATGAAATCAAAGATATCGTTCTAAATCGCGAAAAGGTCAAAGCCAATATCTCCGGAGCGGAAATTAAGAAATTTATTTACATTAAAGACAAAATCATTAGTATTGTAGTTTAGCTCTTGATTTTTATCTCAAATTTTGTCATACTATAACAGTAGCATCTGAAATTATTATTTTTGATTAAATATTTATTATTTACAACCATGGCCGAACCAAAAAAGAAACTATCAAAAACCAGAACTCGAAGCCGTCGACATCAGATCAAACTTAATGTCGTTGGTATTGTTTATTGTGAGCAGTGTCACGAACCGAAACAGCGACATCATATTTGTAAAAATTGCGGCACATATCGCGGGAAAAAAATTGTTGACTCCAAAGAATCAATTCCCAAACCGGTAGAGCCGGAGACAAAATAGTAGTATAAGAAATTATCTTTTAGATTTTAGATATTATGAATCGACATTTATCACGAATGGTTGCGATGCAAGCAATTTATGAGTGGAATTTCCGACCGGAAGCCGATCTAACGGAGATTCTCGAACGTTCAATAACAGAATTTATTGACGACATTGACAAAGATTTTGTTAAATCTGAAATTCTCGGCGTCAGACAGCATAAAGCTGAATTGGATAAGGAAATTGAAGTTAACGCGCCTGAATGGCCAATTGAACAAATTTCAGTAGTTGATAAATCAATTCTCGAGATTGCAATTTTCGAATTGCTCTACTCTGATGATGTTCCACCACGAGTCTCCATTAACGAAGCGATCGAGTTGGCAAAACAATTCGGCAACACTAACTCAGGGAAATTTATTAATGGTGTTCTCGGCTCAATATATACTAATCACGAAAGTGAGATAAAGAAAAAGGAAGTAACCAAAAATGGCTGATCCAAAAATATTAGCTGATAAACTTGGTTTGCATTTCAATAATCCTGCAATTTTAGAGCAGGTTTTTATTCACCGATCATATATTAACGAGCATCGCAGCTCCGGCTTGTCTCACAATGAACGTCTTGAATTTTTAGGCGACGCCGTTTTAGAATTGGCAGTGACTGAATACCTTTTTGCCGAATTTGATCGCCCCGAGGGCGAAATGACCGCATGGCGTAGTGCCTTGGTAAAGGGTGAATCACTTTCAGCCGAAGCGAAAAATATCGGTCTTGAAGAGTATCTAAAAGTTTCTCGCGGCGAATCGAAAAATGCCGGCAAAGCCAGGGACCTAATTTTGGCCAATGCATTTGAGGCGCTCCTGGGTGCAATCTACTTGGACCTTGGTTTTGAAGTTGTCAAAAAATTTGTTGCCGATCATATACTATATAAGCTCGAGGATATCCTTCAAAATCATCATTTTATTGATGCAAAATCTCACCTTCAGGAATTGGCGCAGGAGAAGTTCTTAATTACGCCAACTTACGAGACAGTTGTTGAAACCGGTCCTGATCACAATAAAAAATTTGTAGTCGCCGTTTTTGTCGGCAAAAATAAAATTGGCGAAGGAAGTGGAAATTCAAAGCAGAAAGCTCAAATTTCTGCCGCCGCCAACGCCTTAGAAAACAATGAACTCTTTAACTAGGCCAAACCACATTGGTAAATCCCCAGTCGAGTAGTTTTCTCGCTTCATCAGCAGACGCTGATGCTGTGTTTGAGTAAGTACCAAGGATAATTGCAATTAGCGTTCGATAATTTTGTGTCGCCGCACCAACCAAACAGTGACTGGCGGCATCGGTAAAACCGGTTTTAACACCGATCGCGCCCGGATATTGATATGTGGTAACTAAGCGATTTGAGTTAACCAATGGGTGAAAAATTGTTTTCGTCGTGTTGGTAGCGACATAATTTTGGGTGTCAACAATATTTCTAAATGTCGGGTTTTGCAAAGCATATCGAGTGATTGTTGCCAAATCTGTTGCTGACGAATATCCGCTGTCATTCAAACCGGCCGGATCCATATAGTGTGTGTTTGTCATACCTAATTCTTTGGCTTTAGCATTCATTTTGTCGACAAACGGCTGGTAATCGCTGTCACTCCCTGATGGGTCCATAAACGCTCCAACAGCGTAGGCCGAATCATTTCCGGATTGGATAAGCATGCAATGAAGCAATTCTGAAACTGTGATTTTTTCTCCAACTCGTAAATTTACAACAGTTGGAATTTGTTGTGGCGCTTTTGCAGAAACAGTGACCACATCGCTAAGTTGATAATTCTCCAGAGCGATAATTGATGACATTATTTTTGTTGTCGAGGCAATCGGCACATGGGTAGTGGAATTTTTTTTCGCAAAAACTGTTCCCTTGTCGCCATCAACTAAAATATATTCCTTTGTTAAAATACTTGGCGATTTGCTGCCGATTTTAATTGTCGGTAAATCTAAAATGGCGGGAATCTTTATAGTTGTGTCGGAAGCCGAAACAGCTACCGAGTTTTCACGAGCCGAATAATCGGCTAATTTCTGATCGGTTTTGGCAGCGGACATGTTAAAACCAATCAAATTACAAATCAGGGACAGGATAATTAACGGTTTGGCAATCATAGAACGTCGTCTTTACTGATCCGAACTAAATTACCCGGAGACAATTTCAGTGACGAAAGCTTCAATTTTCCAATTTGAATTCGTTTTAAGTTTAAGACTTCAAGACCAATCTTCCCTGCCATAATTCGTAACTGACGACTTCTGCCTTGATGGAGTGTGACTTCCAATTTATTATCTGCAACAAATTTTGCTTTATCGACATAATATCTTTTACCGTTGTGCATTATGCCCTTTAAAAACTGGCGAATTATCCCCTCTTTACCAATGTTTGTCGGTTTGCCACCGTATTCCAAATCATAAACCTTTACTTTGGTATATTTCGGATGGGACAACTCATTGGCAAAATCTCCGTCATTGGTCAAGATTAGAAGCCCCTCGGTTTCCTTATCCAATCGACCGACTGAAAATAATCTGGTAACTTTGGGTAAAAACTTTTTTATCGATTCGCCCTGCTCGTCCGACGACGAAGTAATAAAACCGCTCGGTTTATAAAAAGCGAAGTAATCGAATTTATTCGGTAATTTTACCTCTTTGCCGGCAACAATAACTTTATCTTTTTCAACATCGACCTGTTCACCGGTTTTAGCGTTTTTGGAGTTAACAGCTACTTTACCGGATTTTATCAAGTCATCAGCATGCCGACGTGAGGCAATGCCGGCCTGAGACAGAAATTTGTTCAATCGAATTTTAATCATTTGTTTGAGTTTCTGCGCGTTTTAGCGCTTTACCTTTAGCTTCTTCTGCTAGTAATATATGAACATCTTTTAATTGCTGCTCCGATACAGCCGAGGGAGCGCCCATCATAACGTCTCTGGCATCACCGGTTTTTGGAAAGGCCATAACTTCGCGGATAACACTTTCGCCGGCCAGAATTGCGACTAATCTATCAATCCCCGGCGCAATTCCACCGTGTGGTGGTGCCCCATAGTCAAAAGCTTCCAACATATGACCAAAACGACGCTGCTTCTCCTCGGCGGAAACACCAAGTAAATCAAATATCTTGTCCTGAATATCGCGTTTATGAATTCTAATCGATCCACCGGCAACTTCAAAACCGTTTAGAACCAAATCGTAGGCATAGGCCCGAACTTCTTCAGGTTTGCTATCCAATTTTTTAATATCTTCCTTCTGTGGCATGGTAAACGGATGATGTGAAGAGACCAATTTCTTCTCCGATTTTGAATATTTAAATAGTGGCGCATCTATAATCCATGTGAACGCCAATTCGTTTTTATCATTTTTGTCCTGTCGCAAATCCGGTTTATCACTGCCATATTTTTCCATCGATTCGGCATAGGTTACGCGCGGAAATGGTTTGTGCAAAATTTTGTTTTCCGGAGTTATTTTTTCCACCAGTTTAATTATCATGTCTTCAACCAATGACAAAATATCTTCCTGTTCGACAAAACTCATCTCGATATCGAGTTGAGTAAACTCCGGCTGACGATCCCCTCTTTGGTCTTCATCGCGAAAACAACGAGCAATTTGAAAGTAGCGTTCAATTCCACCGACCATCAAAAGTTGTTTAAACTGTTGCGGGCTTTGCGGCAGCACATAAAATTCGCCGGGGTAAAGTCTGGCCGGGACAATATATTCTCTGGCGCCTTCCGGTGTTGATTTGGTCAAATAAGGAGTCTCAATTTCTCGAAAATTTTCCTGGTATAAATATTGGCGAATAAATTTAATCACGTCATGACGTAGTGTAATATTTTTCGCCATTCGAACACTTCGCAAATCCAAGTAGCGATATTTTAGACGCAACTCTTCTTCAATTTTTGATGTGTCTTTGTCAACTTCAAATGGTGGCGTTTTTGCCGGATTTAATACTTCAATATCAATCGCATCCATCTCTACCGTTCCGGTCGGGAAATCCTTGTTGACCATTTTCTCCGGTCTGGCATTGATATTCCCCCTAACCGATAAAACCCACTCCGGTCGGACGTCAGTTATTTTGTCATAGGCAAGCGACCCGGGAACAAAAACAACCTGGAGCTGACCGGTCATGTCTCGCATATCAAAAAAAACAATTTTTCCGTGATCGCGGCGGGTGTTAACCCAGCCGGAAATCAGAACTTCCTGACCGATTTTTGAAACCGTTTCTTTGATAAAAGTTCTTTTCATTTTAGACCTTTCGTAGTTTAGCGTTGAATTTTTTCTCAATTGACAAAATTATTTCCTTGATAATATTTTCCACACCTTGGTCATTTAATGTTCTCTCCGGCGATTGCAGGTAGATGTGGTAGGCGAGATTTTTTTTGCCGGCGCCAAATTTATCGGATAAAAATTCGTCGAAAAGTTCAACTCTGTTGATCAGCTCTGAGATTGAATAAATTTCATCAGAGATTTTTTTGGCTTCGAGTTTTTTATCGACGATGAAAGCCAAGTCGCGAGTCAGAGCTGGAAATTTTGAAACGCCGCGATAAATAATATTATTTTTTTCAACTGACAAATTAATATTTTGATCTATTTTTTTACCAGCCAAAATTTTTGACAGATTAATTTCACTAATAAGGACTGTCGGCTTTTTTATTTTATATTTTTGTAAATCATCGCGAGTAAATTCGAATGTTTTTACAATTTTCTGGTCGCCGATCAGGAGTAGAATCTTGTCGATATTTTCTTTATGGGCTTCAGTAGATTTTCCGGCACTGGCAATTGCCAAATTAACAGTTTCCTCTTTTTTATCATAGACATGTCCAACCTCAAATATTTGGATTGAATCAAATGACGGATTGTGAGCGACATTTTTCAATAGACCGGTTACAAGCGACGGTCGGAGATATTTGTTTTCTGCCTGCATCGGATTGGCGACTTCCAGTAGATTAACGATTTTAAGTTGCGCGACTGCAACGTCGGCTTCTGAAAGAAAGGGATAATTTATCACTTCGGTAAAGCCAAAGTTAATCAATTTATCCTTGATGCTTTCGGTAAAATAGTAATCAGTTTTGGGCGCCGACGCGACTTTTGGTAATGTTACTGCTGAAATTTTATCGTAGCCTATAACCCTACCGACTTCTTCGGCCAAATCCTGCCAAATTGAAATGTCATGACGCCAAGACGGCGCGGTAGCAACTTTACCAGTGATTGTGAAACCCAAATGCCGAAGAATGTGATCAATTTCCGTTTCCGAAATTTCGTAGCCTAAAAGTTGGGTGATCTTTTTATAATCAAAAGGAATCTCAACTCTCTTGACTTTTTCGCCGGCCTGAACTATTCCTTGAAAAATTTTACCGCCGGCTGTTTCGACAATCAAATTTGCCGCCTTATTTATTGCGTATTCAATTGCTCCTGAGTCGATACCGCGTTCAAAGCGATAACTGGCTTCGGTTGATAAATTCAATGACTTGGCGCTCTTTCGGATTGATTTTGAGTCGAACTCCGCTGCCTCTAAAACAATAGTTTCGGTATCGTCGTCAACTTCGGAATTTTTACCACCCATTATTCCGGCAACGGCAATCGGATTTTTCTTATCGGCGATAACCAAAGTCTCCGCTGATAGTTTTCTTTCAACGCCATCAAGTGTAAGAATTGATTCCTTGTTTTTCGCAACACGAACTATAATTTTTGACTCAGCGATTTTATTCAAATCAAAAGCGTGCATCGGTTGACCCAAATCAAGCATAATATAATTTGTAACATCAACAACATTATTAATCGGTTTGGCGCCGCAGGCCAACAAGCGATCTTGCAACCACTTTGGCGACGGACCAATCTTGACACCGCCGATTACCCGAGTCATATAGGTCGGACAAAGATCCGGCGCATCAATTTCAACCGAAATCATTGTTGACGAGTGGTTGGATACGGTTTTTGAAAGTGTAACCGGCTCTTTTCGGACCGAGATATTTTCAAAAGCGGCAATTTCTCTGGCAACACCAATGTGCGATAGACAATCGCCGCGGTTGGCGGTAATGTCCAAATCGATAACCGTGTCGGAATTAATATATTCTGCCAGCGATTTACCAACTTCGTAGCCCTTTGATAAAATAAAGATTCCTTTGTGGTCGTCACCGAGACCAAGTTCATCTTTAGCGCAGAGCATGCCGAAAGATTCAACTCCGCGAATTTTGCTGACAGAAATTTCGCCAGCCGGCAGTTTGCTTCCCGGCAGTGCCAGCGGCACCAATTGACCAACCTTTATATTCGGTGCACCGCAAACAATTTGAATTTTGTCTTGACCACTGTCAACTATCGCAATTTGTAATTTGTCGGCATTGGGATGTTTTGCAATCTCAACAATTTTCCCGACAATTACATTTTCATCAATACCAAATGTAACTTCATCGACTTCCAGCCCGGCCAACGACAAAATCTCCACCAGCCGCTCGTCTGATATTTCATTTGAGATATAATCTTTTAACCAACTCTTCAAAACTTTCATAATTCGTCATCCATTTTTGTTAAAATTGCTTAAGAAATCGTAGGTCTCCCGATCGCAAAAGCCGTATGTCTTCAATGCCGTACTTTAGCATTACCAGCCGGTCAATTCCCATACCGAAAGCAAAACCGCTAAACTTCTCCGGATCGAGACCCATATTTTTTATCACCGTTGGATGGACCATGCCGGCGCCCAAAAGCTCAAGCCACTTGCCATTAAATTTGGCGCTGACTTCGAAACCCGGCTCGACAAAGGGGAAGAAACTCGGTGTGAACTTTATTTCGACATCCTGGCCATAAACTTTCTGAAAGAAGTATTTTAATATGTAGAACAGCTGACCGACAACAACATTTCTATCAACATACAAGCCTTCAAGCTGATAAATTGCCGCTTCATGTTTGAAATCAGTTGCTTCGTTGCGATAAATTTGGCCGGGAGAGATTATCCGAAATGGCGGTTTGTGCTTTTCACCATATCGCACTTGGCCATTGGAAGTTTGAGTCCGCAAAACCCGACCATCGGTTAGCCAGAAAGTGTCTTGCATATCGCGCGCCGGATGATCGGTTGGCACACGAAGGGCGTCAAAATTGTACCACTCGCTGTCAACTTCCGGACCGTCAAAAACCTCAAAACCCAAAGCGGCAAAAGCGGCTATAGCTTCGCGAACCAAAGTTGTTATCGGATGTAAATTGCCTTTCATCATGTAGTTTTTCTAAATTTATTGCCACGGAAAAACAGTTCAAGCATTAAAATTGCGATTGTTAATGGAACGCCGACCCAAAGGTCAAGAATTTTAAGGCCATCTAAACAAAGCAAGACCGTAAGCGCCAGTGAAATAATGGCTGAAAGCCGGAGCGTTGGCCAAAATGTTGCCGATAATAGCTTCTCAGCAAATCTTGAGCGGGCAAAGAGCAAAATGGCGGTTAAAATGCCACAAACTGTCATCCAAAAGGACAAGTAAAACAGTACAAAAACGGAAATGTCGGCTTTGTATGGATTATAATTGAATAACGCTAAAATCAGAGCCGCAAACGCAAAAACGCTAACGGAAACCAAAAAGAATAATTTGGCTTTCAAATTTGTCGTCACTATATTATTTTAGCACAAACCGCGTCTAATGTGAAACAAAAACAGTTTATCCGGCATCATTATTGTATTATTTCTTAGTTTGGTATAGACTATTGTCAACAACATCTTGCACGACAAGGAGCTGAGCGACTGATGGTTATTTTTCAGCAGGGTAATTTCAATGATGGGAGTTTCAAACTTGAACAGGTCGGTGAACAGGTTGTAGCAACATATGGTAGCGCTTGGGATCCGGATGATCCCGAAAGTCAATATTTCTTTAACTTTCATGTATCACTGGCTGACTATCGGAAGGCTATCGAAGAATTTCGCAAGAATGGGACTGCGACGATCGGAGGAGACTCGAGGAGCACAATTTCGTTTAAAAAAACCGACTTTGGTGTTGATTTGAAAGTCGATGATGGCCATGCAACAGTCATTCGCAGCTTCCGATCAATAGATGAACTAGTGTGCTAAAGTTTACAGAAGTTAAATCCACAGGCTAGCATAATTGCCAGCCTGTTTTTTATTGATCTGTTAATATTTTTACCGCTAAACGAAGGCTGTTTTGACCTGTGTCAAACCTGCAAACGAGCAATAGCGAGGCCACCCGTTGAAATCATTGACTTTTTGGCCCAAAAAATGTAAGCTGCTATCAGCAGTATAAGGAGGCATATACCATGCCGACTACTGAAAAGAGAGGGACGCTGAAATGAAGACTCACGTTATACTCGCCATTTTGGTCTTGTTCACATGTCTGTTGGTTGGCTGCTCTAAGCAGCCGAAGGCGAAATCCGACGAAAGTACCAATCAGGTCGCGGCCACGCCGACTTCAGCCAAGTTCGAAACCAACCTCCCTGACGAACTTACTGAAGCGGTTCATCTCATCGCTATGGCGAAGGAAGGCGGGGGAAGTCAGGACAAACTGGCCTATGCCAAGACGGCAGGCTATGTTGCACTGAATCCGACCAACCCTAAGGGTTTGTACCTGCGTGCACTTTGCGCCTTGAATCTGGTAAGTCTGCGGTCGGCTTTTGATGACCTCGATTCCGCGACCCACTTCGGCCTTCCTGCGACCCAAAATACATTGGCCAAGAATATGATGGACGGTATGGCTGAATTATCTAAGGGTCACAGTTTCGATACCAATGTCGCCACCATCTTCAAAGCTCAAGGGGCAATGCTCGACGACGTTCGCGAAATGTCCGCCCGCCTACCAAAGGACGAGGACAAAATCAATGAGAACAACGACATTTTGGGGCTGAATCTCCAAGAAGTCCTAGGCAACCTCATCGACCCGGGAACTGGTAGAACAAGTCTGACCGCCCTGGCAATCCTCGAGTACTTCCCATACGCTCACTCCAGCGAAGTCGAAACGGCAGCAGCTACCATCTTCACTAAAGCCGAAGACCTGTCCAAGACCAGCGAAGGCGCACTGAGCGCCACCAGTATGATGAGCAGCGGAATTCGCTTACTGGTTAACTTCATCGGCCAACAGCAAGAAGCCGGCCGAACGATCGAGGCGATGAATGGAGCCAAGGCTCTTCATAAACTCCTGATCAACAAGGAGAAGCCCCTAGACATGGTAGTTGTCAAGCAGACGCTTGCCGGTGCACTTGTCTACTACCTCGGCGATAAGGAAGGATCAAAAGCCTTCATGACCGTCGGCGGCGCTATCTTCAAGGATCGCGCTTCAGGTATAGGCAAGGAAGTCTGGCAAATGCTCGATAGAAGTGAACAAGAGATCCTCAAGGTGTCGTAATTCAGCATAAATAGAACAACCGCCTGCGCGTATCGACGCCAGGCGAATTTTTTATAACTATCCAGTCTAAAGAAAAAATCTTATCTGCCCAACCAATCGCTGCTGCCCGGGCGGTATTCATACAGATGGTGGGCAAAGCTCATAAGTTTTTTGCCAGGTTAAAAGAGTGTTTCCAGAACGCCCACATTAATAATATTGATAATTGTCGAAAATATCTCGTTGGTCGATAATAATCTCGTACCGTTAATATCGACCAAAATAACTATTTCAGCTTGCGGATGGAAACGGCGCTAATATCGCGGATCAAAATAATTCGGCCGTCTTCAAGCAGAATTTTGCCACTTTTGTGATCAGAAAATTTGCCAACAGTCGTTTCGTTGGTTTTAAATTTAATCCAAATTGTCGTCCCTTTGGAAAAACTTGTGTGCATATGTAAAATTATTTAAGTTCAATATGTTCAGCTATGTTTCTGATTCGCTCATAAGGTTGTCTATTTCTTTTTTCCTAACCGGTTTTCAATTTCCCCTTTCGCTAACTTCTTGCCGCTCCAACGTCCGATTCGTACACCGCAATCTTTGCATTCTATTTCACTAATACCATCGTAATGCTCCGGCTCTCCGGAAGCATATTCAATTAGTACAATGTTTTTACTGCCACACTTCTTACATTTTTCAAAGTCAGTGATAATTCTCCTTAGTTATTTTTATTATCCTCGACAAAAATATCAAGATATTCTTTGTAAACATATGATTGACCATACTTGATGTCTTTATCTTTCGGTGATAAAATATTCAATTCGATAAATCTTTCAATAACGGTTTGAGCACCGGCTCTTGTAAAGCCAGTCCATTTTTGCACAATCGAAGCGTTAACAATCGGTTGGCCATATAGCTTTGGCAAAACCATACAAGCACTTTCTGATGATCTCTTGCCAAGAGTTTGTATTTTCATCATATCCCTGTCTCGTAATTTTGTAATTTTACTGACAATGTCAATCGCTTCACCTGCTATTTCAACCACACCATCCAAGAAAAAATTTATCCAGTCTGAAACCAAACCATTATGATAAACTGAAAGCTTTTCATAATAGATCTCTTGGTGTTTTCTAAAATATGACGAAAGAAATAAAACCGGTTTTTCCAGTAAGCCGATTTTCCATAGATAAAAAGTAATCAGCATGCGACCGGTTCGGCCATTTCCATCTAAAAATGGATGGATGGTCTCAAATTGGGCATGAATCAATCCGGCTTTTATCACAGGCAGTATTTCATCGTTTGCATAAATAAATTTTTCAAGATCATTAAGCGAATCATGCATTTCAAAAACTGGTGGAGTTACAAAGTGCGCATTTGCAATGTTTGTCCCGCCAATCCAGTTTTGGCTTTTTCGAAACTCGCCGGGATATGGGTGATGAGTTGTTCTGGCTTTAACCATTAATTCTTTGTGTAATTCCCGAATAAATCGAAGTGAAATTGGAAAATTATCCTTAATAACTCTGTCCATGCCATAATCCAGTGCCTTTATATAATGCAAAATGTCGCCAACGTCTTTCGAAATACCAGTGGTTTTCACTTCAGCTTCAATAACATCAGTCATTGTAGCCATCGTTCCCTCGATCTGACTTGAGGAGGCGGCATCTTTCCTCAAATACATCAGCAAAAAGAAATCTGAATCAGGCAATAATTTAGTTATCCCATCGAGCTTGCCCAATAATCTTGTCGCCTCATTACACTTTTTATTGGTCTTTTGATCAAATTCAAAATCGCTCTTTGGAGGAAAAGAGTTTGGAACAAAAGCCTTATATCCTTCTGGCTGAGTCACGAATTTTCCAATTTCAACTTTTTGCATCTTTGTTTACATCTTTTTGCTAATGCATACAAAGTATAGCTGTTTGTATAATTCTTGTCAATAGATGTATACAAACTTTTAATGTATTAACATAAACACCGCGGCAAAATAGAAGTTGCTGTAAGACTCCAATTTGGTTATTGCATAACCGGAATTTTAATCGCGCGGGTCATTTTTAGGAATAAATTTAATTGATTGAGAATTAACGCAATGACGGGTGTCTTTGGCAGTTAAGTGTTCGCCGGTAAAAACGTGGCCCAAATGGGCGCCACAATTTGCGCAAACAATTTCCGTTCTTGTTCCGTCGGCATCAGGAATTGTTTTGACCGATGCGGGAATAAATTCATCAAATGATGGCCAACCGCAACCGGAGTTGAATTTCGCATCCGATGAAAAAAGTTTGTTGTCACATCGCCGACAAATGTAAATTCCCGGTTTGAAAAAGTTGTCATACTCGCCCGAAAACGCCGGCTCAGTCCCCTTTTTGATAATAACATTTTCTTCTTCGGTTGTGAGTTTGTTGAGTTTCATTTGTCTGGCTTGTAAAGTTATTCAGGGCTAAAATTACTGGAGTTGGTTTCGATGATTTGTTCAATGTGTTCGATTTCCGATTGCATTTCATCTTTGATAATTTCAATTTTTGGGATTTTGCGAATTACAAGTTTATCAGCCAGAAGCTTTCTGTACTCCGAGGTTTTCTTTTTCAATCCATCGTAGATCGATTGATGTCCAGAAGTTACCGAGACATAGATTTTTGTCAGCGACAAATCGGCTGTGGTGTGAATAAAGTTGATGGTGATAAATTCACCGGGAAAATCAAAAACAAAAGCCATAGAGAGCTCTTGTTTTATTAATTCATTAATTTTGTTTAACCGCTCAGACATTCAATATATTTGAAAATTAAAAATTAAAAATTGATGTCTACCGTTTCGACCATTGTGGAGCGCGTCGGGCTTTCTTTAGACCCGGTTTCTTTCGTTCGACTTCGCGTGGATCACGAGTCAAAAATCCAACCTTTTTCAATTGCGGGCGAAATTCCGGATTTAATACAATTAAGGCTCGAGAAATGCCATGGCGAATTGCGTCCAGCTGGCCCTCTTTGCCGCCACCGTTGACTTTAACCGAAATATCAAATGACTCAAGTTTCCCAACAAGTTTTAGGGGCTCCAAAACCACGTCGGGCAAAACAATTTCTTTGTCGTTGACGACTGTTTTGCCATTGCCGGCAAAAATTCTAACTCGCGCGACAGCGGTTTTTCTTCGTCCGGTTCCGTAATAATACTTTAGATTATTTGCCATTATTTACCTCGACTAATTTTTCTTTGCTGAAAGGATGTTCATTACCTTTAAAAATTTTCAGATGTTTCAAAAGCTCCGATTCCAAACGATTGTGTGGAATCATACCGCGGATTGATTTTTTAACAATTTCGGTTGAATCGGTTTTCTTTAAATCGGCAAAATCGGTTTCTTTAATTCCTCCCGGATAACCGGAGTGACGATAGTATTTTTTTGACAGTTCTTTGGTTCCGGTTAGATACAGTTTATCACTGTTAATGACAATCACAATACTGTTGGCGACAATGTTTGGCGCGTAGTTTGGATCGTTTTTTCCCATCAGCAAAACTGCCGCTTGGGTTGAAAGTCGTCCAACTGGTTGCTGGCTAGCGTCAATTAAATAGAATATATATTCATTCATTATTTATCTCCAGCTTTTCTGCCGGCCTTCGATCTGACAGAAGTAATAACACCGCTTTTAGTCGATGTGGCGGAGAGTTTTTCCAGCTTCTTTTGAGCTTTAATTTCATTTTTAGCCAATTTCTCATCGACAACATTATCTTTGTCGTCGGCTTTTGCGGTTACGACTTTTTTCGGGGCAGCAAAAACTTTTCGATCAACAAGCTCAAGGCGAATCATTTTTGAATTATCGCCCAAACGATTGTCAATGTGATATAAGCGGATAAAACCCGATGGGCGCTCGGCATAGCGTTTTGACAACTCCTCAAAAACCTTTTTGGCGGCATTTTTGTCGTAAAAATAGGCCAGAAGTTTTCGATAAGCGGCCAAGTCACCGGCTTTTGAAATGCTGATCAGGTGTTCAACATAGGATTTAACATCCTTGGCTTTGGCTTCAGTTGTCTCTATCTTTTCATACAAAACCAAAGAAGCGGCTAAATTACGCATCAGTGATTTTCGGTGTCCAATTTTTCTTCCCAGTTTTCTTGGCATAATTTATTTTTCCAAAAATTCTCTAATTTCATCAAAACCTTTTTTACCCAATCCTTTGACTTCGGAAAGCTTAAGATCTGACAATCGTTTTAAGCCAGCGACAGTCTTTATGCCTGAATTGACCAAAGCGTTAACGGTTCTAGCAGAAAGACCTAACTCGGTGACTTTGGTTTTCGGATCAACATCAGCAAGTGAAGTAGTTGATTTAACATCTGATTCAATATTCTCGTCTTCGGTTTCAATCTCTTCACTGGTGTATGGTTTGCCTTCGGCGATGTAATTAAAGTGGTGAACAAGAATTTTTCCGGCTTGAGTCAAAGCATCGCGGGGAGAAATTGCGCCGTTGGTGACGATTTCCAATTCGATTTTGTCATAGTTGGTCATCTGCCCGACGCGGGTGTTTTCAATTTTGAAATTAATAAGCTTGACAGGCGAGAAAACGCTATCGATTGAAATTCGGCCGAGGTCGGTTTTATCAATTTCTCTCTCCTCGGTTGGGCGAAACCCGCGGCCAACTTCCAAAGTCACTTCTAAGTCAAAATCAGCATTTTTATCCAGTGTTGCAATGTACTGAGTTGGATTTAGAATTTCAACATTTGCTGACATTTTAAATTCGGCAGCGGTGATAACCTTCGGACCTTTGGCAACCAAAGTTGCAGTAACCGGCTCATCCGAATAGGATTTGAAATTAACTTTGCGTAAATTCATAATAATTTCAATCATGTCTTCTTTTACATGGGGAATTGCCGAAAATTCATGAGCAACGCCGTCAAGTTTGATTGAGGATATTGCCGTTCCTGGAAGTGATGAAAGCAAAACACGACGCAGTGCGTTACCCATTGTTGCGCCGTATCCAGGCAAAAGAGGCTCAATACTAAAAAACGATTTTGTTTCATCTACAACTTTTTCTAAAATTTTTGGGATTTCATTTTCCGGAATCATAGTCACTCCTTATTTTATCTTGTTAGTAATTCTTACACTGATCAGTATTGCTGATTAGAATTTCATCAGCATTAATCTGCGTCAGTGATCTGAATTAGATTTTCATATTATTTTATCGGGAATAATATTCAATAACCAAATTAACATCAAATGGCAGCTCAATTTCACTTTTATTCGGCAGATTTTTCAGTTTAACGCGAGATGTTTTGGCATCTAAGCTGATCCACGATGGTAAATTAGTATTGCTTTCGAATTTAACGCTCTTGTTCTCATTGATTGAAATTTCATGTTTCAGTGTAATCAAATGCGAAGCAATATTAACAATGCGACCGTTAACTTTAAAGAATTGGTGGCTAACCATCTGTCTTACAGTTGATTTTGAAGGCGAAACGCCAAGCCGATAAATGATTGAATCCAGTCGGCTCTCCAAGAGTTGGATTAGATTTTCGCTGGTATCACCGGTCTTACTCGAAGCTTTTTTATAATAATTTCTCAATTGTGTTTCGGAAATACCGTAAATCTTTCGGACTTTTTGTTTTTCACGAAGCTGTTTTCCATATTCCGAAAGTTTGGTGTATGATGACGGACCATGCTGCCCCGGGGGGAAAGGCCGTGTGGCAACCGGACACTTAGGCAAAAAACACTTTTCGCCTTTTAGGAAAAGTTTGATACCCTCTCGCCGACATTTTCTACATCCGTGATTCATGCCTTACGGCTCCTTCCAAGTTATATTGACCCTGTGGGCAAATTAAACGAAATTACAAATAATGACTAAACTCTTCGAACTTTCTTCCGACGACATCCGTTGTGCGCCATTGGTGTAACGTCCTGAATTTTATCAACTTCAATACTGGCTGAGTGGAAAGCTCTAATCGCCGAATCTCGACCGGAGCCGACGCCGGAAACAAAAATATCGGCTTTTCGTAAACCTCGGAGCTTGGCCTTTTCGATCGCTGCCGATGCTGCAAGCGAAGCGGCGTAAGGTGTTGATTTTTTAGCCCCCTTAAAACCGATCGATCCGGCTGATGCCCAAGCGATAACCCCACCCTTGTCATCGGTAACAGTGACGATTGTATTATTGAAAGATGATTGTATATAAACACTTCCGGAAGTAACCGGTTGTAAAACTTTTTTCTTTTTGATTGCTTTGATTGTATTTGTTGCCATTTTGTCTAAGTTTAATGATACAAGTTACAAACAATTTTGGAAATTTGAAATAGAATATTGAAATTTGTTTGTTTCTTATCTCTTGGTTATTGTTTTCTGTTTAGGTTTTTTCCGCTGATTTCTTTCGGCCCGAGCCAACAGTAACCTTTTTGCCTCGCTTTGTGCGGGCATTGGTTTGAGTTTGCTGTCCTCGAACCGGCAACCCACGCGTGTGACGGCCACCGCGATACGTTCCAATTTCTTTCAGTCGTTTGATATTCTGGCTAACTTCGGTTCGCAGATCGCCCTCAATTTTATAATCTTTGTTAATAATTTGGCGAATGCGTTCAAGTTCCTCTGCTGCCAATTTGTTGGCGCGAATATTCGGATCGATTTTTGCTGATGCCAATATTTTCTGGCTTGAAGTTAAACCGATGCCAAAAATATAGGTTAATGCAATTTCGATTCTTTTATCGTTTGGAATTTCATTTCCGGCCAGTCGGACCATAATTATCCTTGTCTCTGTTTATGTTTCGGGTTGGAGCAAATGCAAAACAGTGTTCGATGTAAGGTTGCGGATGTCGAACTGTTTTTCTTTTTTCTGGTTACGATTTTGCATCGACTACAGATTTTTTTAACTGAAGCTTGGACTTTCATAATAACAATGATTCTATTCACTGATAATTTTCACATCTGCGCCACGGAAAAGCTAAAATACGCCCCCTTTAACGCTTGCGTTAATATGTGATTTTTTCACGGGAGACAATTCTGCCTTTGGTCAAATCATATGGCGTAAGTTCAATTTTGACTTTGTCACCAGGCATGACTTTGATGAAATTTTTTCTCATTCTGCCTGAAAGATATGCCAAAATTGTTTGATCGGATGATAGCTTAACCATAAAGGTTGAATTCGGCAAAGACTCTTCAACCGTGCCCTCAACAATAATTACTTCGTGTTCGCTCATCTAGTCAATATTAGCATAAAAAAAACCGCTCGTCAACACATTTTGACAAAAATAATTAATATGGAATTATCTTTTCTCCCCAACAGTATTTTTTCTGAATTAATCAAAAGAAATTCCAACTAAAAATGAAGAATCCCCAAGACTTTGTAAATAATCATAGCCGGCCAAATGATTGCTTTTAGAATACCTAAAACACCCATCCAAAAGGTTGCCGAGTGTTGAACAAAGTAAACCGCAGCGCCAATAAATGCCATTCCATAAATTCCACCACCCATTCCACCGCCTCGGTGACCGTGATGGTGATGATGCTTCCACTCCTTGCAATCTTTCATTGTCTCTTCATCTTTTGCCATAATTCTCCCTAAAACTAATTATTTACTTGATTGTAGCAAATTGATTAAAAAAATCAATTGCATAATATTTTCCATTGACAAACAGGTTATTTTTTTGCTATATTTCAAGTGGTTATCGGATTGAATCCCAACCTCTGGAAGGGGCGCTCGTCATGTCAGACGCCGTAGCCACAGCTGGAATTGTCATTGAGATTTTACCAGAGGACGACAATTTGGTTGCCACTGTTTACGAGATTGACAGCTCAATGAGCGTCGAAGAACAGGATGGCCTTGTAACACTCAGTCTCGTACCTGTATTGAATGATAAGGAAATTCTTGGCGATACCTATATTGATGGCGAAATAGCTTTCAACCGAACGATCGAGATTGGCAACCGTGCTGGTCTTCGCGCGGCTAACGCGTTGATGCGCCAAACAGAAAAGATTCCTGATGGTTGGAAAGACAAATGCTTTGTCTTCACTGGCACTGCCATCCGGAATAAACACAATGAATTCTATATCGTTTACGTTCAGTGGAATATCTACACCTCTCGTTGGATGAAGAATTTGTGCTTCTTAGACTGCGGTTGGAGGGAAGATAGTCAAATGGTGCAGATGGTCGCCGTAAATTGATACTAAGAAATTGACTAAATCCCCAAGCTTCTGCGATGTTGGCCAACACGGCTAATGCAGGAGCTTTTTTTAAAAACTATTAAAATAATTATCGCTCTAATGCAAAATATAGCTGTCGGTTTCAATTGTCATTCCGGACTTGATCCGGAATCCATTAATAGTAGATTCCCGCTTTCGCGGGAATGACGAGTAAACGGTTATTGCAAAAACGCTTGCATTTATTCTATTCTTATGATATAGTTAAATAGTTGTTAAATATTGTTCTATAGATTTCCGAAAGAAATTATTTCGACGTTCTATTGCAGCAATAGCCGACATTAATTTGATGTCAGGCCGGCAGCACGAAATAATTAAACATGACGACGGGATTATTTTTCTCGTTGCGGAAAGATTTTATGTACGGAAGAAACAGTACCAGAAGCAATTTTGGATCACGAAGAAGCAGTTTTGGAAACCGACCGCTGAGCGGATCCGGGCCAAAGAGATTTAGTTCCTCTCAGCAAAGCAACTCACGACAACGACCGGCTCGTCGGCAGCGCGGTGAAAACATTGATATCTCAAAATTCATTATGCGCTCGGTACCTATGAGCCAATCCGGTGATTATAAAGCCGAAAATCTTTTCCGAGATTTCGGTTTTTGCCCAGAATTGCAAAGAAATTTGGACCATAGAGCATATTTGGCACCGACGCCGATTCAGGACGGGGCGATTAAACCGATTATGCAGGGACGAGATTTGATCGGTTTGGCAAACACCGGCACCGGCAAAACCGCCGCTTTTTTGCTGCCACTTATCGAGAAGATCTATAATAATAAGTATCAAAAAACGATAATCATTGCTCCGACAAGAGAGCTGGCGATTCAGATTGACAATGAATTTCGAAAATTCGCCAACGGAATGGGAATCTTCTCCGTTGTTTGTGTTGGTGGCACACCGATTAGCCGACAAATTCAAAATCTACGAAGAAATTACAGTTTTGTCATTGGAACGCCCGGAAGGTTAAGAGATTTATCCGACAGAGGTTTGATCAGATTTTCATCATTTCAAAACATAGTTTTGGACGAAGTCGATCGAATGCTTGATATGGGATTTGTTGAGGAGATAACCAACATCCTCAATGTTTTGCCGCCAAAGCGACAAGCTTTGTTTTTCTCTGCCACTTTGCCAATAAAAATCAAGAATTTGGTGACGCAATACCTGAACAATCCGGTAACTGTTGCAGTCAAAACCGGTGACACGGCGGCCAACATTTTGCAGGATATCGTTCGGGTAAGGGACAAATCGGAAAAATTCGACAAGCTCCAAGATCTATTAAATCAGCCGGAGCTAACCAAAGTTCTAATATTCACCGAAACAAAAAGAGATGTTGAAAAATTGGCATTGGACCTCTCAAGCCACGGTCACCGCGCCGAGTCAATTCATGGCAATAAACGCCAAAGTCAGCGAGAACGATCATTGACCGCTTTTCGCAACAACAGTTGCAAAATCTTGGTCGCGACCGATGTCGCTGCTCGCGGGTTAGACATTGGCAACATTTCACACGTTATCAATTACACAATTCCAAATACCTACGACGATTACTGCCACCGAATCGGTCGAACTGGTCGTGGTGACAAATCCGGTCAAGCTTTGACCTTTGTTGAATAAATTCCGCTTGATATTACCAATGATACAAGAAAAGGAGTGATAAAAATCCTCCTTTTTTTGTTGACTTTTTCCAATACAGGAGTATGATATTTGAGAGTCAGGTCGGATCAAATACCAAAGGGGCGTGACGATTGTGGTTGAGCTGGACGAAAAAGTCAGGCAAGCTATCGAAAATTCGGTCGGACAGATCTCATCTTTCTGGGATAGCAGTTATCTTTTCAACTGCGGTGAGCATACAATCAATATCATCACCTGCTGTACGATTAGCAGTCGAGTATTGGTGCTTCATAGCGTCAATTGCGTATGCCTTGCTGGCAAACATCAAGTTGATGACATTGACGCATCCGAGCATCGTATTGCATGTTTGAATCTTTTGCTAAATCGATCCCTCTTGTGCTCTCATTTTTACTCCGGTATTTCCAGCTCTCCTGTTGTCGGAGAGAGTTGGGAAACAATTGCCACGCGCGAGTCGCTTCGTCGCTATGGCATGAGAATAATCGATCCCAGTTGATCTTTAACATACCGGTATGGCTTTTCCTTCCTCATCTGTCTCAGACGAGGTTCTCTACATACATGTTGCAAGTAAATACCACATGTGCTAATATTGTAGCATCACAAGGAGGTGTTGCCAGATGTCACGGGAGTATCCAACATGTTCGACCGAAGTTGTAGTTGGAGATAAAACGTATCTAGTCGATTACGATCAAGAAGTGATACAAATCGAATCGGTGGAGTGTAAGATTCACAGATTACCGGCAATTGTCTCTACGACATCAACGATTTATGAAATTCGTGACGAAAATGCTTTGCCACTGCCTGATTCCACCAACATTGAAGAGCTCGAAACAAAAATTCGCAAAGCGTTGCGAGATGGCGAACCACAATGCGAAGAGTGTCTAGAATCTGATTCATAACACTATTGTCTATCAAATCCAAAAGCGCTCCAACTGGAGCGCTTTTTTCAATCAAACAGACGAAATTATTTTTTCATGACCTCAACAACTTTTTTGTAATTAGCGTCAAGTTTTGTAATAATATCCTTGGCATCTTTCGGAGTGATCTTTTTTTCTAATTCATAAACCTTTACAACTTTCTCAACAATCTCGTTGTAAGCTTCTTTACTGACCTTGCCAACCTTTGATAGCTCTTTGGCGATTTTATCCTTCATTTCGCCCACATGTTTTGTAATATCCGCTCGGGTTTCTTTACCCGATTTCGGTGCCAATAAAATACCTGCGATCGCTCCAGCCAAAATTCCAACTGATGCACCAAGAATCACACCCTTACTTTTTTTGTCCATCTTTTGCTCCTTTCGAATTATTTTTAATAAGTTCAATTATTTCAGTCACAATCTTGCGAATAAACTCAAAAGTGAAAATACTGTTTTTAAATGCTTCAAGCGATTCAATTGTTCGGTCGATGAATTCCTTTGCATCGTTGGCGGTAGTCTTAGCAACATCAGAAATCTCCTCAAGTTTTTTCAACAACTTACTGAGCTGGCCGTGCAAAATAATTGCCCAAACAAATAAAGTCAGCATAAAAATACTGGCAATGATTGAGAAAATACTAACCGTGATTTGAAAAAATGAATTTAAATTCATTACACTCCTTGTCCGTTAATTACTCTGATCGTAATAATTAATATACTATTCACCGACACCAGTTTGCGGAAACAGAACTTTGGGTTTATTCTCAGAAATTGGAGACTGCGGATTTGAATTTGATGTAGTTGATGGGTCATCAATTGCATCAAGTATACACCAATTACCATTAGTACAACCGGAGCAAAACACTTCGGCACCAGTATGCTTATTGGACATTACAGCAAAAAACGTATTACTATCGGAATACATGGCGAAAATTGCATAATTATATGGATTTGAAAAATTTATACCGTTATCTTGCGACCAAGAAGTGCCGTTGCTACTATAATACAGCTTTGCGCCGTCGGTGTCATTGCGCGTACCGGCATATAAATTTCCATCATTTGCGACCAAAAGTGAACCGATTTCGGTATTGTGACTGCTTCCAAGTCCGTCACCACCGGTAGTTGCCCAGCTGGTTCCGTTGCTACTGACCAAGACCTGACCACCATCTGTCGTGTTGTATGTACCGATATACATTTCATTGTTAAAAATCGTAGATGCGATAATGTAAGTGTTGTTGGAATCTGAAAAGCCATCATTATTGACGAGAGTCCAACTTCCAATATCTCCGCTGGCGGAGCGATAAAGCTGACTGCCGTTTGGATTATAAATTCCGGCATACAAATAACCGTCAAAAACGAACATCTGTGTCACTTCGGTGTTATTAAAATCACCAAAGCCATCATCATTTACTTGGGTAGCACTCGAATTATTCTCAATCCGATAAATTCTAGCGCCATCATTGTCGTTAGCTGTGCCGAGATAAATATTGCCATTAAACTGAATTATGCTTCTAATTGCCGTATTATCTTGGTTGTCAATCCCGTCGTTATAAATTAATGAGTAGTTGTCTCCGTCGTCACTGACCCAAAGCTCACCACCACTCACGTTCTTTGTTCCGACATATAATCTATTGTTGATAACAACTGGAATTAATTCCTGATCGCTGTCATGGTCGTCACCGGGAAATAAATCGAAATCGGCGTCCCATTTGGTGTCACCATCAAAAACATTATTCCAGCCTGACTGACCGGCGCCACAGCAACGATATAAATTAGCCCAAGTTGAATCGTAGCCAGCATCTGATTCGGTTTTTGCGGCGTACATTCTACCTTTAAAATTTACAACTTCATTGATGTAACTATTGCCAAAAGGCGGAGTACCACCGAAATCATTTTGATTTACTTGCGACCAGCTTAGCGCAAAAGATGCGGTCGGCAAGACCGTCATCACCACCAATAACACCAGTGAACTAATAATTGTCAGTAACTTCGATTTCATATAATATATCCTATTATAGCACATTAACGTGCATAACATAACAATTAATGTGTTTTTTTAGCTAAAACCGCAAAAACAGTAATCAAAATTAACAAAAAACCTTCAATTATAAAAAGCATCGGAGCCGATTGGAAATCAAAATGAATAAAAAAGTATGAGGCAACACCGGCTATAAGTAGAAACAAAATCGGTAGCCAGCGATAAATTAAGAAACCACCAATTAATAACGCGGCGGCTGACGGTAAAATTAAATAGTACAACAAATCCGATCTAAAAAATAACATACCTAACAATCCGAGAACAAGCAGTACGATGCCAATTTTCCTCGATTGAGTCATTTAATACCCCTGGAATAATTTCTCAGTAAAATATATTTATTTTGTAATTAATTCTGCGCCGGATTTGGTGATTAAAATTGTGTGTTCAAAGTGAGCGGAGTGCTGACCTCTAACCATCCTTACGGTCCAGCCGTCTTTGGCAATTTTAATCTCGATGTCATCAGACGTCACCATTGGCTCGATTGCAATTGTCATTCCAACTTCGAGGATTGGACCTCTCCCGGGTTGTCCAAAATTCGGTAATTGTGGTTCGTCATGAGGCTGAAGACCAATCCCATGTCCAACAAAATCGCGAATTACCAATAGCTTTTGTTTTTTTACATAGCTGTCAATAAAATTTCCCAAGTCGCCGGTTGTTATGCCGGGTTTGACATATTTTATTGCTTCCATTAGAACATTTTTTGTTACATCAATTAGTTTTTTGTCATTCGATGAAATTTTTCCGACCGGGATGGTAACCGCCATATCGGTAAAAGTTCCGTGGTAATTGGCGCCCAAATCGAGCGAGATAATATCGCCATCCTTTATAAAACGTTTTTCATTTGGAATTCCGTGAACCAGTTCGTCGTTTATTGAAACACACAAAGATGCAGGAAACCTAGGCGCGTCACCGGTTTTATAATTTTTAAACGATGGCTGTGCGCCTTGTCGGCGCAAACTTCTCTCGGCAATTTCGTCCAAGGTCATCGTTGTAACACCGGGCTTAACGTAATTTGCAACTTCGAAAAGAGCGGTAGCTAAAATCTTACCGGATTTTCGGAAATCGGTAAGTTGTTCAGGCAACAATTTTCTCTGCATTAGACTACCTTTTCAATTTCTTTTGTAACTTCGGGGATTGGCGGTTCACCATTAATGGTTACCAGAACACCTTTATTCTGATAATATCTGATGATCGGACTGGTCAGCTCCTCGTACGTTGTGATTCGCCTTGCCAACACTTCCGGACTGTCATCCGCCCGCTGGATAAGATTTCCGCCACATATATCACACTTCCTGTTTTCCCCGGGGTTGATGGTATAAATTTTACCACACTTTTCACAAATTCGACGATTTTGCATTCGTTTAAGTAGCGCCTCAGCCGAAACCTCAATATTTAAAACCAAAAAATCTTCATCCGGAAAAACCTGTTTTAAAACTTGAACCTGATTCAAATTTCTTGGGTAGCCGTCCAGAATCACACCAGAACCTTTTAAACTCCCAAGTTTTTTCTTAACAAGCGGATCGGTAAGATTGTCCGGTACCAATTCTCCGACATCCATCAACTTAGCAAAAGTTTTGCCAAGCTCTGATCCTTTTTCTACCTCAGCTCGCAATAGATCGCCGGTGCCAAAATAATTGTAACCTAATCTTTTGGCTAATATATTCGCTTGTGTCCCTTTACCGGACGCCGGAAACCCAAGCATGATAATAACTTTTTGCATAATGCTCCCACAAAAATTAGGATTGATTTTAATAGTTTTCGTATGTGTGCATTGTCAACTGCGCTTGCATTTGGTTCATGGTTTCGATTACAACTGAAACGACAATTAGAATGCCGGTGCCACCGATGACCAAGGTATTAATGTTGGTGACCGCCTGCATTATATAAGGCAAAACAGCTATTACTCCCAAAAAGATTGATGAGGTCAGCGTAATCCGAACAATAATATTGCCAAGAAAATGAATCGTTTCGCTGCCTGGACGAATTCCAGGGATAAAACCCCCCTGTTTTTGCAAGTTTTCGGCAATTTGATCCGGTTTGAAAACGACGGATGTATAGAAGTATGTGAAAGCAACCACCATAACAAAGTAAAGTGAAGCGTAAAAGAAGTTATTAGTAAACAAGTTGACTGTTGATGTCGCTAAATGAGCAATTGACGCCGACTTTGCACTTTCCAAAAATTTACCGAGAACACCTGGAATGATCATTAAACTCATGGCGAAGATTATTGGAATAACACCGGCGGTGTTAACTTTAATCGGCAAAAATGTGTTGAGGGACGAATAAGAGTTTTGACCACGCGATTTTCTGGCGTAGGAAACCGGAATATTTCGTTGGCCTTCGGTGATTAAAACTATAACGCCAACAATTCCCAAAGCAATGAGGACAAAAAATATCATCTCGACAATTTTAGCTGTGTCGGCAACCGAAATTAACGAAGCGGTATTTCTGATTGATGAAGGCAGTTTTGCCAAAATTCCAACCGAGATGATCAACGACAAACCATTGCCAATCCCCTTTTCGGTAATAATTTCGCCAATCCACATTAGCACCAATGTTCCAGCGGTGATTGAAACCAGCATTAAAATTAGTTGATAGATTGTCCAGGTTGGAATTATGCCTTGCGAGCGCAACAAGAAAAGCATACTGTAGCCCTGAACAATTGCTAATGGAACGGTTAAAAGCCTTGTCCATTGATTGATTTTATTGCGGCCGGATTCACCCTCTTTCTGCAACTCTTCGAATTTCGGGACAATCATAGTTAAGAGCTGAAAAACAATTGATGAAGTAATGTACGGTCCAACGCCCATCAGTGCGATGGAGAAGGAGCTCATTGTGCCACCAGAAAACATATTCAAGAGTCCAAAAATTTGGTTTTGATTAAAAAAGTTTTGTAATTGAGCTAAATCTACACCCGGAAGTGGAATGTGAGCGATAATTCGAGTAATTACCAAAAGCCCGGCAACAGTCAAAACTTTATTGCGCAAATCTTTATATTGCCAGATTTTTGCCAAAGTATTCATGCCGCTGGCTCCTACTAAATTACAAATTAAACAAAATTACGAATGAGAATTTATTTTGATTTTGAGCTTACAATTTCCAGTACTGATTTTGAGGTTTTGACGTCATCGGCAATTTTTACCGCAACTTTTAGTTCACCGGTATTTAGAATTTTCGCTGGCTGCCCTTTTTTAATCATACCTTTTTTCAAAAGTGATTGCACAGATACAGTTTCTTTGTCTTTGAAATTTTTTGATATTTCATCCAGAGTAACAACCTGAACTTCATCTTGATGGCTTTTGAAACCTTTTAGTTTGTGCAAACGCATAATAAGCGGAGTTTGTCCGCCTTCAAATTTTCGTGGGATATTATGGCCGGAACGAGAGTTTTGGCCTTTGGTCCCCCTGCCGGCGGTTTTGCCACCACCAGCAGAAATACCACGTCCGACTCGTTTGCGACTGGTTGATTTTTGATCTTTTTTTAGTTCGTGCAATTTCATGCCTGTGGCTCCTACTAAATTACTAATTATTCGGAGTTCCTTTTTTAATTGTTTTTGAAACTTTTACTTTTTTTGCTGGTTTTTCTTCTTTTAGCTCTTCTGTTGGGGTAATAACATCTTTAACAACTTCCGTTGGATTGGTAACAGGAGCAACTGCAGAATTTTTTTCAAAACGCTTGCGAATAATTTCAACTTTTTCCGGATCAAAACTTGAAAGCGCGAGGAAAACGGTTTTTACGTTATTAACTTTGTTTGAGCTACCAATGGTTTTTGAAAGCAGATTTTTAATTCCCGCCAATTCGGCAATGACTCGCACGACGCCACCGGCAACAACCGAAGTACCTTGACTCGCCGGTTTAAGGAAAACTCGCGAGCTTCCAAGATCTTGAGTAATTTCGTACGGGATGGTGTCATCGATTACCGGCACGTCGATCATTCTTTTCTGAGCAGCAGCGACAGCTTTTTTAACCGCAACGGCAATTTCGTTACCTTTTGCAATACCATAACCGATTTTGCCTTTTTGATCACCGATTACAATTAGAACTCGGAAACGAATTCTTCGGCCACCTTTAACAACTCGAGAAACTCGAGAAATTTCAACAACGCGCTCTTCAAATTGTGAATTGCGGTTATCCCGATTTGATTTTTCTCTTCTTGGTTTATCCACTTTTACTCCTTAGAATTTTAAGCCTTTGTCTCGTGCCGCTTTGGCCAGCGCTGCAACACGGCCGTGATATTTATAACCGCGTCGATCGAAAACAATTTCGGAAATCTTCGCCGCTTTTGCTTTGTTGGCAATCTCTTCTCCGACCTTTTCCGCAGTTTGAGTTTTGTTAATATTTGAAATTTTCAGGCTTGAGGCCTGTGCCCTGACATTGCCAGAATCGTCAATTATAGAAGCGTATATCTCTTTATTGGATCTGAAAATTATCAACCTTGGACGAGTCGATGTCGCTTTAATTTTATTTGTTACTCGATTTTTACGCTGTTTAATCTTGTTCATTTTTATCCTTTCGCCGATGATGACTGAGCGGCTTTTCCGGCTTTCTTTCTGATAATTTCTTCGGCGTATTTAATTCCTTTGCCCTTATAGACTTCCGGCTTTTTGCAATCGCGCAACTTTGCGGCAAAAGCACCAACCGCTTCTTTGTTTGATCCTTCAACGTTGATTGTGTTTTTAGTCACCGAAACATTAATTCCTTCGGGAATTTCCAAAACCACCGGATGAGAGAAACCTAATCGCATAGTGATTTTATTGCCTTCAACGGCGATTGTAAAACCAACACCTTTGAATGTCAACTTGCGGGAAAATCCTGCAGACATTCCGGTAACAATGTTTGAGATTACTCTGGCGCTGGTGCCGTGAAGTGATCGTTGTGGTTTGCTGTTATCACGTCGGATGACTTTGATGTTTCCATCGGCAACAGTAATTTTAATTCCAACCGGCAAAATAAATTCCTCAGTTCCGCGCGATCCGGATACAGAAACCACAGCGTTGTTGATATTAACATTAACACCTTCGGGAATTGAAATTAATTTGTTTCCAACTCTACTCATATTACCAGACCTCGCAGATTAATTCTCCACCAACACCGATTTTCTTCGCTTCCGAACCGGTCAAAACTCCCTTTGGTGTCGAGATAATAACAAAACCCAAACCGGATAAAGGCGCCTTAACATCTTTCGATTTAACAAAAACTCGTCGTCCAGGTTTTGAAATTCGTTTTAAGTGGCATGGGAAGTGGTTCTGTTTGACAATAATTGTAATTAACTTGCGAGCGCCTTCGGTGGTAATTTCAAAATCATCAATAACTTGTTTTTTCTTTAAAAGTTCAAGAATCGCAGCTTTCAATTTTGAATGCGAAACTTGAGCCTTGTCGTTTCCGACGGCCATATTATTTCTGATTGTTGTTAGCATGTCTGCAATTGGGTCCATAATATTTTTCTAAATTTAGTATTTAAAATTTGTCAGATTACCAACTTGATTTTGATACACCTGGAACTTCACCACGACTAACAATTTCACGCAAGCAAATTCGGCATAATTGGAATTTTCGATAATATCCGCGCTTACGACCACAAACACGGCAACGTCTGACAATTCGTGATGAAAATTTTGGTTTTCTATTCGCTTTTACGATTAACGCTTCTCTAGCCATTTTTTTCTCCAGATTTATTTTTTCTTGTCTCGGCTTTTTTGCTAAACGGAAATCCGAGAAGCAGAAGTAATTTTTTGCCATCAACTTGATTTTTGGCACTGGTTGATATATTAACCTGCAAGCTGATAGTTTCCTTTACACTGTCAAATTTAATTTCAGGGAAGATCGTATGGTCGCGAATGCCGAGTGAAAAATTGCCCAGCTGATCAAAGCTTTTGTCATCTATACCACGGAAATCTCGAATTCTTGGTAGTGTTAAATTGATTAATCGCTCCATAAAATCATACATTCGTGAACCGCGAAGCGTAACTGAAAGTCCGACAACCTGACCGGAGCGAAGTTTAAAACCGGCAATTGATTTTTTCGATTTGTTTATTCTCGGTTTCTGGCCAGTTATTTGTTCCATGACTGAAATGGCGGTTTTTAAAATATCATCCGAATCTTTGGCCAAACCAAGACCCATGTTGACTGTGACTTTGGTGACTTTCGGAATTTGAAAATCGTTCTTGTAGCCAAACTGTGCTTTCAAACCATTTTTCACTTCCATATTGTAGAATTTTTCTAAATTTGTCATATTATTTCTTTTCCAACTCAAGGCTTCCTTGGCACTTTTTGCAAATTCGAATTTTTTTATCGCCCGATTTTCCGTAACCAACTTTGGTGATTTTTGAACAGCTTGGGCAGATAATTGCAACATTGCTAACGGCAATTTTGGCATTTATTTCGATAATTCCCCCCTTTGGCGCACGCCTTGTCGGCTTTACACTTTTTTTGTAAACCGCAACACCGGTAATAACAACTTTGCTATCAGTCGGAAATACACGCTCAACCAGACCGGTTTTTCCACGATCTTTACCGGCGATAACTGCCACATTGTCATTTTTCTTGATTTTCATTTATACAACCTCAGGAGCTAGAGAAATAATTTTCATAAAACCATCGCGAAGTTCGCGCGGAATTGGGCCAAACACTCGGGTACCACGCGGATTTCCATCTTTATCGACAATAACAACAGCATTTTCTGAGAATTTTATTGTCGAGCCATCCGGACGACCAAATGGTGCCCGTTGTCTAACAATTACCGCCCTGACAACCTCTTTTTTCTTAACACCGGCTCTAGGAGTGGCGGATTTGACTGAAGCGGAAATCACCTGACCAATGTGAGCTTTGTCCTTTTTGGCATTAAAAAGTGTAGTAATACATTCGATTATTTTCGCACCACTGTTGTCGGCGACAATTAATTGTGTTCCTGGCTGAATCATTATTTACTTCCGATCTTTACAACTTTAAAAAACACTTCTTTGGAAATCGGTTTGGTTTCGGAAATTGTTACAATGTCACCGATGTTCAAATTTTCAAGATCATTTCTTGCTTTGATTTTCGTATTAACCTTAAAGCTTTTACCGTATAGGCGGTGGGTTTTTGAGCGCTCAATGTCGACAACAATGGTTTTATTCATCAGCATCGAAAAGACTTTTCCAGATAAAATTTTCCCGGATTTTTGCGGCTTGGATACTTTTGGTTCAATTGTTTTTGAAATGATTTTCTTCTCTAACTTAGGCATTGGTTTCCTTTCGCATCGCGAGAGTTGTGTTAATTCTGGCGACATCACGTTTCATCAGCTTAATTTTATGGATGCCTTTGGTTTTACGATTGGCAATATCGACGCGCAAAGCAAGAATTTGACCAACTAAACTATAACGCTCTTTTTCAAGATCGGCTACTTTCATTGTTTTGATTTTTTCAATTCTTTCCTTGCTCATTGATATTCCTTCTAAGTTTATTCTTTTACTAGAAATTTGGTTTTAACCCGAAGTTTGTGTGTTGCCAGTCGCATTGCTTCCTTTGCAACATCCTGGGCGACTCCATCCATCTCGAAAAGGATGTTACCTGGCTTAACAGTCGCGACAAAGTGGTCAACAGCACCTTTTCCCGAACCCATTGGAGTTTCCGCCGATGTCAACGTTACAGGTTTATCAGGGAAAATTCTGATCCAAACTTGTCCACCGCGTTTGATATATCTGGTCATCGCTCTTCGGGCAGCTTCAATTTCACGAGCGGAAATCCAGCCACGTTCCAAGGTTTTCAATGCAAAAGAGCCGTAGTTAATTTCAAAACCTCGCGTGGCATTGCCAGGTAATTTTCCTCGGTGCTGTTTGCGATGTTTCATCTTTTTTGGAAGCAACATGGTTTCTCGTCCTGATTATTTATTTTCTTTGATCGGCTCGTTGTTAACCTTTTCCGATTTACCTTTGTAAATCCAGACCTTGATTCCGATAACTCCAAAGGTGGTAAAAGCCGGCGTATATGAATAGTCAATCTGACTTTTAATCGTTGACAATGGTACCAGTCCGAAAATTGCTTTTTCGCTTCTGGCAATTTCAGCGCCGTTCAGACGTCCGGAAATTTGAATTTTAATGCCTTTAACACCTGATTGTTCGGCTTTTTCGATCGCTTGCTTCATCGCTCGGCGGTATGGCATTCTTTTTTCAAGTTGATTTACAATATTCTGCGCCACTACATTTGCATCGGCGTCAGGATTTCTAATTTCTTCAATATTAACTTTAACTTTACTGCCGCGAACGATTTTTTCGATTCCGTCTTTAATTTTGCTTGCGCCGGCGCCACCTTTTCCGATAATCACACCCGGGCGAGCGGTTTTAATACCAACAGTAATTTTATTTGAATCTCGATCGATTTCAACTCTGGCAATTGCCGCGCTTCGGAACTCGGTCATGACATATTTTCGAATCGCCAAATCTTCATGCAACATATCGGCATATTTCGCACCACCAAACCAGCGGGACTTCCATGTCTCGTTAACTTTGATTCTCCAGCTTGTTGGATTAACTTTTTGTCCCATTTGGTTCCTTGATATTGGATTTATTTGCTTTGACTTTAGCTAATTTGATGTCGTCTGATAATGTCAGGGTCAAATGACTCTGCCTTTTGACAATTGGCGCCATTCTGCCTTTAGAAACCGGCGTGCCACGCTTCAATCGCGGACCGTCGCCACAGGCAATAGCGGAGATGAAGAATACGTCTTGACTAATTTCGGAATTCTTTACCACCGACAAGGCATTATCAAGCAAATTTGCGATAATGCCGGCGCCTTTGTTCGGTTGAAACTGCAATTTAGCTTTGGCTTCGATTGCTGTCATTCCGCGAACAAAGTTAACAACCGGCCGAAGTTTTCGGGGTGAAATTCGCAAGTATTTGCTTTTGACTTTAATTTCCATGAAGATTATTTATGATTTGGAAACGGATTTTTCGCTTGATTCTTGTTCTTTGGCCATTTTTCCACCATGGCGACGGAATTTTCTTGTCGCTGAAAATTCACCCAATTTATGGCCGATCATATCTTC
This sequence comes from uncultured Candidatus Berkelbacteria bacterium, assembly GCA_903851235.1. GTDB lineage: Bacteria > Patescibacteriota > UBA1384 > XYA2-FULL-43-10 > CAINNR01 > CAINNR01. The sequence goes on along the minus strand of CAINNR010000001.1, from coordinate 18,948 downwards.
AACAATCAAAACAGCAATGTGTTCGCGCCCATTGTGGACACCGATTGTGGCACCAACCATCTCAGGTGATATTGCGCAAGACCTTGACCAGGTTTTAACAACAACCCTGGCAGTGGATTTTTTCGAATCCACAACCTTTTTCAAAAGTCTTTCGTCAATGTATGGTCCTTTTTTCAGTGAACGCGACATTATTTGCTCCTACGCTTAATAATCACTTTTGATGATTTCTTTTTCTTATTTCTGGTTCGGTAACCCAATGTCGGCATTCCCCACGGAGTTTTTGGATGTGTCAAACCGATTGATGTCCCACCCTCACCACCACCATGTGGATGATCAACGGCATTTTTGGCTTTTCCACGAACAGTCGGACGAATTCCCATATGTCTTGTACGTCCGGCTTTGCCGATTGAAATATTCATATGGTCGGAATTTCCAATGGTACCGATGGTGGCGAAGCAAAGTGATGAAACTCGTCGAACCTCTGATGATGGGAGCTTAATTTGAGCGATATCACCATCAATTGACAAGAGCGTTGCCGAATTTCCGGCACTTCGACAGTATACTCCGCCTTGACCGGGAAGTAGTTCGATGTTATGAACAGCAGTTCCAACCGGAATATTTTTCAATCTTGTTCGATTTCCCGGTTTGACTGCCGTTGTTTCACCACATTCAATTTTTGATCCAACCTTGATTTTATCAGCCGCTAAAACATAATCTTGTGCGCCATTTTCATATTCGATTAAAGCAATATTCGCTGATCGGTTGGGATCGTACTCAATTGCAACGACTTTCGCTGTTGGCTCGGTCAAAAGATTGAAATTTACCAAGCGATAAAATCGCTTTGAACCGCCACCACGGTGGGCCAAAGTGATTTTACCGGAATTATTTCTGCCAGATTTTTTATTCATAACTGTGCGAAGTTTTTTAGGCGATGATAATTCGGAAAGATCAGAAAAATCAACATAGCTTGTACCACGTCTTCCATTTCCAACCGGTTTGATTACTTTAATTGCCATATTTATTTCTTCTCATCTTTAGCTTTTTTATCTTCTTTTTTCACTGTCTTATCTGTGTTTTTTATCTGTGGACTTTCTTCCTTTTTGTTTTCTTTCTTTTCTTCCTCAAAGATTGCAATTTTTTGGCCTTTTTTGACTTTAACCAAAGCTTTCTTTATATCGCTGCGTTTACCCAATTTGCGACCGGCTCTTTTAATTTTGCCCGGAATATTGATGATTCGAACTTCCTCAACATCAACTTTATATAACTCGTGAACCTGGGTGGCAACAATTTTTTTATTGGCGGCAGAAGTAACCAAAAACACATAAACTCCCCTGCCGGCAAGAGCAAAGCTTTTTTCGGAAATTATCGGTTTTTTGATTACCAAATTATTCATCTTTTAGCTTTTTACTTTCGGATTTGACAGATTTTTCACTACTCAATTTCGCATCGACGATATTAACATTAGATTTATCAGAGAAATGTTTTTCCAGTTCTGATAATGATTCTTTGGTAAATAAGATATTGTCCGATGAAATCACAGAAATAATGTCAATTTTATTTGCCGTAGCGATGGTAACAATTGGGATGTTTCGGAAAGATTTTTCCCAAACTTCATCCGCAACTGGAATAAAAACCATAACTTTGCCATTTATTGGTAACAATTCCAAAGCTTTTGCTGCCATTGTGGTTTTGGGAGCGGAAAATTTCAAATCGCTAACTCCGATAGCTTTCTTATCTTTGACCTTTGAATAAATCGCCGTCAAAAGAGCGGAGCGCTTCTCTTTTTTGTTCAGTTTCATTGTGTAATTGCGATCGGTTGTTGGACCGAATGTTACGCCACCACCAGACCAAATTGGGCTTCGGCTCGATCCGGCGCGCGCCCGACCGGTACCTTTTTGCTTCCACGGTTTTTTCCCGCCGCCGGAAACCTCGCTTCGATCCTTGGTTTGAGCGTTGTTTGAACGCATGTTAGCGCGAACCATCCGGACATATTCCAACAATCTAGCGTCCGTGACTTCGGAGACTAATTTCTTGGGATATTCAATGGCACTGTCTTTTTCGCCATTTTTTTTGTAAAATTCGATTTTCATAATTATTTTCCAATGACTCTGACTTCTGACCCGGTTGACCCTGGGAGCGGACCGGCAATTAGGATAATATTATTTTTGGAATCAACATCAATGATTTCAAGATTTCTGACTGTAATACGCTCATCGCCCATGTGTCCCGGCATTCGTTGACCTTTAATGACTCGTTGCGGATAACCAGCGCCGATTGAGCCAACCCGTCGTTGCTGATTAGATCCGTGGCTTTTTGGACCTTGGACGAAGTGATATCGTTTGATTGTCCCGGAAAATCCTTTCCCTTTGCTGGTTCCGATTACAGTGATGATATCGCCGGCAGTGAATACTTCAACTGTTATTTTGTCACCGACTTTAGCATCAATTTCACTCTCTTCAACTCGGAATTCAGAGTATTTGGTTTTTTTTCGATTGGTGGTTTTGACCTTAATCGCATCATAACCGGATTTGTCAGCTGAGATGATTTCAGAAATTTCGGTTGGTTTGGCTTCAACAGCTGTCACAGCACGAACCAAACCTTCAGCAGTGAAGATCCGAGTCATTTTTAATTTTTTTCCGACTAAAATTTTCATGCTATTTAAAAAAATAAATCAACCAGGAACTGTCCGCCTTCGGCGAGATGTTATCCTCGGCTTTGTTATTTGTTTTTTTACCGCTAATAGCTAATCGCCGACTTGGCGATCAGCTTATCAAAAGTAACATACTACATTTTAATTTCAATGTCCACACCAGCCGGAAGATCAAGCGACATTAGTGAATCGATGGTTTTTGATGTCGGATTAATAACATCAATCAATCGCTTATGAACCCGCATTTCAAATTGTTCACGACTGTTTTTGAAAACATTCGGTGATTTGATTACGGTTAGTTTTGAAATTTCGGTTGGAAGCGGAATCGGGCCTATCACTTTGGCACCCGAACGATTTGCGGTTTCGATAATGTCTGCGGCTGATTTATCGATTATCCGATAATCATAAGCTTTGAGCTTAATCCGAATTTTCTGTTTAATTGTTTCTTTTGCAGCTGGCATTCTTTTTATCTTATTCGTAATTTTGTAATAAGCTTGAGTTTATTTGACAATTTTTGTTACAACACCGGCGCCAACAGTTTTGCCACCTTCGCGAATTGCAAACCTGAGATTCTCTTCAAGCGCGATCGGAACGATAAGCTTAACTTTGATCTTAACTTCATCACCAGGCATTACCATTTCGCCTTCGAACTCGACTTCGCCGGTTACATCGGTTGTACCAATATAAAATTGCGGTTTATAACCTTTGGTAAACGGCGTGTGTCGTCCGCCTTCCTCTTTGGTTAAAACATAGATAGTAGCTTCAAATTCGGTATGCGGTGTAACAGTACCCGGTTTGGCTAGTACTTGGCCTCGCTCGATGTCTTCACGTTCAACCCCTCGAAGCAATACGCCGACATTGTCACCAGCTTGACCTTGATCAAGCATTTTTCTAAACATTTCAACACCGGTAACAACAGTTTTTGACGTCTTTTTAATTCCAACAATTTCGACTTCTTCGTTGACTTTAATCACACCGCGAGCAATTCTACCGGTGGCAACAGTTCCACGACCTTTTATTGAGAAAACATCTTCAATTGGCATCATGAATGGTTTGTCAATATCCCTAACCGGTTCCGGAATCCAACTGTCGATGGCATCCATCAGTTCGGAAATTGATTTTACGGCTTCTGGATCGCCATTTAGAGCTTTAAGCGCTGAACCGCGAATGATTGGTGTATTGTCGCCATCAAATTCATATTTGGTTAAAAGTTCACGAATTTCCATTTCAACAAGGTCGATTAGTTCGGCGTCGTCAACCATATCAATTTTATTCAAGAAAACAACAATTTTCGGCACACCAACCTGTTTTGCCAAAAGAATGTGCTCTCTTGTTTGCGGCATCGGACCATCTGCTGCCGAAACGACCAAAATTGCGCCATCCATTTGCGCCGCGCCAGTAATCATATTTTTGACATAGTCAGCATGACCGGGACAGTCAACGTGGGCATAGTGTCGTTTGTCAGTTTCATATTCGGAATGATGAGTTGCAATCGTAATTCCGCGCTCTTTCTCTTCCGGCGCGTTGTCAATTTCATCGAATTTTTCAACTCTGGCCATCCCTTTATCACCTTGGACTTTCAAAATTGCCGCGGTCAAAGTAGTCTTTCCGTGGTCAACGTGTCCGATTGTGCCAACATTTACATGAGGCTTGTTTCGTTCGAATTTTTCTGCAGCCATTTTTTCTCCTTTATCGCTATTTTTCCAATATTTTTTTCTTTAACTTAATGTTAACCTAAAATTTCTCAAAAGTCAACAATTCTTGAAAACTAATTTTTTTCTCCAATATTTCTTGTAAAATGTGCAGTGGTGTGATATAAAACAATTACTGATAAATCACGCAGGAGGTGCTGACGTGCCTGACAAAGTCTGGGTGACTGACAGGTGCATTGGGCTGTATCGTCGGATTGACTGGTATCGGGGTATGAAGGTTATCGACCTTGCTTATGTCGAAGATTTTGACGGTTTGTCGCGACCGATTGATAACCAAGCATCGTGGATAGGAATTGCCATAAACGGTACGGTTTATATGGGGTCGGGTGAGAATAGGCACGTTGATCCCGGTGACAAAATTGAATTTCTCTATCGGAACTTTCCGCAGCGGAGTCATTGATTCCGCTTTTTTTATTTCAACTTTTGATGCTCTCCATCAGTGAAATTTATTTCTTGCCTTCAATAATCTGTTGCGCGACATTCCCCGGAACCTGGGCATAATGATCAAATTCCATAGTATAATTGCCTCTGCCTTGTGTCATCGACCGCAAAGTTGTCGAGTAACCGAACATTGAAGACAGCGGGACTTTGGAATCGATAACTTTGGCGCCGGCGCGGTCGATCATTTCCTCAATTTGACCACGCTTAGAATTCAAATCGCCAACAACATCACCGGTATATTCTTCCGGAATTGTAACTTCGACTTTCATTATCGGTTCAAGGATAACCGGATCGGCTTTTTTGAAACCCTCCTGAAAAGCGTAAGAGCCGGCAATTTTGAAAGCCATTTCCGAGGAATCAACTTCGTGGAACGTTCCATCATACAATGTAACTTTGGTATCAACAACCGGATAACCGGCAATAACGCCCTTGCCCATCGCCTCTTTAACTCCAGCCTCTACAGGTCCGATGTACTCTTTTGGAATTGCGCCACCGACAATTTTGTTGATAAATTCAAAACCGGCACCTTCGTCGTTTGGCTCAATTTTCAGATAAACATGACCATATTGGCCGCGACCACCGGACTGACGAACATATTTGCCTTCCTGCTCGACAGATTTGCGAATCGCTTCTTTGTATGCTACTTGCGGATTGCCGACATTAGCTTCAACTTTAAATTCCCGTTTCATTCGGTCGACAATAATCTCCAAATGCAGTTCGCCCATGCCTTCGATGATGGTTTGACCGGAATCCAAATCGGTGTGAACGCGAAATGTCGGATCCTCTTCCGATAATCTTTGCAAGGCAATTCCCATTTTTTCCTGATCAGCCTTGGTTTTCGGCTCGATTGCGATGGAAATAACCGGTTCAGGAAATGTTATTTGTTCTAGTATATATTTTTGTCCGATATCACAAAGCGTATCGCCGGTAACAGTGGCTTTCAAACCAACAGCGGCGGCAATTTCACCGGAGAAAACCTCAGACACATCCTCACGATGGTTTGCATGCATACGCAAAATTCGGCCAATACGTTCCTTTTCGCCCGATCTGGTATTTACAACATAGCTGCCGGATGATAGTTTTCCGGAGTAGACGCGGAAGAAGGTTAGTTTGCCAACAAATGGATCGGCGGCAATTTTAAACGCCAAAGCGACAAACGGACCATCGTCGTCAATTTTGATTTCAACCTCTTCATCTGAGCCCAAAACTTTAGCCTTAAGTGCCGGAACATCAAGAGGTGACGGCAAATAGTCAACCACCGCATCAAGTAAGGGCTGTACACCCTTGTTTTTCAGCGCCGTGCCGGCAAAAACCGGATAGATTTCGCCTTTAATTGTTGCAACACGAACTGCTGCCTTGAGCTCGGGAATGGTGGGCTCAACACCTGAAAGATATTTTTCCAATAGTACGTCATCGGTTTCGACAATTTTTTCAATCATTTCTGCCCGCCATTTTTCGGCTTCGGCTTTCATCTCCTCCGGAATCTCCTGAGTTTCATAAGTTTTGCCGAGATCTTCAGAGGTGTAGATATAGGCTTTCTGTTCCATTAAGTCGATCACACCGCGGAGATCACTTTCTTTTCCGACCGGAAGTTGCATCGCAACAGCGTTGGCTTTCAAGCGTTCGATAATTGAATTAAAACTCATGTAAAAATCACCGGCGATAGCGTCGAGTTTATTAACGAAACAGATCCGCGGCACATTATATTTGTCCGCTTGTCGCCAAACGGTTTCTGACTGCGGCTCAACTCCGTTTTTACCATCAAAAACCACGACGGCACCGTCTAAAACGCGCATCGAACGTTCGACTTCAACTGTAAAATCCACATGACCGGGAGTGTCAATAATATTGATACGATTGTCATTCCAAAAACAGGTCGTGGCGGCCGAAGTGATGGTAATACCGCGCTCTTTTTCCTGTTCCATCCAGTCCATCTCCGCCGCACCTTCGTGGACTTCACCGATTTTGTGTTTTTTGCCGGTATAATAAAGAATTCGCTCGGTGACGGTAGTTTTTCCAGCATCAATATGAGCGGCAATTCCAATGTTTCTGGTTTTTTCAAGCGGGTAATCTCTGGCCATTTTTTAAATTCCTATCTTGATATTATAATTTGACATTTGGACTTTGAATTTTGAAATTAAATTTTGGCGAGTCGCCAAAGTAAAAAACGCCCTCTTGCCTACTATTTATATCACATCGCTCGACCCAATGTCAAACAATAACTTTGAAATTGATTATGAATAAAAAAAAATCGCGGGCAACGCATACCCGCGACGGATTTTTAATCAACTACTCCTTCAGCAACCCAGCCAGAGATGATGACTGTACTTCAATCCATTTACGAGCTCTGCGAATGCCTATAAAGGGCCTGATGTAATCCTCAATCGCTCGCAAGTGTTCGTAAGCTCTGTCAACCGCTTCAGTCTTATCAACTGCGCCTTCCCTGGTCTTGACTACCTTGTTGGCTGGTACTCGGCCGATATATCGGCCAGGTTTGCAGAACGCAAGTTCAACTTGCTCATACAGTTCTCTTGATGGAAATTTGAAGTAAAGATCCATTCTTCCATTCGCCTCGTTTGCATCATACTCGATGACGCCAACAATAGCTCCGGTCTGTTTAAAAGGGTTGCCTGTAAATTCCCATATCGCGCGAACGCCGTACCGCGAAAGATCAATGCCCATTTCTGCGACTTTCGCTTCCCACTCATCTTGACCAAAAACTTCAGCATATACCTCGCGAACCACCATTTGAACGGCATCCGGATTGACCTGAACCTGTCGGGCGATTTCATTCGTCAAAACCGACGACATTCCGCTCATGGCAACTCCTCCCATCGAGTTATGTTATGGTAACAATAGCATATATTATAGTATATATGCAAAAAAAAGTTTATTCCGATATCAACCTTGCCGTTATTTGTAGCCTAAATATGCCCGATCGAGCACATTTAACACACGACTTGAAATATTACGCCTCGATTGACAGAAATTTTCTATTCGCATATACTAAAATCGTCGCGACTATCCAAAAAGCGAGGTGCGGGAGATGGCCAAGCCCCAAACGTTCGGCAGGTTACCAAATGGATCATATTTCATTGTAGTCGATCAAAACTTTCCGGCAAATTTGAATCGGGAATCAGCCGAAATCTTCAGGAAGCTACCGACTGGTATTGCAAGAGACTTTGACTTAGCCATCAAAGAAGTCCCCAGAGCAGAAGAACCTTGTTTGGAAGGCTCGCCATATAGTGCCTATTCCATCTTTATCGTCAATGGTCATATTTATGAGAACAGTCGGATGCCAGCAACAACAAAAGTTCTTCGACTGCACGACATTGTATTCTACTTGTTCAGTAAAATGGAACTGAGCCGAATTGACTGGAGCAACATTACTATTCCTGATATGTTTTTAGACCTGTTCTCAAACCAGGTATCAGGAAGCGGAACTGGCGTCCCTTTATTATTGACACAGACAACTACCTTCGCAGAATTGGATGAATTTGATCACTTCTGTGCCGTCGACCAGCCGGGTTACCAAGAATTTGATGGCGGCGATCACAAAGCTGACATTTTGGTAAAACGATCGCGTGAGTCAATGATTTCCAGCGCCAGAATGCTCTACAGCCACGAAAGAGGCGAGGGATTCAGAGCAGACGCCCGCAAAAAATACTACGCCTGCGACATTACCGGTATGATTGATACTTTTGAGGTATCCGAGCAAGTAGTTAACCCCACGAAGGTCATCAGGCTAAGTCCGGTTTTCTTCGAATTATACCAACAGATATCTGTCCCGCCCGAAATGATAGGGCCAAACCCGCTCAATCGTCCAAAAATATTCTTTAAGGCCGGCGACTTGGTTTGGGTCTTACAAAGGAGCGAAGAAACATTGAAATGGACAGCGGCGACAATTGCAAGTGTCTTCACCAACACATCCATGGGAAAAGTTTGGGGACCTTTCATTACACTTACTGAAGACCTAGGAATTCACCCCGGCTCTAACGGAGCTATCAGGTTTGACAGTTCCGACATTTGGCCCAGAACCAAGTGATATCTAAACCAGCCAATTGGCTGGTTTTTTTTGTTCGATAAAATTATGATATTGTGTTCAAAAATTTGCAATCAGTGATTAGATTTGGTATATTCTAGTCATCGGACGATACCGCGAAAGGAAGTGACCAGAGTGGCAAAGAAGATATTGGTTGTTGATGATGAAGTGAGATGGCGTTGCGAAATGCGAGCTGGGCTTTCAGGTCGAGGATATGAGGTTTTTTGTTCCAACAATGTTGTGCAAACCATGGAAATCGTAACTTCAAATTCGATTGATCTAACACTTGTGGACGGACTCGACGGAGCCGGAGCCGAATTAGTCACGTGGCTTAAGGAAAATTCATTTGGTGGAATTATTGTTGCTCATTCTCTTGCTCGCCAGAACTACGACATGCATCAAGCGGGCTGTGACCACGTATTGACCAAAGAACTTCCACTAAGTGAACGCATTGGTTTCATTCAAGAATTCTTGTTTAGAGATTGGTTGATTCTCGCTCGAGGCACTTCGCTTCGAGCTTTTTATATATTACATAAAAAAATCTCAGCAAAATTACTGCCGAGATTTTTTTAGAGAAGTACAGTCGATAATTAAAGTCGTGCGAAGTGAGCGAATGCCTTGTTGGCTTCGGCCATGCGGTGAGTATCATCTTTCTTCTTGATTGCAGCACCGGTGTTGTTGCAAGCATCAATTAATTCCATTGAAAGTTTTTCCGCCATTGGAGCGCCTTTTCTAGCCTTGGCGGCGGCGATTATCCAGCGAAGAGTTAAAGTTTCTTTTCGTTCACGATTAACTTCCATCGGTACTTGATAGTTAGCGCCACCGATTCGCTTTGATTTGACTTCCAAGAGCGGTCCAACATTTTTGAATGTTCGTTCCAAAACATCAAGCGGTTGGGCATTGAGCTTCTTTGACGAAGATTCCAACGCGCCGTAAACGATATTTTCCGCCACTGATTTTTTGCCACAATCCATTACGTAGTTAGTTAATTTGGTTACCAAAGTACTGCCATATTTTCGGTCCGGCAGAAGTTGGTGGCGTTTAATTTTTTGATGACCTCGTGACATAGTTAAAATCCAATTAATATACCAGAATGTCGAATTTAATCATTTGAAGATTTGTTATTTGTTCGCCATATGTCGTTATTCTTTGACTTTCTTTACACCGTATTTGCTTCGGGACTGTTTGCGGTCTTTGACGCCGGCCAAATCAAGTTTGCCGCGGACGATATGGTATCGCATACCCGGCAAATCTTTTACACGACCACCGCGGATCACAACCACCGAGTGTTCCTGCAAAGTGTGACCAACACCACCGATATATGCATTGACTTCCATACCGTTTGTCAGTCTGACACGCGCAAATTTTCGCAGAGCCGAGTTTGGTTTTTTCGGAGTCATGGTTGAAACTTTAACACAAACCCCCCGTTTTTGCGGGCAACCTTTTCGAATATCAACAGGGCGGTTCTTCAAAAAGTTGAAACCGCTTTTTAGGGCAGTGGTTTTCGATTTGTTAACCGGTTTGCTGCGCCCGTGCCTGATTAATTGATTGATTGTTGGCATAATAAACCCCGAACTAAAAACTCATAACGAATAACTTGCAGACTTAACCATTAAAGCAAAGAAAATGGGAAAAGTAAATACCTAAACTTTTCGGTAGCCGGTTCCGGCCGGAATTAGTCGGCCGATGATGACATTCTCCTTTAAGCCACGAAGATTGTCGGTTGAGCCGGTAATGGCGGCATTAATAAGAATTGAAGTCGTTTCCATGAAGGACGCGGCCGAAAGAAAACTCTCGGTTTTCAACGCAACTCGAGTAATTCCCATTACGACCTCAACATATTCAACCGGTTTTTTACCTTTAGCGGCAAGCAGAAGATTTTTTTGTTTAATTCCATAAACATCATGAATTGAGCCTTCTAGATAATCGGAATCACCGGGTTCAACGATTCTGGCCTTGGAATTCATTTGTCGAACAATTACCTCCAAATGCTTGTCGTTGATTTCCTGACCTTGTGAGGCATAAATCTTCTGGACTTCGGTCATAACATAGCGTTCGGTAAAATGACGGCCGGCTAACTCTCGCGAGATTTGCAAGTCAACATGACCGTCAGTCAAAACCTGCCCGCGTTTGACCTCGTCACCATCCATAACACGCAATCCGACCATCTCGGAAACAATATATTCTTTGATGGTTTTGCCTTTGGCAACAATTTTAATTTTATCATCTTCAATTTTAACAGCGCCGGCAGATTTGGCTCGGATTTGCTCTTTGGTTTCATCGTCCGAAACAGCAATTACCTGTTTTGATTTTGCCATTTCGCCATTTTTAACCACAACCTTATAATCTTCCGGAATAATGTATTCAGTTTCCAGTTGACCGCGACCAACAACAGTTAGAATATTTTTGCTCTTTTCTTTTCGGATACCAACTTTACCGTCGATCTCTGACATCACGGCAATAAATCGCGGTGTTCTGGCTTCGAAAAGCTCGCCAACTCGCGGCAGACCGGAGGTAATATCAACGCCAGCGGCGCCACCAGTATGGAAGGTTCTCATCGTCAGCTGCGTTCCCGGTTCGCCAATTGCTTGAGCGGCAACGATTCCGACCGCTGAACCAATTTCAACCAACCGACCGGTTGACAAATCCTCACCATAACAGTGCTGGCAAACACCCCAAGCTTGTTCACAGGCCAAAAGTGATCTAATTTCAACTTCTTTAATACCGGTCGCCAAAATTTTCTCCAAAGTTATAGCATCAATTAAAGTATTTCGAGAAAATCCGGCGATTTCTTTGTTAAGATTTCGTCCGATTAAATGTTTTGCCCAATCGTCACCAATCGCCTGATAAAAATCTTTACTGATGACAATACCGTTCGGCGTTCCGCAATCATTGGATGTGATGACAGTGTCTTGAGAAACATCAACCAAACGACGAGTCAGATAGCCGGCTTCCGAAGTTCGAAGCGCGGTATCAGCTCGCCCTTTTCGTGAACCGTGGGAGGAGACGAAATATTCGAAAACCGACAACCCCTCTTTAAAGTTGGATTTTATCGGCAGTTCAATAATATTTCCGGTCGGATCGGCAACCAAACCCTTCATTCCAGCCAGCTGATTTAACTGAGAAACCTTTCCTTGAGCGCCAGAAATTCGGATGGTGTTGATATCATTGTCTTTATCGAAATTTGCAAGCATTGCCTCTTGCAGCTCGCCTTGAGCGTTCATCCAAGTTTCAACCGTTTTCGCGTATCGTTCCTCTTCCGAGATTAAACCGCGGCGAAACTGTTGATTGACAACTTCCAGCAAACTTTCAGCATTTTTGATAATCGCTTGTTTTTGTGGCGGAACTTGAATGTCAAAGGCGGAAAAAGTAATACCGGACATTTGGGCGTAACGGAAGCCAAGCTCTTTAATGCTGTCAACAAAGGATGCGGTTCGATCGAGACCGGCTATTTTAAATGATTCGGCGATCAACTTGGAGATGCTTGGCTTGTCAAAATCCTGATTACGATAATTTAATTCATCAGGTGTTATTGAATTGAAAATAATCCGGCCGGCTGAAGTTCCAATTAGCTGGTCCTCAATTTTGACCTTGATTTTCGCCCGAAGTTCGATAATTTTCGAGTCATAAGCCAAAATCGCATCCTCTTTTGAAGCAAAAACTTTGCCTTCGCCACGACAATTTTCGCCCAAAGTAGTCAAAAAGTAACAACCTAGAATCATATCAAGTGTCGGTGAGATAACCGGTTCGCCTGATGACGGTTTCAAAAGATTTTTTCTCGAAAGCATAATCTCTCTGGCTTCTTTTTGAGCTTCAGCTGAAAGCGGCAAGTGGACAGCCATTTGGTCGCCGTCGAAGTCGGCGTTAAATGCCGGACAAACGAGCGGATGGATCTTAATGGCTTTGCCTTCAATCAATATCGGCTGAAAGGCCTGAATTCCCAATCGGTGGAGTGTTGGCGCGCGGTTTAGAAGCACATGAGAATCTTTGGTGATGTCCTCAAGAATATCCCAAACAAATGGCTCATTTTTTTCGATCAGTCTTGTGGCGTTTTTAACATTATGAACATAACCTTCAGAGATCAGTCGGCCGATAACAAACGGTTTGAATAATTCCATTGCCATAATTTTTGGCAAACCGCATTGGTGAAGTTTGAGCTCAGGCCCAACAACGATAACTGAACGGCCGGAGTAGTCAACACGTTTTCCCAAAAGATTTTGGCGAAAACGACCCTGCTTGCCCCGAAGCATATCGGAAAGTGATTTTAGTTTGCGACGATTATTAGCAGTGGTTGTCGCTCGTCCGCGTCGTGCCGAATTGTCAATTAAAGCATCAACGGCTTCCTGAAGCATGCGTTTTTCGTTTCGGCAGATAACTTCCGGCGCACCTTGATTAATTAGCCGCTTCAAGCGATTGTTTCGGTTAATAACTCGGCGGTAAAGATCATTTAAATCCGAAGCGGCAAAACGACCACCGTCAAGCTGAACCATTGGCCGAAGATCCGGTGGAATGACAGGCAGTCGTCGCAATACCAACCAATCCGGCTTTAAACTGGCAGCTTTCAATCCTTGCAAAGTTCTGATTCGTTTGATAATTTTACGTTTTTGCAATCCAATTAAGGATGTTGACTCCTCTTCGAGTTTTTTAATTTCAGAGTCAGCATCAATTTTTTCCAACAGTTCCAGAATTGCTTCAGCGCCAATGCCAACGCGAACAACATTACCATATGAATGTGAAAGATTATAATATTCGCGCTCAGAGATGATTTTCCCGATTTTTAAAGTTTCCAATTCGGACTTGGCGGTTTTGTAAGCAGCATTAATTTCCTCGGATGAGATAGATTTTGAAGCATCGGAAACTGTTGCATCAGCGGAGGAAATTTTTTCCTCTTTCATATTGACAAATTCTTTTTCGACTTTAGCCAAAATTTCTTGGCGTAGATCTTCATTAACATCGACAACAACAAAACTTGCAAAGTAGATAATTTTTTCCAGATCGGAAGACGAGAGATCAAGAATCTGACCCATAATACACGGCACGCTTCTGACGTACCAAATATGAGCGATCGGAACAACAAGATCAATGTGTCCCATTCTGACACGCCTAACCGATGACTTTGTAACTTCGACGCCGCATTTGTCGCAAACCACACCGGAGTAACGAACTTTACGATATTTTCCGCAGTAGCACTCCCAGTCACGCGTCGGACCAAAAATGTTCTCAGCAAACAAACCGTCGCGTTCCGGTTTTTGCGTTCGGTAATTGATGGTTTCCGGCTTTAGTACTTCACCGTGAGACCAGGAAAGTATGTCTTCCGGTGACGCAACTGAAACCCGCATGGATTTGAAGTCGTGCACATTGACTGCATCCTTAACTTCTAGTTTTGGCATTATTCTCCTTAATATTTTGTCTAATTTGATTTATTGGTCTAATTTACTCATCGATGATCTCTTCAGACACCACGTCCTCGTCTTCAGAGACTTGCTCGGCTGCCAACTCGGTCAATTTTTCGTCGATTTCTTCGTCAAGTTCGGATTTTTCATCGGGCAATTTTTCGACGAAAAGCTCGTCAGCCGGCGGCTCAACAAGTGGAACATTCTCATCAGTTACCAAATCAACCTTAAGACCAAGTGACTGCATTTCTTTAATTAAAAGATTGAAAGCTTCAGGAATGGTCGGGCTTTGAATCGGTTCGCCTTTGATGATTGATTCATAAGCTCGGCTTCGACCGATAACATCATCGGATTTGATTGTCAAAAGCTCCTGTAAGGTGTAAGCAGCGCCGTAGGCCTCGATCGCCCAAACTTCCATTTCACCAAAGCGTTGACCACCAAATTGGGCCTTTCCGCCAAGTGGTTGTTGAGTAATCATTGAGTAAGGCCCGATTGATCTGGCATGCATTTTGTCATCAACCAAGTGGAAAAGTTTCATAATATAAATGACTCCGACAACAGTTCGATGATCGAACGGCTCACCGGTTTTCCCATCGTAAAGTTGAATTTTTCCGTCCTCTGGCAAATCGGAGTTGATTAGTTCTTGGCGAATTTCATCAAGTTTAATCCCGTCAAGCGAGGCGGAAGCGATTTTGAATCCCTGTTTTTCCATCGCCCAGCCCAAATGAGTTTCAAAAAGCTGCCCGATATTCATTCGAGACGGTACGCCAAGCGGGTTGAGGATGATGTCGACCGGTGATCCGTCCGGCATAAACGGCATATCTTCCTCTGGCAGTATGGTCGAGATAACACCCTTGTTTCCATGACGACCGGCAAGCTTGTCACCAACTGAAATTTTTCGTAATTGAGCGACTGAAACTTCTACCATTTGATAAACTCCGGCCGGCAATTCGTCACCGGATTCGCGAGAGAATATTTTTACTTCAACAATTTTTCCCCGTTCGCCATGTGGCAGGCGCAAACTGGAATCGCGAACATCCTTAGCTTTTTCTCCGAATATCGCGCGCAAAAGTTTTTCTTCAGCTGAAAGTTCGGTTTCACCTTTTGGTGAGATTTTGCCAACCAGGATATCGCCGGCGGTAATTTCCGCGCCGACACGAATGATTCCGTTTTCATCGAGATTTGACAATGCCTCTTCCGAAACATTCGGGATGTCACGAGTAAGAATTTCCGGTCCGAGTTTGGTGTCACGGACTTCCAAAGTATACTTTTCAATATGGATTGATGACAATTCATGATTTTTCACTAATTTTGAAGAGATGATAATTGCGTCTTCGTAATTGCCACCGCCCCATGACATAAATGCGACTTTCAGGTTCCTTCCAAGCGCAATTTCGCCTTCCTGTGTTGCTGAACCATCGGCTAATAGATCACCGGATTCCACAACATCACCAACATCAACGCGCGGTTTGTGATTAATGACTGTGCCTTGGTTTGATCTGACAAATTTTGACAATACATAATCACGTTCATAACCCTTAGCTTCTTTTACTCGAATCAGATTAGAAGATACATGGCTGACGGTTCCTCCAACAGCAGTCAAGATAATCTGGCCGGAATCTTTAGCTGCGGCGCTTTCCATTCCGGTTCCGATTATTGCTGATTGCGGTTCAACCAATGGAACAGCCTGCCGTTGCATATTGGCGCCCATCAAAGCCCTTGCGGCGTCATCATGTTCAATAAATGGAATAAGCGCGGCAGTAACCGAGATGATCTGTTTTGGTGAAACATCCATGTATTGAACGGTAACAGCATCGGCAATTGTCGGTTCACCGGCATGACGAACAATAACTCGCTTATCTTTGATAAATCCTTTTTCATCAACTTCGACAGAAGCCGGAGCAATAATTGTTTTTTCCTCTTTTGAAGCATCAAGATAGAAGATTTCGTCAGTTACTCTGGCTCGAGCGTCCGTAATGACAACTTTTCGATAAGGAGTTTCAATAAAACCGTAGTCATTAATTTTTGCGTACGATGCCAAATAACCAACCAAACCGATATTCGGACCTTCCGGGGTTTCGATCGGGCAAATTCTGCCATAATGAGTAGTGTGGACATCGCGAACTTCAAAACCGGCGCGTTCACGTGAAAGTCCGCCAGGACCGGTCGCCGACAATGTTCGTTTGTGTTCCAGTTCGGACAATGGGTTAGTTTGATTCATAAACTGCGACATCTGTGATGAAGCGAAAAATTCTTGCAGCGCAGCGACTATCGGTCGAGAGTTTATCAGTTGCGCCGGAGTTGTTTCCGATGGTTCGGAGATGCTCATTCGATCTTTGACAATTCGCTCAACACGAAGCAGACCGACATGGACGCGGCCTTGAATTAGCTCACCAACAGCTCGGATTCGGCGATTTTTTAAACTGTCGGTGTCGTCCGGCTGAGCTTCTGGATTATTGTTAAGTTCAATAATTTCTCGGATAATGGCAATGAAGTCGTCCTTACGCAAAACACGGTTCTCCGGGATATTTTCAGTTTCAACGCCAAGTCTGGCATTAATTTTATAACGACCGACTCGACCGATATCATAGCGCTTAATGTTGAAAAACATCGCTTCGATAAATGACTTTGCGCTTTCAACCGTTGCCAAATCGCCGGGTCGGATTTTTTTGTATGTCTCAACCAAACCCTCTTCGTAATTTTTTGCCGAGTCCTTTTTAAACGTTGCTTCAAGAAAATGATTTTCGTCATGAGTGTCAATATCTGCGAACAGAGCTTTTATCTCTTCGTCGCTACCAACTCCCAGCGCTCGCAAGAACGTGGTCACCGGAATTCGGCGTTTTCGATCAATTTTAACTGAGATAACATTTTTTAGGTCGGTTTCAACTTCAAGCCAGGCGCCGCGAGAGGGAATTATTTTTGCCCCAAAAAGTTTTCGGCCTGCGACTTCGGTGGCGGTAAATAGAACACCATAGGAGCGAACAATTTGTGAAACTATGACTCTCTCGACACCGTTGATGATGAATGTGCCACGGTGAGTCATAATTGGAAAATCGCCCATAAAAACATCGGCTTCTTTGATTTCCTCTGTTTGCTTATTTAGAAGCGAAACTCGAACTTTAAGCGGAGCCTTATAGGTTAAATTTTTTTCACGAGCGACGGCTTCGGTAACCTTTGGCTCGCCGAGATAATAATCACCAAAAGAGAGTGACATTACCTGCCCGGAGAAATCATCAATCGGGGAGATTTCATCGAGAAGTTCGCGCATCCCCTCGGCAAAAAACCAATTATAGGACTGGGTCTGGACCTCAATCAGGTTCGGAAGTGGAACCTCGTGAGATTTTTTCTTCGCCAGAAGTCGTTTGTTTACTAATGCGGTTTTTTCCTCTGCCATTAATATCTCCTTTTATTTAAGCTCAATTAGACAAAACAATATTATGGTCTAATTGAAAAATTTTTAAACAAAAAACCTGCCCAATGTCGGGGCACTGAAAAACCAATCCCTTTTAAGATGTAATAGAACTCATTAACAGTCTTTAGTTATTTCCTACAAATAAAGTTTATCAAACCAAAAAACATTTGTCAAGCCCTCGGGTTGGCAATATAAAACCCTCCTTTTGTCAGCCGTGTGTGCATGCAGCTTTTCCTGCATTAATATAGTACAAAGTATATTATATAGTATTGCCGTATATTGTTGTCAATATCTTTCCAAATTAATGTTTTTATGATACTATCAGTCGGAGAACAACCGAAAGGAGCTGACTCCTGTGTTTGGACGAGTAAATTGGTTCGATAGCGCCAAAGGTTATGGTTTTATTGTTTGTGACGATGGCTATCAGGCATTTGTCCACTTTGGAGGAATTTCAATCAATGGCGACAGAACTTTGATCGCCGGCATGGAAGTTAGTCTCGATCGTTACGTTGTGGAAAAGGGATTCCGTGCATATCACGTCGTACCAATCGACGCCGATGAACAACGTCAGTATCTTGGCACGATCGGCTTCTTTGACCCAGACTCAGGCAAAGGTTATATAAAACGACCGTGTAGAAGAAGTGTTCTTCCGTTTTGTATCGATGATTTGACCAACTCCGAAGAAGACGAGGTTTTGCGGTTTGGGGTTTTGGTCCGATTTGACATCACACCGGCAGAGCCCGGCAAACCATCGCACGCCTCAAATCTTAAAATCATCCGTGATAGACGTGGCCAGCCAACAATTGAAGATTCCCAACTATTTGACGCGACCGATTAAGGCCGCGTTTTTACTAAACTGCCTGTCTCGACAAAAAAAGCCACCGAATCGGTGGCGTTGGGAATTTATACCTTGAAAACTATGTCGGAAATCTTTCAAGAAACTTTTCATATTTAATAACCAATTCCTTCAGTCGAACGACTTCAGCAGTCTTGCTGCTCAGAGCGGCTTTGGCAGCTGTCCTTAATGGCCCGCTCGTACCAATCATCTGTATTTCAAGTTCAGTTGCACTCTTTTGGTTGACAGTAATTCGAGCCTTCGCGCTTGAAATCGTTTGGACGATCTTTTGCCGTCCGGCACAACATATTTGTGCTTTATTTGGCTTAATATCAAATTCTTGTTGCTAATTATTCAATAAATACTCAATTAGTTTGTTTGTGTTCTCTCTGGTTGACCCTCGGTGGATGCTGACTTTTTGTTTCAGATAACTGAAACTTCCATCCAGTGAATTTGTGGTGTT